>CALXUY010000081.1 GCA_944391805.1 uncultured Clostridia bacterium
GCGGCGAAAGCTCCTCATTTGGCGTTTCTTTTGGTTACTTTTCTTTGCGCCTGCGGCCTCAAAGAAAAGTAACAAACGAACGCTTTTGTGCAATTTTTATTTGATGCGCCTTTTGTCGACAACCTGAAAGCCCGTGCGGCGGTTTCGCACGGGGCTTTTCAGTGGAGCACGTGCCGTGGCTCCGCGGCTCGTGCAAAGCCGGCCAAAGCGCCTTCCGCACGGACGGCGGGCACTCACTCCGCCGGATGGAGCGGCTCCACACTCCGATGCGTCATGCGATCAAACTGCTTGGTAAACTCCGAAAATTTCCGAACGCCGCAGATCAGGAAATGCATGGACTGCCGCTGCGCCATATTGTAGCACGGCTCCAGCTCGGCCTCTCCCCGAAATCGCACCCGGCCGATATTCAGTTTGCGCTCCATGGCGTTCTGGATGTACTCCACCTCCCGGATTTCTGTCACCGTAAAATGAATTTTTCTGCGTCCTCCGCCGGACAAATCGCGGTATTCGCTGAAGGACAGGCTCCCGTCATAGAGCCGGACCGAGCCGGGAAAGCTGAACAGTATGGTGAAAAAACAGACCAGATTGAAACCGAGAATCAACAGGAAAAACAGCGGGTTCAGCGCGCCATAAGCCAGCAGGATCAGAACCGGAAGCACAAAAAACAGCACCCCCAGCACCAGACATGCGGTTTTGACATCCCTGCGGAAGAGGTTGGACAAGCGGTTCAGACGCAGCTTCATGCGCATTCACATCCTTTCCGTTATTTCTTCGCTTTTTTCCATAAACAGCAGCATCAGCGCGTAAATAATGGTGGGATAGGTATTGAAGAACAGCACATCCAGCAGGCTGAACAATATCAGCGCCAGAATGCAGATGCCGAGAAAGGTCTTTCTGACATTCGGCCTGCGCAGCACCAACCGAACCGTGCAGAAGCGATGGTAGCAGTAGGCGCCAAACGCCAGAATACCGCCGGAGGCCAAAAGCTGAATCAGCGTGTTGTGGTAGAGATAAGGGTATACCTCCTTCGGCCAATCCTCATTGATAAAGCTGTTGTAAAAGCCGGCGCCGAAAATCGGATAGTCGATAAAGTTGTCCCATCCCTTTTTCCAGATGGCAAATCTGCCGTTGTCATCCAGCCCAGCGGTCAGATAATTCTGAAGGATACCGAGCAGCGGCTTGAAAAACAATGCCGCAACGCACAGGCCGGCAACCGCCAGCGCCCCGGTGAGGATGCGGTTCTGTTTGCGGTTGGCCCCACCCAGACAAAGCCGCAGCAGGCAGAGGGCCAGGATTCCGGTGCCGACCAGCAGCCCTCCCCTGCTCTGTGAGAGCAGAATACAGGCGTATTCCAGCAGACCGAGCAGCCAGAACACCCAGCCACGTCGGTGCGCATATGCAAAATAAAAGCAGGCAGGCATCAGAAAGGCAAGCATTCCGCCAATAGCAGTCCAAACACCCCAGCCCAGCATCACACTCTCCTTGACCACCCGTCCGTCCGCAAACCGGACGCCGCCGGTCAGATAGGCCAGCAGCAGCTCGGCGCAAATCAACAGACCGGCGCCGACGAGACAGCTCATGAAATAATCGAACGCGGTCTCATCAAAGCGGGTATATGCCGAAAACAGCGCGTAAATCAGGAGCAGAGAAAGCGCGAAGGAGATGGGATATACCGTGTCCGCAACGGTATAATAGGAGCTGAACGCACCGTTGAAAAAGAGCGCGCCGCAAAAGACAGCCATGCTCAGAAAGATGGGCTTCGCATACGGAATCCGCTTGGCAATATGCCGGTTGCGGAAGCAGAACCAGCAGAGGCACCCGATCAGCAGCACCCCCAGCACAATGATCAGGGTCAGCGGCAGAGGCTCAATATAAAACCGGCTGTGATACGGAACGTTCGGAGAATGCTCCAGGGGCACCAGAAAGATAAAGGAGATCACCGGCATGATGAGAAAGCGCAGATCATTGCAGACAAAGCAGGCCGCATACAGAGTCAATACCATCAGTCCGACGAAGATGAATTCCTGATAGCCGCCGAACAGCGGCCGCCCCCCTACAAATACCGTTGTGTGCCCCAGCAGAATCAGCCCGGCCACCAGCGCAATATACCACCGGCTCCCGAAAAATGCCCGGAGGCGATGGAGCGTTTCCTGCCTGATCATTCCAAACTTCCTTTCATCAACTGCAGATTTTCCGCGAAAACAGCCTCGAGGCGGTAAGCCTCCAGCGTCGGATAAGAGACGACGCCGCAGCCCCGCCTGCCCTTCTCCACCGCACTCCGTACCGCGCGGCAAAAGGCCTCCATATCGTCTGGCGGATAGAGACTGCCGGGAGAAGCCTGCAGCAGGTCGTTCTGCCCCTTTACATCCGAGGCAATCACCGGCAGGCCGCAGGCCATGGCCTCCATGAGATTGAAGGGCAGCCCCTCGCTGCGGCTGGCGGATACATAGAGATCGGCAGCCGACAGATACGGGAACACCGGCTCCCGGTTGCCGACCAGAAATACCGATTGCGCCAGCCCCAGCCGCCCGACTTCAGCCTCCAGCGCCTCCCGCTCGGTCCCCTCGCCCACCAGCATCAGGCGCACCGGAAGCCCCTCGCGGCGCAGGCGCTCCAGTGCGCGGATCAGAAAGATCTGATTTTTCCGTTTGCTCAATTCCCCGACAAAGGTGAGCAGCCAGTCATCCGGAGAGACGGATAGCTGTTCACGGGGAGATACCGGGTGTTCGGACTCCTGTCCGGCGCACGGCATCCGAAAGCCCATGCCGCGCATCAAACGGACCTCCCCACGGCAGAGCCGGTGGCGTCGGGTAATTTCCAGATCCTCGGCGTTCATCACGGCGATCCGATCCGTTTGTTTCGCTGTCAGCTTTTCGCACCGGAGCAGCAGACGCTCCCGCAGCCCGCGCGGCGGGTCGGCAAACAGATATCCGTGCACAATGTTGAGCACCCGCGGACGGCGGCGCATACCGATCATCGCTGCGCGGATCAGAAAAGCCGCCAGTGAGGTGTTGAGAATCACCCCGTCAAAACGTTCCCTTTTGAGCACGCGGCGGATCCGCAGGACGGCTCCCAGATTGGCCGGGCTGAACAGACTCTTTTCAAAGCCGACCGGAAAATCGACGTCCTGACCGTTGGCCATGAGCATCACATCGCAGCTCTCCCGCAGGGCGTCCACATACGGCTGATGAAAGCGAACCAGATGGGACTGCGTGGATGCGGCATACAGAATTTTCGGTCTTTTGCGCGCCTCTTGCTGTATCGGCTTATCCGTCTGTCTCATCGGTTCCTCCATCGGAGGGCGGCTTCCACTCCTCCGTCTCCTCTCCGGGCTGATCGGTTGTCCGGGTAATTTCCACGTCGCCGCCCGAAACATAGGTTCTGCGTTCCTTCTCCTCCTGCCTCCGGGCACGCTCGGTCTCATTTGCCACGTATTTTTCATGACGGTTCACAGCGCGGAACGGGGTGAGCAGCAAAATACGGACATCTCCCCAGAACGTCCAGTTTTCGATATAGTTGATATCCTCCTCAATGCGCTCCGCAATCGAGGTGTCCCCCCGCAGCCCCTTAATCTGCGCCAGTCCCGTGATTCCCGGGCGCAGCGTATGCTTGAGCATATACAGCGGGATCTCCTTTTTGAACTTCTCCACATAAAACGGCACCTCCGGCCGGGGACCGACCAGGCTCATATCCCCCTTGAGCACATTGAAAAACTGGGGAAGCTCGTCCAGCGCAAATTTCCGGATGAACGCGCCGAACCGGGTCTTGCGGGGGTCCTTTTCATTCGACCAGCCGGTCTGTTCCGCGTCGTTGACCCTCATGGAGCGGAATTTGTACATCGTAAAATTCTGGTTGTTCCGCCCCACGCGGGTCTGACGGAACAGAATCGGACCCGGGGATGAGAGCCTGACGCCAATGGCCGTAATCAGCATCAGCGGAGATGTCAAAGCAATCAGAAGCAGCGACAGAATAATATCCATCAATCGCTTGATGAACTGGTTGGTGGGGTTATCCAGCGGGGTGCTGCGAATATCGATCAGCGGCAGATTCCCCACCGTGGTGACCTGCCTCGGCGCACGGAAATAGCCGCATATGGCGGGGATAAAGAGCACCTTGCAGCAGTGGTCATTGCAGATTGTAATATACTTGGTAATCACTTTTTTGCGCACGGTATCAAACGCCATTACCACCTCATCCGGCCGGTACTCCTGCATAATGCGGTCAAGATCGGCGGTTGTCCCCAGATGTGGCAGCCCCACAATGTTCAGATTTCCCACATAACCGATGACGGAATACCCGAACTGGGGGTTGCGGAGCAGCTCATCCATATAGCCGTCCACCATCTCCTGGCTGTCGGTCACCATCAGAATATACTTGATGTTTTTGCGGTTGCTGCGCAGATTGTGCAGAATCGTCATCAGCGATAGCTTTTTTGACATGAGCACAACCGTGCTGATGATGGCCGACAGCGTCAGCCACACCATATAATAGGCGTACACATCCCGCAAAAGCCACAGGATCAGCGCCATACAAACGCCCGTTACCTCCAGATTGACCAGCAGGATACGGGTGAGAAAATAGTGTATGCGCTGCGTCCGCATGGGCTTGTACACATTATGATAGCTGTACAGGAACGAGGCGGCAAGGCTCACGATTCCCGCGATCAGAAACATGTTGGAGGTCTCGATGCGGAACCACGGCTGATACCAAAGCACAACGCAATAATAGCTCAGGTAGATGGAGCAAAAATTGAGAACAAAATCCAGAATCTTATCCAGATATTGCAGCAAAAAATGGCGATCCTTCATGATCTGATTCTCTCACACATGCGAAAGACGTTCTCCTCAATTTATTTTTCAGGGGTGCGGGCCTCCGGACAGCCGCGGGCTGTGGGATTCCCGGTTCTTATTTTAACATATTTTTCCCGGAAATGCAATGCTCTACCCCAAAAAAGCAGAAAATATTACCCATTTTCAAATTTTCGCCGCCTGCGGAAGCAGGATACAACCGAGGAGGCCAAGCCCCTGTCAATCTACCCGGTTGCGCCGGCCGCCGGCGAGAAACGCCCGGATGTTCTCCGCCATCTCCTCCAGCAGGCGCACTCTCGTCTCATAGCCGCCCCACGCCATGTGCGGAGTCAGGCAGACGTTTGGCAGCCCGAGAATCTCCTGATACGGATGAATGGCGGGCAGCGGCTCGGTCGTGTACACATCCACGCCGATGCCGCCGATGCGCCTCTGCTTCACCGCCTCGGCCAGAGCCGCCTCGTCCACAACCGCGCCGCGTGCGACATTGATGACCAGCGCGTTCGGCTTGAGCAGGGCAATCCGACGGCGATCCAGCAGGCCGCGGGTGCTCTCATTGAGCGGAGTATGAATCGAGAGAAGATCCGCTTCCCGGCAGAGCGTGTCGAGATCAACACATTTCCATCCCGGCACCGGCGTACGCTTGTTCACCAACACCCGGCAGCCCATGGCCCGCGCCACCTGCCCGACCTGACGTCCGATATTGCCGAAGCCGACAATTCCCCACGTTTTCCCTGCGATTTCATGATACACAGGCCGCAGGCGATTGGCAGTGCCCCCGCCGGTATAGGCGCCGCTGCGCACCGATTCGGTATATTCCGGCAGATGCGTCATCAAAGAAAGCGCCATGGCGAGCGTCACCTGCGCCACGCACTGGGTGGAGTACCCCACCACATTGCAGACCGCAACCCCGTGCGCACGGCACCAATCCAGATCCACATTGTCAAAGCCGGTGGCGGCAATGCAGATCAGCCGCAGCTCCGGCGCGCCGGACAGCACCTGTGCGGTCATGCGCACCTTGTTCAGAATTGCAACCTCTGCGCCGCGCAAATGTGCGGGCAGCTCTTCCGGCGGCGTTTGCTGCCATACGCACAGCTCCCCGAACTGCCGGAACAGCTCAAGGTTCAGGTCATCTCCTAAGGTTGCCGCATCCAGCACCGCAATTTTCATATTTTGTTCCTCCCGACACGTGATCTGCCAGATATTATAGCACAAGCGACGGCAAAATGCAAGCCCCAGCCTTGTGCGGACGTGCCATGACCGAAATTTCCGGTATCGGAAACAGCGAGTGGTTCAGCAAATTTTGCAAAAGGGCTTGCGAAACACAGCAAAGTATGGTACAATAAAAAGGATACTGAAAAAAGGCGGAAGGTCTCAATGATTACCATCAACAACCTCAGCTTTCATTTCGGCGGACAGCTTCTCTTCAAAAACGTCGATCTGAAATTCACACCCGGCAACTGCTATGGCATCATCGGCGCCAACGGAGCCGGAAAATCCACGTTTCTGCGCATCCTGTGCGGAGAGCTGGAGCCCTCCACGGGAGAGGTCATCATTCCCGAAACGGTCCGGATGTCGGTGCTGCGGCAGGATCACTTTGCGTTTGACGAATTCACGGTGCTGGATACCGTGATGATGGGCAACAAAAAGCTCTATGACATTATGAAGGAAAAGGACGCCATCTATGAAAAAGAGGACTTTACCGAGGAGGACGGCCTGCGTGCCTCCGAGCTGGAGGCCGAATTTGCCGAGATGAACGGATGGGAGGCAGAATCCGACGTCTCCCGCCTGATACAGGGACTAGGGCTGCCGGTGGACGCGCTGGAGCGCACCATGTCCACACTCAGGGAGAGCGACAAGGTCAAGGTGATGCTGGCGCAGGCGCTGTTCGGCAACCCGGACATCATCATGCTGGACGAGCCGACCAACGGCCTGGACGTGGACGCGGTGCTCTGGCTGGAGGATTTTCTCTCGGACTATTTCGGCACGGTTCTGGTGGTGTCGCATGACCGGCATTTTCTCAATGACGTCTGTACCAACATTGTGGACATCGATTACAACGGCATTAAAATGTACGTGGGCAACTACGAGTTCTGGTATGAATCCAGCCAGCTGATTCAACGCATGATCAAGCAGCAGAACAAAAAGGCCGAGGAAAAGATCCGGGAGCTGCAGGCATTTATCTCGCGCTTCTCGGCCAACAAGTCCAAATCGCGGCAGGCCACCTCCCGCCGCAAGCTGCTCGACAAGCTGACGGTGGAGGAGCTGCCCGCCTCCAGCCGGCGCTATCCCTTCATCGGCTTTGACATGGACCGGGTGGCCGGAAAGGACATCCTGTTTGTGGAGAATCTCTCCAAGAACCTGGACGGCGCTCCGCTCTTTCAAAATCTCTCCTTCACGGTCAACAAGGAGGATAAAATCGCGCTGGTGGGCAACGAGCAGGCCATCACCGCCCTGTTCCGAATTCTGATGGAGGAGGATACGCCCGACGGGGGCAGCTTCAAGTGGGGCGTGAGCATCACCAAATCCTATTTCCCGCACGACAACACCGCGTATTTTCAGAACTGCAGCCTGAGCATCATCGACTGGCTGGCACAGTACTCCAAAGACACCACCGAAACCTACCTGCGCGGCTTTCTCGGGCGGATGCTCTTCTCAAACGACAGCGTGTTCAAGCCGGTAAACGTCCTCTCTGGCGGAGAGAAGGTGCGCTGCATGTTCTCCCGCATGATGCTGTTCGGCTCCAACTTCCTGCTGCTCGACCAGCCGACCGACCACCTCGACCTCGAATCGATCAGCGCGGTGAACAACGGCCTTGCGGCCTTCCGCGGCAACATTCTGTTCTCCTCGCGGGACTACGAGCTGGTGAACACCGTGGCCAATCGCATCATCGAGCTGACGCCGGACGGCATGACCGACTTCAGCGGCAGCTATGAGGATTTTCTGGCACGCAAAAAGGAGCAGGCGGCAACGTAAAACACGGGCACTTCGCGGAATTGCGACCGCAGGAAACTTCTGAAAGAAATTTCCCAGTGCCCTCTCAAAACACTTCAAAAGAAAGACATGGCCGGGCACCCCAACCTAAGGTGCCCGGCTCTTTTATTGATCACACAATATCATAATTGGCCGACTCATTGACAATGAAGTACAAACCGTCATCGTACTCCACGATGAACCACTTGACTGGCTCCAAGAAATCGTCTTCGATTTGTCCCTGTGCAACCACCTTCAACGTGGTGCCTTCCTCTATCTCCTTGGCTATACTTGAGCTATCCGGAGCGCTCATCGCTTTGATGTCAACGCTGGTCTTGATGGTCAATGTCGTTTCGGTAAAGCCGTAAAGCTCGAGCAGCTCGTCCAGCGAGGCTGGAATCTGTGCCGGCGTGCCGTCAGAATTCGGGGTAAGGTAGCGATAGGAGACAAAATAAAATCCCAAATCCTCATCCTCCACCAAAACCCAAGTCATGTCAAACTTGGAGCCATCCTCATCGATGGTTTCCAGCATTCCGTAAGCAACTGCCTTCACAACATCGCATTTGTTGAGCAATTTGACAATGTTAAAGTCCTTCCCGCCGCTGTCCTTGACAAACGAAGGACTGCTGCGGCCACATACACTCCCAGTCGTATACAGATTCAATGCTTTCTCATACTTCACAAGTCCGGGATAAGCCTTGATCATATCGTCCAGCGTTGCCTGCTGTGGCGTCAAGCTCAGGTATTCCGAAAGGATGAAACCGGTAACTGTTTTTCCGTCAATCAAAACCTCTACTTTGCTCCATTTTTCGCTTTCGGCAGTCACCTTGACTTCCGTATCCAAGGCAATGGTTCCCAAAATTTCCGAGATGGAATCCTCTTCCGAAGCCAGCTTTCTGACATTCACACTGTTGACGTTCACATATTTCGTCTTGTTACAAATCGTAAACGTTTTTCCGGTAAGATCATCCGTACTCAACGCACTGGTAACCACAAAATACTCTACTCCCTCGTATATCACCTTGCTATAGAAGCTGCTATAATCGGTACGAATCATCTCAGTCCCTATTTTAAAATTAGTAACTTGGTTGGTATCACTACACAGCAGAAAATTCGTATTTTCTGCAATCACATAGACCATTTCGTACACCGAAGCAAATTTGCTGAGCGCACTGGTAGCCACATAATATTCGACTCCCGCACACCTCACCTTACTCCAGAAATTATTGTAGCCAGTACGGATCATTGGCGTACCCTCCTCAAACTTTACGGTTTGATTAGGTTTGCTAATCTGCCAAAAAGTAGAATTTTCTTCGATTACCATTACTGTCTCGTTGACTGAAATAAAATCCACATCGTCCGGTATCAAAAATTCTTCTAAACAAAGTCCATTCTTCATAATCGCAGTCGCAGCTTCCTCTCCAACAAACCGAAAGTGCCAAGGCTCGTAGGAATGCCCAGTTATACTGACTTTGTCCTCCGGATAGCGCAGGATGAAGCCGAAGCGGTAGCTGTTTTCGATGAGCCATTCATATGCATCAGTCTCTTCAAAATACTCGGTCAACACCTCTCCGACCTCGTTGTACTCGGCATTTGTACCGAAGTCCACGCACAGCCCGGTCTGGTGCTCGCTGGTGCCGGGATAAGCCGAATAAGTCAGCACAATCTGCTCGGCCTGCTCCCTTGTGAGCGCCGGGTTTTTGCTCATCTCCTCATCGATATATCCGTAAAACAGGCTCTGCTGCCGGTCGTAAGAGCGATAGCTGCTGGTGACGAAAATGTCGGTAACACCATCCTCGCCCATTGCGATCAGCATGGAATAAAGCGCCATGGCCGCTTGGAAATTAAGTGTTTCCTCCCTTTGATTGTAGGGATTGGTTGGACAAATCAAACGTACCAGCGCATTAGGAATATAATCTGCTCCAAGTGGGTGTTCTTTATTCACCAGTACAAGATACTGCGGATCCAATTCAGTCATAATATTGTCTGGCGTTTCTCCCGATTCGTCCGGCGTTTCTCCCGATTCGTCCGGCGTTTCTCCCGGTTCGTCCGGCGTTTCTCCCGGTTCGTCCGGCGTTTCTCCCGGTTCGTCCAGCGTTTCTCCCGGTTCGTCCGGCGTTTCTCCCGATTCATCTGGCGAGATGCCGGAAGTCTCTGAAGTCGGACTTACAAAGACTTGAGTGCATGAGACAAGAATAAAGACAAATGAAATTATTAACAATAAACATATGGAACCCAATCTGATTCGTTTCACAATATCCACCGCCTTCATTAATATTACACATAATTATATCATATACTAACTTTATTGTCAATACAAAACAACAAAATAGTAGGGATAAGAATAGAGTTGATCAAAAATAAATTAAGAGTTAATAAAATAAATCAAAAAGGCTGCCTAAGAGACAGCCCTTTACATATTCAATTGCTCCATCAGTCCGACCGGACATAGCCGTACAGTGTTTTTGCATCCCGCATGACCTCAGCGTTCTGAGAACACATGCCGGTGACCAACACATATGTATTGCCCGCGGAATCGGTGGCAAAGCTGGCAAGCGAATACTCCCAGGTTTCGTACTCCAGAGATCCGGTTTTGCCCCCGCCAAGGGTGAGCGGCGCAATCGTAAATTCGCCGTATTGCGTCTCATAAGCTCCGATGCGCCCGGAGCCGGTATCCCGCGCATCAAACAGCGTGCTGTAGGAATAGTTGCGGTAGCTCCCCTCCGCACCGCTCTCATCGGTATAATACGCCAGGAACTCATAGGACGGTCTGCTGAGGATATCGGCAATCAGGTCGCATTGCAGCGCGCGAATCAGAATTGCCGTCAAGTCGGAGGCGGTGCTGTAATTGTTTTCGCTGTCATAGCCGATGATGTTGTCAAAATGCGTGTTCTGCAAACCCATTTTCGCGGCTTCCTCGTTCATCCACTGCACAAACTCGGCCTCACTGTCGGCAGGCGACTTCCCCACCAGATAGCGGGCCACCATAATGGTACAGTCCGCGGCGGATTCCACTCCGATGCCGTATAGCAGATCACGGATCGCAACGCGGTCCCCCAGATATTTTTCCTCCGACCAGTGGCAGGTGGCATTGCGATACTCTCCCGCCTTGGTGTAATTCATAATTTCCTGATCATATTCCACGCGCTGCTCCAGATCCTGCTCGGTCAGCCGCTGGCAGGCCACCAGAAGCGTCATGATTTTGGTCATGGACGCGGGGCTGAATCGGGTATCCGCTCCCTTCCCTGCGATGATCTCTCCGGTCCGGGCATTCACTAAGGCGGCATAGTCGGAGGCAATCTGCGTGCTCACGGTTTGGGTATTTGCCGTGCTATGAGGCAGCAGAATAGCACCCGAAGGGGAAAACACCGGCGCCGATGAGCCGCCCGGTTCATCCGAAACAGTACTGCCGTCCGAACCGGATCCGGAAGTATTTCCGGAGGAATCGGGCCGGGATTGAACGGTCAGCACGGTCACGAGGACGCAAACGAACACGGCAACCACGGTAATAAAGACAGAAAAAGCGGCAACCGCCATGCCGGACGTGCGTTCATCCTGCTGCTGTACTGGCTTGTGATCCATTCCTCAATTCCTCCTGAATCCGATTTCAAATCGATACCCCCATTGTAACGCACAAATGCATTTCTGTCAACCTTTTTTTCAAACTTTGATAAAAAAGTTACATTTTTCACGCTTCGATACACGCCTCCATTTTTGTCACAATTTTTTTCAAAAAAAATCCAAAAAAATTCTTGACATATGTCAGTAACCGTGTTATAATAGTGGACGGAGAAAACAAAGGAGGCCGACAGTATGGCACGAACAAAAAAAACACGAACCATCTGCGCCGCTCCATGCTTTTGCCGTTTCTCTCCAACCGATCTCCCATCTCGGGGAACACTGAGGCTGACCTTTGACGAGTACGAGGTGCTTCGCCTGCATGATCTGGAGCATATGACGCAGGAGGAGGTTGCCAGGCAGATGCAGGTGTCACGCCCCACGGTAACCGAAATTCTCATCACTGCACATGAAAAAATGGCGGCTGCGCTCTGCTACGGCAGGCAGATTGTACTCGAGCGCGGCGAATGCGAGGTCTGCGAGATCGGCAAGCAATGCCCCAAGGCTTCGGCCGGAACCTGCTCCGACAGGCACCGCTGCGGTGCAGTCTGCCGGAACAGAACCCGGACCGAGTCACAATAAATCATAACGAAAAGGAGAACAGGAAATGAAAAAGTGGAGATGCACCATTTGCGGAGAAATTGTGGAGTCCGACGTCAGACCGGAGCAATGCCCTCTTTGCAAGGCTCCTGGCGAAAAATTTGAGGAAGTGGTTGAGGACAACATGTCCTGGGCGACCGAGCACGTTGTCGGTATTGCGAAGGACGCTCCCGCCGAAATTATAGAGGGCCTGCGCGCCAACTTCCAGGGCGAGTGCACCGAGGTTGGCATGTACCTTGCGATGTCCCGCGTAGCGGCCAGAGAGGGCTACCCAGAAATTGCCCTGTACTGGAAGGAGGCTGCGCTGGAGGAGGCCGAGCATGCGGCAAAGTTTGCCGAGCTGCTGGGCGAGTGCGTGAGCGCTTCTACCAAAGAGAACCTGACGGCCCGCGTTGCTGCCGAAAACGGCGCGACCGCCGGAAAATTTGAGCTGGCAAAGATGGCAAAGGCCAACAATCTGGATGCGATTCACGACACGGTTCATGAGATGGCCAAGGACGAAGCACGCCATGGCAGAGCGTTTGCCGGCCTGCTTGCCAGATACTTCGGCTGATCGGTGAGCATATGGAAACTACCGAAAACATTCTGATCTGCAAATGTAAAAAGGTGACGCTTGCAGATATCGAAAACGCGCTTCACGACCACACAAGCCTCTCCGATGTAGAAAACGAGTTTCGGCATGTGCAGGAAGTGACGCATTGCTCCACCGGCTGCGGCGGTTGTCACGATAAAATCATGGATGTGATCTCCTCCATCATCAGCGGTTGACTTTCAGGCTGCCGGCTTTCATTACAAAAAGACTTGTACGCTTCGGATATCCGTGATATCCCCTGCAGACAAGTCTTTTTTATTGCGGTACACGTCAATAGGCGCGCAGAGCCGTTGCAAATATGCCTTTGGCCGATTCCATGCGGCGCCCGGCTGTGAGCGCAGAAAAGCGCGCTCCGGTTTCCGATTGCCGGCAGCCTGCTCTGCCCGCACACACGGCTCCGCACCCGGGGGCAATCAGTCGCCCAGCGCGTCGGTCGCCTGAACCGTGACCTCCTCGCTGTAGCAACTGAAAATGGCATCCACCTGTTTCCGGTCGCATTTCCGGGTGAACAGGCTGACCACCGGCACAATCACCAGCCCGCCGAGCATTGCGAACACGCCGGAGTACAGCGAGTTCTGAAAAACAAATCCGAGAAAGCCGCCCTCTACATGGAACACCCCCAGCATAATCAGAAGCTGTACAATTTCGATGCCGCAGCCGAAGACAAAACTTGCGGCACAGGCGGCGCGCGTCGTGCGCTTGCTGTACAGTCCGTACAGAAACGGCGCGATGAAGGCTCCGGCCAACGCCCCCCAGGAGACCCCCATCATCTGGGCAATGAAGGTGAATTCGGGATATGCGTCCTTGATGATCGCGATCACCGCGGAAATCACCACAAAGAAAACGATAAAGCCGCGCATGATGCGAAGCTCCTGCTTCCCTTCCGATTTTTTCCGCATCGGAACAATCACATCCAGCGTCAGCGTGGACGCCGAGGTCAGAACAAGTGAGGAAAGCGTGGACATCGACGCCGCCAGAACCAGGATAATGACCAGCGAAATGATGACATCCGGAAGCGTGGAGAGAATGGTCGGGATGATATTGTCAAAGTTCCGGAAATGATCCGGATCGCTGGTTAGCCGGTCGGTGTAAAGCCGTCCGAAGCCGCCGATGAAATAGCAGCCACCGGCTACAATCAGCGCAAATACCGTGGAAATTATGGTGCCTTTTCTGATCGCGTCCTCATTCTTGATGGAATAAAATTTTCCGACCATCTGCGGAAGCCCCCATGTCCCCAGCGAGGTCAGCAGTACCACAATCAGCAGATACAGCGGCTGCGCCCCGAAAAACGAGGTGAACGCCCCGCTCTGCCCTGCCGACTCGGGATAGGGACTCGGAATTTCCGAAAGCCTGCGCACAGCCTCACTCAGGCCTCCGTTGTCGGCAAGCACCGCCGCAACCACAGCGACAATGCCCACCAGCATGATGATACCCTGAATAAAGTCGTTGATCGCCGTCGCCATATAGCCGCCGAACATGACGTAGATACAGGTCAGGGCCGCCATCACAACGATACAGACCCAGTACGGAACGCTGAAGGCGATGTTGAACAGGCTGGAAAGGCCGTTATAAAGCGAAGCGGTATACGGAATCAGGAACACGAACACAATTACCGACGCCGCAATTTTCAGCTTTTTGGAGTCAAAACGCTTGTCAAAAAAATCCGGCATGGTCTTGCTCCCGATATGATTGGTCATCAGGCGTGTGCGTCTGCCCAGGACCACCCAGGCCAGAAGCGATCCGATGAATGCGTTCCCAAGCCCGATCCATGTTGAAGCCAAACCGAAGTTCCAGCCGAACTGCCCGGCGTAACCGACGAAAATCACGGCGGAAAAATACGATGTACCAAAGGCGAAGGCGGTCAGCCATGGGCCAACGTTTCGCCCGCCAAGCACAAACCCGTTCACAGAGTTTGCATGCCTGCGGCAATAAAGCCCGATTCCAATCATCAAAGAGAAGAACAGGATCAGTAAAATTACGGTCAGAACGGTTGCTGAGGTTGCCATTTGCATCATCATCCTTTCATTTTCAGATATCGGAGCTGCGGCAAACAGCATCAAAAAAACCGCCCTCCGTTCGGAACAGAGGGCGGAAAACCTTCCGCGGTACCACCTCAATTCGCCACTTCCTCACGGAAATGACCTCGGCAAGCACGGCACATTTCTGCGCTTATGCTCATTCCGCGATAACGGGCGAACCCGGTGAAAGCCTACTCCAAATTTCAGCCCACAGCTCTCGGGATGTATTCACACAGGCGGCGGCTTACCGTTTTGCACCCACCAACGGCTCTCTGAAAACCTCACGCACCCGGTTACTTCTTCCCGGTCATGGCCATTGCCGATATTATAGCATACTTTCAGGAGCCTGTCAAGTACCGGGAAAAAATTTTTTTGCGCGGACTGAAGGAGACCGGAGCCCCCGTATTGCACGGAAGCGCCTTACATCCGGTGCGTTCGGAACACCGCGCCACAGACAGACTCCATCTGCACTTTTGCCGCTCCCTACGACAAGCCTGCATTTTTTTATTCAGAAAAAATGATAAAAGCAGTTGACTTTTTCCAAAAAATATGCTACAATAAAGACAGATATTTGAGAAACAACGGAGGTTGGTTATGGGATTCTGGAATCTGTTTCAAAAGAAAAAGGACAAAGACGAGTCTGAGGCTGAAAAGGCGGCCGCAGCCAAACCGACCGACAGCAAGCCAGCCGTCAGCGCAGATGCAAGATCCGCATCTGCCGCAAAGGCTGCGCCTGCCAAGCCGGCGGCTTCGTCTGCCAAGGCTGCTCCCGCAAAAGCAGCTTCGGGAACGGCAAAATCGGCTGCTGCAAAGCCGCAGCCGGCCAAAACAACAGCTCCCGCAGCGAAGTCCGGTGCGCAAAAGTCTGCATCTGCGGCGCCGAAGGCGGTTAAGATTTCGAGCGCGCCGGCAAATCCGCCTGCCCGCAGCAATGCCGGTTATCCGTTTTTTGCCACTACCGAGGAGGATATCCGCCTGGCCTTTGACAACGCCATTGCGGAGGCAGAAGCCGAAATCGAAAAGAACGGCGCCAAAGCCATCGGCAAGTACGAATTCAACCTGGAGGTGGACGGCTTCCACTTCTACTTGATCGCCAATAACGGCCAGGTGCTGTTTGACAGCCCCAGCTTCACCACCCTGATCGGCGCCCTCAACGGCATTAAAACCTTTAAGAAAACGGTTGCCAACGGTGAGTTTGACATCAAGGTGGATAAATACAAGCGGTATCGCTTCATTTTGGCCAACAAATACTATGGCGAAAATTATACCACACGCGAGCAGTGCCAGAAATGCGCCGAATCGGTGCGCAATTTTGCCAACAATGCGCGCATCATCCGTTATACACCGGACAAAGAGGCCTTGATTGCATATGAAACCGCCAGACTGACCAAGAACTCGGCCGACAACGTGGACTGGAACGCCATTGCCAGAGCCGAAGCCACCGCGCAGAAAAAAGGCAAGTTTGAAATTTGCGAGGAAAAGAACGAATTTTGCTTCTATCTGCTGGCAAGCAATGGGCAGATTCTCTACTCCAGCCGGTATTATGCCAATGAAAACGCCTGCCGCAAGGGGATTGAATCCTTTAAGCGCGCCGCCTATGTGGGCAATTTCTTTGTCGACCGCGACAAGTTCGGAAACTACCGCTATGTGCTCAAGAACATCGGCTCGGCTCCCAGCTTTATCGGTGAATCCTATGACAACAAGCCGCAGTGCGAGAAAATCATTGAATCGGTGAAAAACTTCATCGTCACCGCCACCATTGAAAAAGAGTCCGACGGCGAAAGCCCAGCAGAGGAATGAGCAAGACCGCCCCGCAGATGTGATCTGCGGGGCGGGTTTTTGTTAACTTTTCCTGTCGGAAGCGATTCAGAAAAAAGCTCCGCCTCCTTGCAAGCACTTCACGAAGGGCATTTTTCCAGTCTGCGCTGAAGGAGGCTCCCGCAAGCTCGTCCACTGCTCCTTCCGTGTTGCCTTAAAGGAAGCCCCGTCCTCACCCAAACGTACCCCTTTGCTCACGGATGTAGCGTCTCCTGTGCTTCCACGGCTGCAATCGCAGACTCGGTCATCTGTCCGAGGGCCTGTTCCGCATCCACGCCGAGAAGCGCCGAAAGCCTGACCACCGACCAAAGCAGCGCTCCGATCCGTGCGGCATCGTCCTGCGCGACAGCTCCGTCCGCGGGGAGGCCGCTCTCCGCCGCTTGGGCTGCCGCCTGCAGCCCCTCCGCCTGGGCGTGCAGTTCCTGCGCAAGCGCACCGAAGCTGTCTCCTTCCACTGCGCCGGACTTTTTGACGATCTTTTCCGCACGCATGAGAGCCGGAAGCATCGGAGGAACCGCGCGCAGACGGGATGAGAGCGTTTTGCGCTGCTTTTCCTCGGTTTTGATGCGCTCCCAGCGGTTCAGCACATCCTCCGTCCCGCTGACCGCACAGGAGGCAAAGACATGCGGGTGCCGGTGAATCATTTTCACGCAGATGTCATGCACCACGTCGTCCACTGTGAATCGCCCTGCCTCGGCCTCGATCTGCGAATGAAACATCACCTGAAACAGAACATCCCCCAGCTCCTCCCGCAGCAGGTCGGAATTTGCAGTGTCTATCGCCTCCACCACCTCGTACGCTTCCTCAATCATGCAGCTCCGGATGCTCTCGTGCGTCTGCTCAATGTCCCACGGGCATCCGCCCGGCGCGCGCAGCAGGCGCATGATCGTCATCAAATCCGAAAAATCGTACCGCTCCTGTGCGAGCAGTGCTTTGACCGTCTCTTCCCTGTTCATATCGTCGTTCATATCGTCCTTCCTTTTTCCGCCGGCTCCAACGCCCGGATCAGGCGCAGGCGAACCAGCACATGGTATATTTTGTTGCCCATCGGCAGCGCGAGAATATCCTCTGCGCTGACCACGCCGAACAGGCAGGCAAACAGCAGATACAGCCCAACGCTGAGCAGCAAAGACCCAAGGGTGAGAACCGTGCTCTCCCCGATGCGCGCCGCAATCGCGAGATACCCGCCATAGGCCAGCCCGACCGCTCCCAGCGCCGCTCCGAGAGGACGCAGGAACACCGGCAAAAGATCGGGGGTTTTGCACAAGCGGCCGGCAAACCAGAGGTTCATTCCCACCACCACGGCATTGCAGAGAAAGGTGCTGACCGGCGCGCCGATCATGCCGACCGACGGAATGCCGATCAGGAAATACGCCGCCGCGATTTTCACGGCCGCCCCGGCCAGCATGGAAAGAATGGGGCGTGTGACCGACTGATAGGCATGAAGCACCGAATTGGTGGCGGTGATCATGCACGAGAGGAACACCGACACCCCGAGAATCGAGAGCAGCGGCGCCGCAATGGCCACCGCCTCCGGCTCTCCTCCGAACAGCAGCTTGAGAATGGGGCGGGCAAACGCCGAAACCCCGAGCGCCGCCGGAATGGCAAACAGTGCGGTGAGCTGATAAGAGGAGCGGATCATCTGCGCCTGCCGCTCGCGGTCGCCCGACGCAATGGCCGCCGACAGAATGGGCACCAGCGGAAGCGCAACCGAGTTGACCAGCGCCGGCAGCAGCCCGAACACCGAGAGCGCCAGTGTGGTATAGCTCCCGTAGGCCTCGTTGGCCATGGCCTCGCTCAAACCGATGGCCTGCAGACGGCGCAGAATCATGGTCATGTCAATCAGCTTGGTCAGGCTTACGGCAGAGGCGCCCAGTGTCATGGGGATGGCCAGGCGGCCGAGATCCGCCCAGATTCTGCGATACGTTCCGGAGGACAAAACCGTCTCCGGCGCCTCCCCCTCCCTGCCGTCCGGCCGGAAGCGGAGCTTTTCCACCACCAGATAGAGCATGGAAACCAGCGTTCCCAGCGTCAGCCCCACGCCGGCAGCGGCGGCGACCTGCGGCGTTTCATATCCCCGTCCCAGCGCCCAGCGCGCCAGAAGCAGGCCGAACGCCAGCTTTCCCACGGCCTCAATCAGCTGGGACACCGCGGTGGGCAGCATGCGCTGGTAGCCCTGAAAATACCCGCGGAGCGCCGAGGACACGCAGATGAAAAACACGGTCGGCGCGATGGACAGAATGCAGGCGTGGGCATTTTCACTCCGGATCAGGCGGCAGAAGGCGGGCGAAAAGACCACCATCACCGCGGTTCCGATCAGACCGATCAGAAGGAAAACCGCCATCGACGCGCGGTAAATTTTTTGCGCGCCCCTTCTCTCCCCCCGGGCAATGGAGGCAGAGATCAGCACCGAAAGCGCGACCGGAAGCCCCGCTGTGGCAATGACGCAGAACAGCGCGTAAATCTCATACGCGGAATTGAAGTAGCCCATGCCCTCCGATCCGAGATAGGAGAGCATGGGAATTTTATAGATCAGCCCGATGACCTTGACCAGCACGGTGGAAAGCGAAAGCAGCAAAACCCCCGATAAAAATATTTTTTTGACTGTTTTCTGACCTTCCGCCATACCGCATCACCGCCGTTTACTCAAAATAATGAGCAAACGTCTCGCGGCAATCGTAACGGAGCCGTTCCTCATCAATGGAAGTATACTCACCGTTCCGGTAAAGTATGCGTCCATCGACCATCGTCATGCGCACATCCGCCGTTTCCGCGCTGTAGGCCAGCATCGCATAATCGTCATAGCACGGCAGATTGTGCAGCGGGCTGCGGTCGATCAGCACCAGATCGGCACGGCAGCCCACCCCGATGCGTCCGCAATCCTCCCGCCGCTGCGCCAGCGCGCCGCCCCTGGTGGCCAGCGCAAACAGCACTCGCGCCGGCGCCAGGGACGGGTCGCGGTTGACGCCCTTGTGGATCAGCGCCGCCGTTTGCAGCTCGCGCAGAATGTCCAGCCGGTTGTTGGAGGCTGCGCCATCGGTTCCCAGCGCCACATTCACGCCGGCGTTCAGCAGCTTGCCCAGCGGCATCACCCCGCTGCCCAGCTTGAGGTTGCTGACCGGATTGTGCGCCACGCTTGCCTTCTTTTCGGCAAGAACCGCAATATCCTCATCGGTCAGCCACACGCCGTGCGCCGCGCAGGTGGGATTTTCCAGCACGCCGGTATCCCGGAAAAACGCGGTTGGCGTCTTGCCCCAGCGTGCGATGCACTCGCGGTGCTCCTTTTCGGTCTCCGAAAGATGAATCTGCATACCGGTGTGAAAGCGGCCGGCCACCTCCGCCACATAGGCGCAGGCCCGCGGCACATTGGTATACTCGGCATGCAGTGAAAAATCCACCAGAATGCGCCCGTCGTCATACCCGTGATACCACTCGGCCAGCCGCAGCGCCTCAATCATGCGGGGCTCCCTGGCAATGTCCCCATCCGGATCAAAGGATACCAGCGAGCGCGAGAGATTGGCCTTGATGCCGCTGGCCAGCACCGCCTCGGCCACCGCGTCCTCAAACATATACATATCCGAAAACGAGGCGATGCCCGCGCGCAGCATTTCGGCAATGGCCAGCATGCTGGCATGATACACACTGCGGAAGGTCAGCCTTTCCTCTGCCGGAAAAATCTTCTCCTCCAGCCAACGCTGCAGGGGCAGATCCTCGCCGTAGCCCCGGAACAGCGTCATCGCCGCGTGGCAATGCGCATTGTAAAAGGCCGGAATCAGCAGGTTGCCGGCGCAATCGATCACCTCGTCGGCCGGCGCTTCCGGCGGCTGTTCGGTGATACCGGCAATTTTTTTGTCCTTGACCAGCACCGAGACCCGGCGGCTGCCATAGCCGTATTCGGGAAGCAGTGTGGCGTTTTTCAACAGTATTTTCATGGTTGTATCGTCCTTTGGCAAGGGGCAGAGCCCATGGGTTTGCAGACAAGCGCACCGGGCGGCAGCCCGGCAGTGCATTGGCAGGGGTTACGGTCCGAACAACGCATAGACCCGAAACGGCGCGCCTGCCTGCGCGGTTTTCAGATAAATTCCCTGTAAAGCGATTCCGGCCCGATATAGGAGTCCGGCACCGCCTGCACCTCGTCCAGCCGGGCCAGAATCGACTGCCCCTTGCCCCAAAAATGGTCGGTTTCCGGAATCTGCGGCAGAATCGATTCGAGATAGGGCTTGAGCACCCCGATTTCATACGGCATGGTGGAATCGATGCGGCTGCTGCAATGGTGCACATACGGGAAAATATTCTTTTCCTCGTTTTCCCGCACGCTCTGCCAGAGATAGAAGGTGAACGCCGGGGTGGCGTTCCGGTAACGGTAATCGCGCACCAACCGCCGCATCAGACGGATTTCGTTCGGCAGAAACAGCTCTCCGCCCGCCGCAATTGAGGAGGACGGGCTGATATACACGCTCCGGTAAGCGCTCTGGGAGAGAATTGCATCCACGCCCGGATAGAGGATCTGAATGCCCTCAAACAAAAACAGATCGTTGTGTCGCGGGCAGAGCAGCTCTCCCTCCTCCCGGCAGCCCGAATGAAAGTTGAAATGCGGCATCCGGGTCGGCTTTCCGGCCAGCAGCGACTCGGTGCATTCCCGCAGAAAGTCCACGTCGATGGTTTCCTCCGAGTCAAAATCCGGCTCCTGCCGACCGCTCTCCTGCGCCTGCTCACGCAGATAGGATTTGTTGAAATAAAAATCGTCGATGGAAATGACATGCAGCGCCTTTCCATGCCGCGCAAGCGCCCGTGTCAGGTGCTCGGCCGCGGTGGTCTTTCCCGAGCAGGTCGGCCCGGTCAGACCGATCAGGTGCAGCTCGGGGAGCGCTGCCAGCTCGGCCGAGAGGTTCCCGAGCTGCTCCTCAAAGTGCTTCTCGCCCGCCTCCACCAGCTCGGCAAGGCCGGCGTTGCTGAGAATTGGTGCAATTGTGTAACGTTTCATCCGACTATGATCCTTTCCGGTATTCGGGCCGGCAGACAGCAGGCCAGAGGCCGACGCCTGCATGGCGCTTCAGTCCAGCAGCCCGTGCTGACGGTAGAAGGCTTCCATGACCGCGGTTTTCTGCCCGGTGCTATCGTCCTTGAGATACTCGTAAGGATACTTGGGATAAAACAGCCGTTCAATCACCGGTTTTCCGCCTCCCCGCGGGGTGTAATCCACCATTTTGGAGACGGCGCCGGCTCCGGCGGCGAATATGGAATGCACTTCCTCCATCATATAAACATTGTAGCGGCACTCCGCGCCCTCCAGCGCAAAGCCCACATTTTCAAAATTGCCCACCGTGTTCTTCTGGCGATACATATAGTATGGCCGGTAGCCCTCCTGCGCGGCCCGCAGCTGCGTGTAATCCACGCACTTCCCGGCGTCACCGCCGCGAAGCGAATAGACGTGGCTGTCCTGACGCAGAATATCCGCCGCCTTTTTGACACAGAAGGTGTGCACCGTGAGGTTTTCGGGGCGCAGAGCGACCACCTGATCGAAGGACTTGGCAAAAATGTGGAAATGATCGCCCGGAAGCCCGACAATCAGATCCGTATTAATATATGGGATTCCCGACGCTCTTGCCACCGCAAACGCACGGAAAAAATCCGCGGCGGTGTGACAGCGCCCGATGTTTTGCAGCACCTCGTCCGAGAGCGACTGCGCATTGACGCAGACGCGGTTGACGCCATACTCCCGTGCCACCGCAAATTTTTCGGCGGTGATGGTGTCCGCCCGGCCCGACTCCAGCGTATATTCCTCCAGCGCGCCGACGTCCACGCACTCGGCAATCGTCGAGAGCAGACGGCGGAGCTGGTCGGGCGTCAGGATCGTGGGCGTGCCGCCGCCGATGTAAACCGTGCAGAGCCGCAGCCCCAGCTCCCGAATCTTGGCCGCCATCTGCCGCACGTCAGTCATCAGACGCTCCAGATAATCCGGAATCAGGTCCAGCAGCTTGCGTGAGGTGTAGGAGACAAAGGAGCAGTAGGAGCAGCGGGTCGGGCAGAACGGAATGGAAATGTACAGGCTGCAATCTCTGCGGCCGGGATTGCCGATGATTTTCTGCTCATTGATGGCCACATCGGTGGCCAGCGCCGCCTTTTTGGGGATGACCGAATACTCGGAGGCCAGAATTTTTTTGACTCTGGTCTTGCTCAGCCCCTGCCGGAGCAGCTCGGTTGCCACCTTGCTCGGGCGCACCCCGGTCAGCATGCCCCATGATGGGCGGTAGCCCAGGAGCTGACCGCAGGCCGCAATCACGGCCAGCCCGCACACCAGCTTGGCGGTCTTCTCTCCGGTATGATGCTCGGAATCCTCCAGAAAACGGGTGGCGGAGGCGCTTTTCCCGTTCGCCGTGACGGTGACGGCGGCTTCCATGCCCCCGTTGCGTGCGCGCAGCCGCAGCGAGAGCATGGGGGCGTCCGGAGCCTCCTGCTCGGCCGCTCCGAATTTTTCGCCCGGGAAAAAAATCATGCACAGTGTCTGAATATAGTATACATTCACATTGCCGTCCAATATCAATTTCATTGTGATGTTTCCTTTATTTTTCTTTCGCTCAAAGCATCTGTATCCAGAAGGATGGTAACCGGGCCGTCGTTGAGCAGGCTGACCTGCATATCGGCTCCGAACACGCCGCTCTCCACATGCCGCACCTCGCGCGAAGCCAGCGTTTTGAAATATTCGTAAAGCGGCACGGCGGTATCCGGCTTGGCTGAGGCCAGAAAATCCGGCCGATTGCCCCGCCGGCAGTTGGCAAACAGCGTAAACTGTGACACCACCAGCAGCTCGCCGCCCACATCCAGCAGCGAGCGGTTCATCTTTCCGTTCTCGTCCGCAAAGACCCGCAGGTTGATGATTTTGCGGCAGAGCAGCTCGGCCTCGCGCTCGGTGTCCCCCGCCGCAATCCCGAGCAGGACCAGAAAGCCCGCTCCGCAGCTCCCCACGGTTTTCCCGTCCACGGCAACCTCGGCATGACTGACACACTGCAATACAGCTCTCATAAACAATGACCTCACAAAATGTTCTGAATGGTCGCGACACATGAGGCGGCACTTCCGCCGCTCACGAAAAGCCGCGTATCACGTTGTTCACACCGTCCAGCCCCCGCAGGCGGGAAACGATGGAATGGAAATGATCGATGTTTTTGCACCCCACGCTGAGGGTGATAATGATGCCCTCGCTGCTCCGGCGCACCACATTGATCTGCAGAATGGAAACCCGCATATCGGCCAGCGCCGTTGTGATGTTCGCAAGCATTCCGATGCGGTCGTCGCTGTATACCTGGAGCAGTGCCTCGTACATGCCCTGATCGTTGCCGGTGGCCGCATTCTCCTCCCAGTGCGCCTCCTTCCAGCGCCCGACATATGCGGGATTTCCCCTGCCCCGCAGGACGTTGGGGCAATCGGTTTTGTGGATGGAAATACCAAAGCCCTTGGTGACAAAGCCGATGATGTCGTCACCCGGCAAAGGATTGCAGCATTTGGCGAATTTGACAAGGCACCCGGATTCCCCATCCACCACAATTCCGCCGCCCGAGTGCGAATTGTGCGGAAGCTGTTTGATGGGCACCTGATCCGGCTCGAGAATACGGGCGGACTCCTCGGACTCCGGATGAATGAAGCGGGCACACTCCTCCTGCAGGCGGTTGATGAATTTGGAAACCGCCAGCCCACCGTAGCCGATGGCGTTGTAAAAATCCTCCACGCTGTTGTATCCGAAGCGGGTGCATATGGGCTGGAGCAGCTCCTCCTTCTGCGCCTCGCTCAAAGTGGTTTTGCCACAGAACTTGCGCAGCTCGGTCTCCACGGCGGCCTTGCCCACCGCAATGTTGTCGCTCCGGCGCTCCCGCTTGAACCAACCGCGGATCTTGGCTCTTGCCGCCGAGGTTTTGACGATGTTGAGCCAATCTCTGCTCGGCCCCCGCGCGGCGGAGGAGGTGAGAATCTCCACAATCTCCCCGTTCTGCAGCGTGCGGTCGATGGGAACAATCATGCCGTTGATCTTGCCGCCGATCATCTTGTTGCCCACCTCCGTGTGGACCGCGTAGGCAAAGTCGATCAGGTTCGCGCCGTACGGCAGGGCGATGACATCCCCTTTCGGCGTGAATACAAACACCTCGTCGTGGAAAATATCGGTTTTCAGTGCGCTCATAAACTCATCGGGGTCGCGCGCGCTGTCCTCGGTCTCAATCAGGCTGGCGATCCATGCCAGCTTTTTGTCCATCTCCTCCTTGGAGGTGGCGCCGGACTTGTATTTCCAGTGGGCGGCAATACCGTACTCGGCGATGTGGTGCATCTCCCATGTGCGGATCTGCACCTCGAACGGAATGCCGTCCCGCCCGATGACCGTGGTGTGCAGCGAACGGTACATGTTTGGCTTCGGCGTGGAGATGTAGTCCTTGAAGCGCCCGGGAATCGAATTGAACATCTCATGAATCAGCCCCAGAGCGGTATAGCACTCCAGCTCGGTATCCACAATGATGCGCAGCGCATAGAAATCGTAAATCTCGTCAAAGGACTTGTTCTGGTTGTACATCTTGCGGTAGATGGAATAGACCGACTTGATTCTGCCCTCGAGCGTAAAGTGAATGCCGTTTTCCCGCATTTTGCGGTCCACAGCACCGCGCACATTCTCAATGAAGTTGAGGTTCTGCCCGTATTTTTCCTCAATGTGCCGGCGCACCTCCTCATAGCCGATGGGGTCCAGATACTGCAGGCTCAGATTTTCCAGCTCCTGCTTGATGCGCTGCATACCCAGCCGATGCGCCAGCGGGGCGTAGACATACATGGTTTCCAGCGCGGTCAGCCGCCGTTTGGAATCCGGCTTGGCGTCCAGCGTGCGCATATTGTGCAGACGGTCGCAGAGCTTGATGAAGATGACCCGCACATCCCGCGACATGGCCAGCAGCATCTTGCGCAGGTTCTCAATGTGCGCCTCTTCCTTGTCCTCCACCTGAAGCATGACGATTTTGGTCAGACCGTCCACCAGTCCCGCAACCTCTTTGCCGAACTTCTTTTCAATTTCCTTGAGGTTGGTTTTATCCGAGCAGTCCTCTACCGTATCGTGCAGCAGCGCGGCGCAGATCGAATCGGTATCCAGCTCCAGACCGGCCACAATTTCGGCCACCGCTACCGGATGGGAAATATACGGCTCCCCGCTCACCCGCATCTGCCCCTCATGCATTTCTCTGGCATATTCAAAGGCCCGGGTGATTTTATCCAGATCATATTTTTTGCCGGTTGCCCGCAGAATTTCGAGCAGCCTGCTGATATCGGTATGTACCGGGGTTTGGCTCATATATTGGCACCTCGCTCTCCTCGGGCTGCGGGTTATTTGATCTGCCGGCTCCGCAGCCGATGTAAAATTAACGACTTTTCGAGATTGGTTTTGGTCGTCGGAAAGATATCAAACTGAAAAATCTCCGGCTCCGGCTCGCTCACGCCGCAAATGCCGAGCTCCTGCAGAATCCGCAGGATAAACCGGAGCTTGCTGTAGCTCATCGGCTCTCCCGCGCCGGTGCGGATCACATCCAGAAGCCGGCACAGCGAAAACCGGCTGTGGCCCGAGCGGAATTCCCGACGCAGGAAGGTATACACGGACGCCACGTCCTCGCGGCAGGGCAGAACCTTCTCGGCCGAGTCATATTCGGCTCCGGCGCACAGCGCCTCATAGCGCCGCTGCTGCTGCTCGTACCGTTCCCGTGTGGCACGGGAGGGCATGGCGTCCTGCACGATCAACTGCAGGCTGACCCTGCCCTGAAATTCATTGATTCCGAGCTGAAACAGCAGGTCAACCGTATCTCCCGCCTCAAACGGCAGGCAGTCCGGATTCTGGCCGAACCAAACGGCCGTGACCGCCCGTCCGTCCTTCTCCAGCGTCATGCGGATGTGCTTCCCTCCCCCCATCGGTACCACGCGAAGCAGCGTGGTATCCCGCAAAAGGAAGCAGGGCACGGGATTGGAAACACCGAACGGCTCGAGCCGCCCCAGCTCCTCGGCAAGAGACAGGGTCAGATCGCGCACCTCCACCTCGCAATCGGCCTCCATACAGACAGACAGCATCCCGTCGGTCAACCGCTCGGCGGCATAGGCATTGATCTGCCGGCGGAAGTCCTCCACATCTCCGCGGCGAATGCTGAGTCCTGCCGCCAGCTCATGTCCCCCAAAGCGCACGAGAAGCCCGCCGCAGGCCGAAAGCGCCTCCACAAGGTTCAGGCCCCGGATGCTTCTGCCGGAGCCCTTACCCACGTCGTCGGGGGACGGAGCACCGTTTGCCTCCTGCTCTCCGCGGCCGTAGGAAATCAGAATCGAGGGCAGACCGTACCGCTCGGTGATGCGGGAGGAGACAATTCCAATCACGCCCTGGTGCCAGCTATCGTCGTCCAGCACCAGCACATATCCCCGCTCGGAAGCGGGCATCTGATCGATTTTGCGGTAGGCTTCCTGGGAGATGCGGTTTTCCTCGGCCTGCCGCTCGCTGTTGAGCGCGCAGAGCTGAGCGGCCAGCTCCTCGGCACGCGCCTTTGTACCTGCCAGCAGCAGCTCCACGGCGATGGACGCGCGGCTGACCCTCCCGGCTGCATTCATACGCGGCGCCAGCACATAGCCGATATAGGTAGAGGTGATTTTGGGAAGCGTCCGCCCCTTTCCCGAAGCGGCGCAGGCCAATTCCCGCAGGCCAAGCCGGCAATCGGTCTCCATCCGCCGCAGGCCGAGAGAGATCATCAGCCGGTTTTCGTCGGTCACCGGCATCACGTCGGCAATGGTGCCCAGCGCAACCAGATCAGCATAGCTCCGGCAGACCTCCCGCACGCCGTCCAGCTCGGAGCGCCCCATCCGGCGGCACTGGGTCATTTCAAATGCACACACCAGCTTGAACACCACGCCCACGCCGGCCAGCTCCGTGAAGGGATAGCGCTCGCCCGGGCGGTGCGGGTTGATGACCGCACAGGCCGCGGGAAGCACCTCGAGGCATTCGTGATGGTCGGTGATGATCATATCCATCCCCAGACCGGCGGCATACTGCACCTCGGAAACGGCGGTCACACCGGTGTCCACCGTAACAATCAGCTTCACGCCGCCCGCGTGCAGGCGATCCACCGCCGTGAGCGAAAGCCCGTAGCCCTCCGCACTGCGGCTGGGGATGTAATAGCTCACATCGGCTCCCAGTTCGTTCAGGTAGAGCCACAGCAGACTGACCGAGGTGACGCCGTCCACATCATAGTCCCCATAGATGGCGATTTTCTCCCGGCGCTCAACGGCCTGCTCCAGCCGCTCCACCGCCTGACGCATGTCCGACAGCAGAAAGGGATCGTGCAGGAAGGAGGCCTCCATGCGGAAAAAGCGAACGGCCTCCTCCGGCGTGCGATATCCGCGCACATAGAGCAGTCGCGCAAGGATCTCGGAAACGCCAACCTCCTCCGCTATCCGGCGGATCTGTGCGTCGGCCCCGGCGTCCCCTGGGCGGTATCGGGTCAGCCAGCGCCGGCTCCGCACCCGAGTCTCTGTATCCGACATCATGGATTTCCTCCTTTCCCTGAAAATTCCGACCGCCTGCATGCACAAGTGATGAGATGCGGCCGCCACCCGGCACGATTCATGCTTCGGAAGCAGACCGGTCCGTGTCACCGACAATTTCGGTGATGACGACATCGGCCCGCTTGACGCGCACCGCGCCCGAATAGATGCGCAGCCCGATAAAACTGCAGACAAACCCCGCCGCCGCGCCAACCGCCCGCCACAGCGTCCGCTCGGTGACGGCGGACGCGATCAGCCAGCCGAGAAAACAGATCAGAAGCGGCAGCAGAAAGACCAGCGCGGCGTCGAGCAGGACCCGGGAGGAGGCACTCTCAATGACAACCTTATCTCCGACCTGCGCTCCCGCCCGGTTCTCAGCACGGGCGGTCATCGGCTTCCCGCCGCCGACCAGTGAGCAGACCGCGCAGCCCTTTTCCCCATCCGCCATTTTGTGGCAGCCCTCACAGGCAGAGGTGCGCACGGCCTGTACGGTTGCAAACGGCCCGTTGACCGATACGACGGTTGCGGTGGTTTTCATATCAGCTCCTCCTTTCCTGAAATGTTCAGATAAGATGCGGTATGGAATCAGGCCTCCGGCGCAAAGCGGGACATCAATGCCTGTGCAATCCGGATACCGTCCACCGCGGCGCTGGTGATGCCGCCGGCGTATCCGGCGCCCTCACCGCAAGGGTAAACGCGGTCGTGCCCGGCGGCCGTATAGCGCTCGGGACACCGAAGGATCCGCAGCGGCGCCGAGGTGCGCGTTTCGGCAGCGGTGAGCAGCGCGTCGGGCGCGTCATAGCCCGGCAGCTTTTGGCCGAACGAATGCAGGGCGTACCGCAGCGCCTCGGCAATGGGCGCGGGATACAGCGCGGCAAGATCCGCAAGCCGCACCTGCCCTTCCCGATAACTCGGCTGCACCCGGCCTGGCTCGCTCCCCGAACGGCCTCCCAGAAAATCCCCAACTGTCATCACCGGCGCGCAGTAATCCGCTCCGCCGGTGCGGAAGGCAGCCTGTTCAATCCCTCGCTGAAAAGCGATTGCCCCCAGCGCCAAGCTGCCGTTGACCGGCTCATAGTCGGAAACGCCCACCGACGCCAAAACCGCCGCATTGGCGTTTCTGCCGTCCCGCGCATGGTTGCTCATGCCGTTGACAACCAGCCCGCCCTGCTCGGAGGCCGCCGCAACCACCTCCCCGCCCGGGCACATGCAAAAGGTGTAAACGCCGCGTGCCCGGCTGGTGTCGGAAAGCTGGTATTCCGCATGTCCAAGCCGCGGATGACCGGCATACGCGCCGTACAGCGCCGCGTCAATGTCGGACTGCAGGTGCTCTGCGCGAAAGCCGACCGAGATCGGCTTTGGCTCGACGGCATAGTTTTTTTCGAGCAGCCGCACATAGGTATCCCGCGCGCTGTGCCCGACAGCCAGAATCAGCGCGCCGGCCTGCAGCTCGCCGCGGGTGGTTCTGACCGACAGCGTACCGTCCGGCCGCTCGGTAAAATCAGTCATCCTGCAGCGGTACAACAGTCGGCCGCCCAGCCGTTCGATTTCCTCCAGCAGATCGGACACCACCACCCGGAGCAGATCGGTGCCGATGTGCGGCTTGGCAAGCGTCAGAATCTCCTCGGGAGCGCCGAACTGCCGCAGCGTCCGGAGGACAAGCTGACAGCGGGGGTCGTGGATGCGGGTTACGAGCTTGCCGTCCGAAAAGGTACCCGCGCCTCCGGCGCCGAACTGGATATTGCACTCGGGATCAAGCCGTCCGTCTCTCCGGAAGCGCTCCACAGCCGCCGTCCGGTCCGCAATATCCCCGCCGCGGTCGATCACAACCGGAGCGTACCCGTTTTGCGCCAGCAGCAATGCGGCGAACATTCCGGCAGGTCCCATCCCCACCACCAAAGGCGGCGCGCCGAGCCGCTGTGTCCCGCGGGGGGCGTCGGTCTCCGGTTCGGGCAGCAGGCGGAGGTTCAGCTTCCGGCAGACCGCCTCGGGCAATGCGTCCGCAGCCTCCAGAAGTACGGTACAGACCAGCCGGATGCGTTCCCGCCGGCGCGCGTCCACCGACTGTTTATAAAGCCGAAAATGAAGCGACTGCGGAGAAATCCCCGCGCGCTTCATTCGGTCAGACGCCAGCTTCAAAATTTCTCCGTCGCTTGCTTCGGGCGGGACGCTCAGGCCGCCGAGCAGATAGCGATACCGATCGGTGTGCGGCTTCATTCGACAGATGCTTCCCACGTGATATCGTCCATTGCATCCGGATCCTCGTTCCGGTTCTCCCGGTTCAGATTTACCACCGTCAGCCAGATCAGAACCGCCAGCAGCAGGCACAGCAGCCGCGTGATGATCCGGGTCCGGCGGAGCCATCCGCCAACCCCCTCCTTCGGGGCGGTCATGCGCCCGATGATATTTTTCTTTTTCATGTTCCGTCACCCCCGAGCTCATTCATTGAAAATCACGCGGCCGCACATTCATAAGCGCCGCTGCGGGTACAAGCCTCGCTTCCCTCCGGATTACACCGTTCCGCAGACCGACAGGTGAAACCGGCATTCCCGCCGCCGGACGGCTTCCGCATCTCAAGCGCCGCAGCAATGCGGCGTCTCAATCGGAGCCGCTCTCCGAATCCTCACCGGTGGGCGCTCTGTCAGCGCCCGGGTCGGCGTCCGGCTCCTCTGCGGGAGGTGCCGACGCGGTCTTTGGCTTCGGAGCAGCCGCGACGCTGAACTGATTGATGTTGACGGCTGCCTTGTCCGCCAGCGCAGACGCGGCCTTTGCGGCCTTTGCCTCCTGCCGCTTGGTTCGCAGATAGAGGCTGCCGGCCAGAAAGGTCATCAGAATGTCCCGCAGGGTTTCCCTGTCCACTCCGCGCAGCAGCTTGCCGTCCTGCGCCACCGATATGATTCCGGTCTGCTCCGAAACCACCACAACCAGCGCGTCGCTGACCTCGCTGATACCGACCGCCGCACGATGGCGGGTACCCATATTGCCAAAATCCATCTGACTGTTGGTGGAGGGCAGCACGCAGCTCGCACCCCAGATGCGCATATTCCGGATGATGACCGCCCCATCGTGCAGCGGGGCCTTGTCGTAAAAAATATTCTGCAGCAGATGGGAGGTGACGCGCGCATCCACAATTTTTCCGCTCTCCAGACTGTCGCCCAGGCGAGTCAGCCCCTCAAACACAATCAGCGCTCCGGTGCAGGAATCCGACATGTGAATCACCGCATCTACCGTTTCATCCGCAACCTGTCTGGCGGCAGGAAGCTGCTTGCGCGGGAGGGTATCGCTCCGGGGAGAAACCAGGCGCGAGTTTCCGATGCGCTCCAGGCCGTCCCGAATCTCGGGCTGAAAAATCAGAATGATGCAGAAAAAGGCAACCGATGCGCAGAGCCGGATGATATAGGTCAGCGCCGGCAGCTCCAGAAGCGTGATCAGCAGGCTGGAAAGCAGCACAACGACCAGGCCCACAAGCACCCTTCCCGCGCGCCGGTTTCTGGAAAACCGGATAATTTCAAACAGAATGACCGCAAGAATGAGGATATCCGCAGCATCCTTCCACCCGAAATGCGCAAAGGGCTCCACGACATACCGCTCAAAAAAAGCACACACACTGTTCCACCAGCCCAGCAAAAGCTCCATGCAAACCGCCTCCGATCGTCACAGGAATTCCGACCACACAAGTATATATTATTATAGCATATTCCGAAAAAAAAACCAATAGGTTTTTCAAAAAAAATGAAAAAATCCAGCGGTTTTTGTGCGGCGAAGAAAGAGCGCAGAGCGCCATACTGCAAAATATGATAAAAAAGCCGATCAAATTTGAAAATTGCTATTGACAAATGGCGTATCTTTGTATAAAATATTACCATACTGAAAAAACAGGAGGTATGCTACCATGAAAATCACAAAATGGCTCCCGTTTCTTGCCGCGCTGCTTTGCCTGACGCTACTGTTCACCGCATGTCAGGAGGCCGGCAATCCGTCCGATTCCACTGGAAATTCCCAAACACCTTCCACCCCTTCCACACCGGAGGACAACCGCGATACCGACGCCGAAAAGGCCGTTGTACTGGACTGGCTCACAGACTGGGCAGGCCTGATAGAAGAAGCCGGCTCCGCCGATTCTTCCAAAATCATCGAGGACACGCTGGAGGGGTTGGAATTCGGGCTCGGTCAGCTCAAGGTTGACATGGGTACCGGAGAGGCCGTTATGCTGGAGTCGGCCCGACTGCAGGATATGAAGCTGGAGCTTGTGCTTCCGGGCGCGGATCCCTTCTACATGCTGATCTCCCCCGAAGGCGAAATGCTGGCGCTGGAGCCGGGAACGGCCGCCGGCGAATATCTGACGGAAATTCTCTCGATGCTGGAGCTCACAGGCAGAATGAATGCCGAAAATCCGACGCCGGAGAACGAAATGCCAGACCCCGTGCAGACGGAAACCGATCAAACGGAGCTGCCGGAAACCGTGCTGCCGGATACCGAGTATCCGCCGCTGAAGCTGCCGGAGATCGAGCTGCCGACTGCCGATCAACTGATTCACGAGGGGAACGGCGTTTATGCCATTTCCGATGACTATTATGCCGCTTTGATCGACCAGCTTGTGGAACAGCTCGCCGTGCTGATGGGCGCGACCAGCGCCACCGAGATCCGTGCCGTGAAGGCGATGATTGAAAGCTATTTTGAAGATCTGAATCTGCGCATTGCCTTTGCGGTGGCAGACGGCGCGGTGACCGAGCTGCAGCTATCGGTACAGCCGGAGGATACGCTGCTGCCGGAAATTTTCGAGATGGCAGGCATACCTGCCGAGGAAGACAGAGTCCATCTCTCTCTCGACGTCAAGCTGGGCGTTACCGACCACAGCTTTACCGCCTGCGACATGGCATTCAGCTTCTGCATCCCGACCGGCACAGTGAAATCCGGAAGCGGCTCCTACACCGAATATATAGAAGCAGATATGGAATTTTCCTGCGATGACAATCTGCTCACCGAAGAAAATGCGGAAATCCTTGCGCTTTCCTGCAATATGACACGTATGGTTTGCTACTATACGGCCGATCAAGAGCCGTTGGACGACCAGACCGAAACAGAGTCCCTCGGCATTGCCCTGACAATAACCTCCACCGATACACCGCTGCAGTTCTTGCTGGAGGCCGACATACAGGCTCCCACCGGCGAAACTATGCGGGCAAGCGTTGAGATGCTGCTGAACGACGGCCAGCCGGACGTCACGCTGCCCGATGCCGCACAGGAAAAGGTAACTGCTTTTTATAGTGATTATGTTCCGAACCGCACCGAAATCTGGGGAGTGATCTCGGAGCTGCCCTACTATGATGAGGTGCAACAGCTTGCACAGGAAATGGAGCCGGAAACCGACATCCTTCTCTGCTGGTTCGAGGACTATGGTGTTTACGCCGTTTTTTACACCGATGATTACAACGAGCTGTATTTTGACAGTCTGTCCTTCGAGCCGAGTCCTGACGCAAAGTATGTGCTGAACGTATCCGACGGCGCAATTACGCTTGCGGGGCAGTAATTACAGACTGCCGCACAACGCCTCATCACTGTTTGCGCGGAGGCGCGCGGAATGAAACCCCGGGGGCGGGCAATCCGTTTTGGATTGCCCGCCCCCGGGGTTTCCCGGTTGAGGCGTTTATTGCTTCGGGCGATAGACGCCGCGCGATTTGAGCATGTCGTTTTTGATGTTCCAGAGCTTTTCCGAAAGATCGACGTAATAGTTATGCGGGTTGCTGAAGCGCCGCACCTCGTCCCAGATCCCCTCCAGCTCCTCCTGGCAATGCCGGCGAATGCTGTCCAGCTCGGGCAGAGCATACACCTGCCTGCCCCCCCGGAACACCGGAACCAAAAGCTCTGTGGCCGTAAAGTTTTCCATCCATTTGCGCTTCCATGTGTATTCGGGGTCGAAAATCTCAAGCGGCTTGGTGTCGTCCACCGTCTCGTCCCATACGCAGATCAGGTCGGCCTCGGCCTTTCCCGTATCCCGTCCGCGCAGACGGTACACCTTTTTGAAATGCGGCGTGGTGATTTTTCCCACATTCTCACTGATCTTGATCTTCGGCCGGATATTTCCCTGTTCGTCCTCCACGGCCGCCAGCTTATACACCCCGCCGAACACCGGGTCGCTCTTGGCGGTAATCAGACGCTCGCCCACGCCAAAGCCGTCAATCTCCGCGCCCTGGCGGAGCAGCTCGCGGATCAGGTACTCGTCCATCGAGTTGGAAACCACAATTTTGCACTCGTTCCAGCCCGCGTCGTCCAGCATTCTGCGCACCTTCTTGGTCAGATAGGTGATGTCCCCCGAATCGATGCGGATGCCGCATTTGCGGATGCCCCGGGGCGCCAGCACCTCGTTGAAGGCCCGGATGGCGTTCGGAATGCCCGATTCGATGACGTTGTAGGTGTCCACCAGCAGGGTGGCATTATTGGGGTAGACCTCACAGTAGGCGCGGAAGGCCTCATACTCGGAATCGAACATCTGCACCCAGGAGTGCGCCATGGTTCCGGTGGCCGGAACTCCAAAGGCCTGATCGGTGATCGTGCACGCGGTCGCGCTGCATCCCCCGATATACGCGGCGCGCGCCCCAAGCATGGCCGCGTCGGCCCCCTGTGCCCGGCGGGAGCCGAACTCGCTGATCGCTCTGCCCTTGGCCGCGCGGGCAATGCGGGCTGCCTTGGTGGCGATGAGCGACTGGTGATTGATCATCATCAGCACATAGGTCTCGATGAACTGCGCTTCCACGGCCCGCCCCCTCACAATCATCAGCGGCTCGCCGGGAAAGACCACGGTGCCCTCCGGCACTGCCCAGATGTCGCCCTCAAAGCGGAAATCCCGCAGGAATGCGAGAAACTCCTCCGAAAAGCACTCCTTGCTGCGCAGATAGGCGATGTCCTGCTCGGTGAAATGAAGCTGATTGATATACTCCACAATCTGCTCCAGCCCGGCCACAATGGCAAAGCCTCCGTTGTCGGGATTCTGCCGGTAAAACACGTCGAAATAGACGATTTTATCCTTCATCCCCTTCACAAAATACCCGTTGCCCATGGTCAGCTCGTAAAAATCGCAAAGCATGGTCAGGTTTCTGGACAAATCCTTCATACGAATATCCTCGTTTCCTCATTTGCAGTCAAGTATATCACATTTCCTTCCAAAATGCAAGATTTCTCAAAAACTTTTCCAGAAATACTTGTTTTCTGCGGCAAATCAAGCTATAATATTGGTATCAAAAGCCAACTGCCGCAAGGTACAGAAAGGACAAACATATGAATCACGGCTTTATCAAGGTGGCCGCAGGCGCACCGGAGGTCCGGGTTGCCGACCCCGACCGCAATGCTGCCTGCCTGCTCCGCATGGCACAGGAGGCAGCGGAGGCAGGCGCCCGGCTGCTTGTGTTCCCGGAGCTTGCCCTCACCGGCTACACCTGCGGGGATCTGTTTCTCTCCGAGGCATTGCTGGAGGCAGCGCTGCGCGGTCTGAATACCCTGCTCTCCGGAACCGCGGAGCTTGACCTGCTGGTTGCGGTCGGTCTGCCGCTGGTCTGGCAGAACAAGCTCTACAACTGCGCCGCCGTCTGCCACAGGGGGCGGCTTCTCGGCGTAGTCCCCAAAACCGCAATCCCCAACTACGGCGAGTTTTACGAGGCACGCCATTTTACCCCGGCTCCTGCCGACGACGCCCAAGCCGAAATATCGCTCTGCGGGCAAACCGTTCCCTTCGGCACACATCTGCTGTTTGCCTGCCGCGAGCTGCCGGCATGGAAAATAGCGGCCGAGATCTGCGAGGACGTCTGGGTGTCGGTTCCCCCCTCCTGCAATCATACGGCGGCCGGTGCAACCGTGGTCTGCAATCTCTCGGCCTCGCCCGAAATTATCGGGAAGGAGGATTACCGGCGGCTCCTGATGCAGTCGCACTCCGCGCGCACGGTCTGCGGCTATGTGTTCAGCTCGGCCGGCAGCGGCGAATCGACAACCGATCTGGTGTTCAGCGGACACAACATCATCTGCGAAAACGGCATTGTATTGGCAGAGGCTCTGCCGTTTGACGATTCCTCCCGGATTGTATACAGCGAAATTGATGTGGAGCGCCTGGTTTACGAGCGCCGCCGCATGAATACGCACATCTCCTCATCGGCCGCCCGGTACCGGGAAATTCCCTTCTCTCTGCATCCATCCCAGACCCGCCTGAGCCGCTATGTGGCGCCCCACCCGTTCGTCCCGTCGGACGTCAGCGAGCGAAACCGCCGGTGCGAGACCATTCTGAACATTCAGGCCAAGGGTCTGGCGCAGCGCATCCGCTGCGCGGGGGCCGGGAAAGCGGTGATCGGTATTTCGGGAGGACTGGATTCCACGCTGGCGCTGCTGGCGGCAGTTCGCGCCATGGATCTGCTGGAGCGCCCGCGAACCGATATTCTGGCCGTCACAATGCCCTGCTTCGGCACCACCAAGCGCACAAAGAACAACGCAACCGTGCTGTGCCGGGAGCTTGGCGTGGATTTTCGCTGCGTCAGCATCGGGAAATCGGTGGAACGGCATTTTGCGGATATCGGCCACGACCCGGCGGACCGCAACGTCACCTATGAAAACAGTCAGGCCCGTGAGCGCACACAGGTGCTGATGGATCTGGCCAACGACTGCGGTGGGCTGGTGGTTGGCACCGGAGATCTCTCCGAGCTGGCGCTTGGCTGGGCCACCTACAACGGGGACCATATGTCAATGTACGGGGTCAACGCCTCAGTTCCCAAAACGCTGGTGCGCCATATGGTGGCCTGGTGTGCCGACCGGGCCGCAGAGGCTGGGCAGGACAGGCTGGCCTCCGCTCTGCGGGATGTGCTGGACACCCCGGTTTCCCCCGAGCTGCTGCCGGCCACCGAGACCGGAGAGATCGCACAGAAAACCGAGGATCTGGTCGGTCCTTACGAGCTGCACGACTTTTATCTCTACTATATGCTCCGCTTTGGCTTCCGCCCGCAGAAGCTCTACCGCCTTGCCAAATACGCGTTGGGGGAGCATTACACAGACGACGTCCTCCTGCACTGGCTTGAGGTCTTTCTGCGCCGCTTCTTTGCCCAGCAGTTCAAGCGCTCCTGCCTGCCGGACGGCCCGAAGGTCGGCTCTGTTGCCCTTTCCCCGCGCGGTGACTGGAGAATGCCTTCGGATGCGTCGGCTGACGCATGGCTGGCCGAGGTACAGGCGCTGCGCGCCAAGTCATAAAACAGCGCTCCGTGCGCCGACGATGACACAGGACCGCAATGGTCACCATGACAATTGCGGGGGTTTTTCCTGTCCGCAGCCTCCGGCAAGTTTTTTTCCCAAAAACAAATATTCCTATAGACAAACACAGAAAACTGTGGTATAATATGCGAGGACTGCGGCCTTGTGTGCTCGCAGCACCGAAAACGGTTGCGCCTGCGGCGAGGAAAATCGGTTTTCCTTCCATGCGTCGAGCACAGCCCCGAACCGCCGGAAATCGCGCGGTTTACCATTCATATGGAGAGGAACATCTGATGAACCAAATCCTGAAAAAGCTATCCCCTGTCAGAATCATCGCGCTTGGCTTTGCACTCACCATTTTGCTGGGTTCCCTGCTGCTGATCATGCCCTTCAGTGTCAAGGACGGGGTAGAGCTGCATTACATCGACGCGCTGTATACCTCTACCAGCGCCGTATGCGTCACCGGGCTGATTGCCGTGGATGCGGGCGATACCTTTACTCCGCTCGGTCAGTTCATTCTGGCTGCCCTGATTCAGATCGGCGGGCTTGGCGTGACCACCATCGGCGCAGGCATCATTCTTGCAATGGGCAAACGCATGGATCTCAAGGGGCGCACGATCATCAAGGAAGCGGTCAATCTGGATACCGGAAAAGGGATTGTCACCCTCGTTAAAAACATCTTTATCACCACGGTCATCTTCGAGCTGATCGGAGCCATTCTGAGCTTTACTGTTTTTGTACAGGACTACCCGGTCGGAAAGGCCATCGGCATCAGCTTCTTCCACTCGGTTGCTGCCTTCAACAACTCCGGGTTTGATATCCTCGGCAACTACCAGAACCTGATTCCCTACCGCGACAACGTCATGCTGAATCTCACCACCTGCGGCCTGATTTTCTTCGGCGGGATCGGATTTCTGGTGATTCGTGAAATGTGGACCAAAAAATTCCGTTGGAAAAAGTTTTCCATGCATGCCAAGGTGGTTTTGACCTTCAGTGCGGCGCTGATTGTGGTTGGAACCGTGTTGATCAAGCTGACCGAGGACGTGACATGGATGGGCGCCTTTTTCCACAGTGTTTCGGCCAGAACGGCCGGCTTTTCCACCTATCCGCTCGGTACATTTTCCAATTCCGGTCTGCTTGTGCTGACGGTATTGATGTTTATCGGCGCGTCTCCCGGATCGACGGGCGGCGGTATCAAAACCAGTACGCTGTTTGTACTGTTTCAGGGAATCAAATCGGCCGCCACCAACAAATCGGAAAAGGGCTTTCACTATTCGGTGCCGAAGGACGCCTTCAAAAAAGCGGCCGTCATTACGCTGCTTGCCCTTGGTGTGGTGATCACCGGCACCTATCTGTTCACCATTCTGGAGCCGGAGGTCGGCCTGATGGACGCGCTGTTTGAAGTCACCAGCGCATTCGGAACGGTTGGTCTTTCCACCGGAATCACACCGGGACTCGGAGTCGGCGCAAAGCTGCTTTCGATTTTCACCATGTATATCGGCCGATTGGGGCCGCTGACCGTTGCCTCGCTTTGGTATTTTTCCAGAGGCGAGCGCGTCAAATTTCCCGATGGGAACATTGCCATCGGATAAGGAGGATGTAAGGAGATTATGTACCATAAAACCAAAAACGATCGGATGAGCTATGGGATTGTCGGAATCGGGCGGTTCGGCTATGCGTTGGCAAACGCGCTTGTGGAATCCGGCTGCGAACTGATTGTTCTGGACCGCGACGAGGAAAAAATCCGAGAAATGCGGGAAAGAACCGAAAACGCCTTTGTGGTAAACAACCTCGAAAAGAAAACGCTGATGGACACCGGAATTCAGAACTGCGATGTGGCAATCGTGTGCATCGGGGAACATATCGACACCTCGATTCTGACCACACTGAACCTGGTTTCCATGAACATTCCTACCGTCATCGCCAAAGCGACCAGTACCGAGCACGGTCTGATTCTGGAAAAGCTGGGCGCCGAGGTGGTTTACCCGGAGCGCGACATGGCGGTGCGCCTTGCAAACCGGCTGGAAAACTCGAGGATGCTGGATTTTGTGCAATTGAGCGAACAGATCAACGTCACCAAAATGCAGGTGCCCGCACAGATCATCGGCAAAACCGTTCTGGACGTGAATTTCCGTTCCCGCTTCGGATTGAATATCATTGCCATCGAAAACAACAACTCGGTGGTGGAGGTCATCCTGCCCGAATATGTCTTTCGGAAGAACGATATTCTGTTCCTTGCCGGCTCCAAGCAGGGTCTGTCCAAGCTGAACAAGTGGACCGAGGGTTGATTGCCAGCCGGCGGCAAAAGTCCCGTTCCCCCGGCTGCGGCGGGCCTACCCGAACGGTACGGGCAGTCCCCATCCCGCATCGCATCCATTTATGATCGTTTCCATACCGAGCTGACACCTCTTGCGGGAGTTGTCAGCTGAGGTTGTAGACAAAAGGCGCATCAAATCAAAATTGCACAAAAGCGTTCGTCCGCTTTTTCTTTGAGCGTGTAGGCGCAAAGAAACAAGCAAAGGCTTCGCATGGCTCAGCCGCAAATCTGCTTCGCAGAGTTTGCCAAAGAAGAAAAGGATTTGTTCCAAATCCGCGAATCGCTGCGCGAGTTCGCCGCCGTTTAGGGATTTCGCCGCCTGCGGGGGAAACTTCTGCGAAGCAGAATTTCCGGCACCTATGGTGCCTTGCGACACAACGCCCCACGGCGTTGGATCCGTGGGAACTTTTTGCAAAGCAAAAATTCCCGGTGGCCTTTGCCACCTGCCGCCATTTTGAGAAAAGGAAATGCGCTTTGCGCATTGGCGAAAACTTTAGCTAAACTGACGAAAGCCGTTGCTTTGGTCTACAGTCTGAGCAGACACCTCTTGCGGGAGGTGTCTGCTTTGCTTTGAGCCGGATGCACCGCTTGCTCTGTGCCTGCGCAAGCGCGGTCACACGCAAATCCGCCAAACGGAAAAGCCCCGCGCCGTGACGGCGCGGGGCGGGCATTATGGATTTGCAACCGAGATGACCTGATACTTGCAGAGCGGCAGCAAGGCCTCGTACCCTTGATACACATTGTAGCCTCTGACCGCGAACAAATCGTTTCCAACGGCAACGCTGACCTCGTTCCAATCCTCCACATACAGCGTGTTTTCGTCGATTGGCTCCAATCTCATAGATTCCTTGCGTTCCTCATACAACGGGCGATCCGACAGCGAGTTGACGGTATAGTAGAAGGACAGTTCCTGTTCCACATTCACCCTCTCGTCCATGGACTGCGGCATATGCTCCTCCGGGATAAAAATGAAGTGGAGCGAAGAAGTGACCACTTCAACCCGAAGCAACGCATATTCTTCCGGAACCGTTTGCGGATAGAGATATTCGGTCAGACCGGACAGAAATATTTCTTCCCGTGTCATCGGTGCTTCGTTTGCCTTTTTCTGTTTGCACTCCTGAATGCCTTTCTGAAAATCTTCCAAGCTGTCATAGCTTAAATAGGAGCAATCCGAAAGTTCCGGCTCCTCCTGCCTGCATCCGCCAAAGCAGAGCATTGCGAGGAATATAACGATTATGCCTGTTTTCTGTAACACGGGGTATGCCTCCTTTCCGTTCTACACATGACAGAATATGCCGAACAAAGTCAATCCGATATGCTACCCGGCATCGCGTAATGAAACTTTTTTGTCGGATTTACAGAGCCTTTTTTCGTTTTTTGATCAGGGAAACAACCATCAAAAAACGCGCAAATCTCCTTTTCCGGAAGTTTGCGCGTTCATTTTCCGATCTTCACAAGTCGGAGAATGAGGAATTTCCGGCTGCAGGGGATCTTGGATAATTGGGATTATATCACATCAAGAACAGAAATGCAACTGTTTTTCAGCAATTTTTTCTATATTCAGCAGATGTTTCTGATACCAGATCATTTCCGGTATATCAAATTCGTTTGGTCATCAATCATTCACAAATTGTTTATATATTTGGGGTTCCCTGCACCGGAATTTTCTGGTATAATAATATATTCATTGGTATATGAGACGGAAGGAAAAAAGACGGACATATGAAAAAACTGCTTCCCTTTTTGAAGCCCTACACCAAGGAATCCATCATCAGCCCGCTGTTCAAGCTGCTGGAGGCGGGCTTTGACCTGATGGTTCCCATTGTGGTCAAGCGGATGATGGATTCCGGCATTCCGGCCGGCGACCGCGCGCAGATCTGGCGGCTGTGCGGCGTGCTCGTGATCTTTGCGCTGGCCGGCATTGCCTGCTCGCTCACCGCCCAGTATTTTGCCGCCCGAGCGGCGGTCGGCTTCGGCGCGGGGCTGCGCAGCGCGCTGTTCCGGCACATTCAGGGCTTTTCCTATGCACAGACCGACCAAGCCGGCACCTCTACCCTGATCACGCGGATGACCGCCGACATCAACCAGATGCAGACCGGCGTAAATATGACCCTGCGCCTGCTGCTCCGCTCCCCGATCATCGTATTCGGAGCGATGATCCTCGCCTTTACGGTCAATGCATCCAGCGCATGGGTGTTTGTGGTAGCCATTCCCCTGTTGGCAGTGGTGGTGTTCAGCATCATGTTTGCGGGCATTCCGCTCTACCGCCGCGTGCAGCAGAACCTGGACCGGGTGACGTCGATCACGCGGGAAAATCTCAACGGCGTGCGGGTGATCCGCGCCTTTCGCAAGGAGCAGGAGGAAATTGACCGCTTTGAGGCTGCCAACACCGCGCACAACCGGATTCAGAATCACGTGGGCAGAATCTCCGCCCTGCTCAACCCCATCACCATGCTGATTGTCAACGGCGGGCTGATCGCGCTGCTGCTCTCGGGCGCCATCCGCGTGGAGAGCGGCAGCATGACCACCGGCGATGTGTTTGCGCTGACCAACTACATGTCGCAGATTCTGGTGGAGCTGATCAAGTTTGCCGACGTCATCATCACGGTCAACAAGGCGCTGGCCTGCGCCTCGCGCGTGGAAAGCGTGCTGGACATGCCGGTTGGCATGGAGGTGCAGGACATCCCGGCCGACCCTTCGGCCGCCGGCAGTGCGGTCTGCTTCCGGAGCGCGGGGCTGACCTACGCGGGCAACGCCGCCCCCTCGGTCTCCGGAATCGATTTTACGGTGCGTCCGGGTGAGACGGTTGGCATCATCGGCTCCACCGGCTCGGGCAAAACCTCGGTGGTCAATCTGATTCCCCGGTTCTATGACGCAACCGAGGGCGCGGTGCTGGTGAACGGCCGGGATGTGCGGAGCTACCCCTTGGAAGAGCTGCGCGGCCGCGTGGCCGTGGTGCCGCAAAAGGCCGTGCTGTTCCGGGGCACCGTGCGCTCCAACCTGCTGTGGGGCAACGGGAACGCGACCGACGAGGAGCTGTGGCGGGCGCTGGAGCTTGCCCAGGCCAAGGATTTCATTCAGCAGAAGCCGGGCGGGCTGGACGCGCCGGTCTCCCAGAACGGGCGCAATTTTTCGGGCGGGCAGCGACAGCGGCTCTGCATTGCCCGCGCGCTGGTGCGCGGCACGGCCGATATTCTGATTCTGGACGACAGCTCCTCGGCGCTGGACTACGCAACCGACGCGGCGCTGCGCGCGGCACTCCGGCATCTGCCGGGAAAGCCGACCGTTTTCCTGATCTCCCAGCGCACGGCCTCGATTCAGCACGCCGACCGGATTCTGGTGCTCGAGGAGGGCCGGCCGGTGGGCCTTGGCAGGCATGAGGAGCTGCTGGAGAACTGCCCGGTATACCGCGAAATATATGAATCCCAGTTCCGCAAAGGAGGTGAGGGCGCATGAGCAAGACAGGAAAGAAAAAACAGTTCAGTGCCTCCACCGTCCGCCGGGTGCTCCGTCTGCTCAGCGCCTATCGCGGGCTGCTGACGCTCTCGCTGATCTGTGCGGCGGTCTGCTCGCTGCTGAATCTGGCCATTCCGCTGCTGGTCGGCAACGCAATCGACCGGATGATCGGTCCGGGGAACGTGGATTGGCGAGGGGTTGTGCGCATCGCCCTGACCATCGGCGGCTGCACGCTGGCGGCCGCGCTGGCACAGTGGCTGATGAACGTGCTGAACAACCGCATGACCTTCGGTCTGGTCTACCGGCTGCGGCGGGACGCCTTCCGCCATCTGCAAAAGCTCCCTCTCTCCTATCTGGATTCCCACTCGGTGGGAGACGTGGTCAGCCGCATGATGACCGACGTCGATCAGTTCACCGACGGTCTGCTGCTCGGCTTCAACCAGTTTTTCACCGGCGTGCTGACCATCGCGGGCACGCTGGTCATCATGCTCACGATCAAGCCTGCCATCGCGCTGGTGGTCATTCTCATCACCCCGCTCTCGCTGTTTGCGGCATCCTTTATCGCCAAACGGACCTATGCCATGTTCCGCAGACAGTCCGAAACCCGTGCCGAGCAGACCGCCATGGTGGACGAATATATCGGCAATCACAAGGTGGTTGCCGCCTTCGGGCAGGAGGACGGGGCACAGGCGCAGTTTGACGAGATCAACAACCGCCTCACCCACTGCTCGCTGCGCGCCACCTTTTATTCCTCCATCACCAACCCGGTCACCCGCTTTGTCAACAATCTGGTCTATGCCGGCGTGGCGGTGACCGGCGCGCTGCTCTGCATTCCGGTGGGCGGCACCGCCTCCTTTACCGTGGGGCGCCTGACCAGCTTTCTCTCCTATGCCAATCAGTACACCAAGCCCTTCAACGAAATTTCCGGCGTTCTGGCCGAGCTTCAGAATGCGCTGGCCTGCGCCGCGCGCCTGTTTGAGATTCTCGACGAGCCGACCGTCCCGCCCGACACGCCCGACGCGCGGGTACTGGAGCGGGCCGACGGGAATGTGGCGCTGCGGGAGGTGGCCTTCTCCTACTCGCCCGACCGCGAGCTGATCCGTGGCCTGAACCTGACCGTGCGGCCGGGTCAGCGGGTGGCAATCGTCGGTCCCACCGGCTGCGGGAAAACCACCGTGATCAATCTGCTGATGCGGTTCTACGATGTGAACGGCGGCTCGATTGCCGTCAGCGGCACCGACATCCGCGGGATTACCCGGAACAGCCTGCGCGCCAACTGGGGGATGGTTTTGCAGGAAACCTGGCTCCGAGCCGCCACCGTGCGCGAAAACCTGTGCATGGGCAAGCCGGACGCGACCGATGAGGAGATGATTGCGGCGGCCAAGGCTGCGCACGCGCACACCTTTATCTGCCGGCTGCCGCAGGGCTACGATACCGTGCTGGGTGAGGGCGGCGGCTCGCTCTCGCAGGGGCAGAAGCAGCTTCTCTGCATTGCCCGCGTGATGCTCTGCCCTCCCCCGATGCTGATTCTGGACGAAGCAACCTCCTCGATCGACACGCGCATGGAGCTCAAAATTCAAAACGCCTTTGCCAAGCTCATGCAGGGGCGTACCTGCTTCCTTGTGGCGCACCGGCTCTCCACCATCGAGTCGGCCGATGTGATTCTGGTCATGAAGGACGGGCAGGTGGTGGAACAGGGCAAGCATGCGGAGCTGCTCGCAAGGAAAGGCTTTTACCATCACCTTTACAACAGTCAGTTTGACCCCGCGGAATAGTATTGACCGGAGTTGATAAATATTTTGAAAAATTCCGGCTCCCATTCACATGAAATTCAAAGTGTAGTGTTAAAATGTATGAGTATGATGCGTTCTGATTTTGCCGGATGCCCCCGCCGGGCACCTGCAGTCGATTTGAAACGGCGTGCGCGGCCGCGCCGATTGGTCTAAGGAGGTTACCATTGCTTTCACTCAAAAACATCATCAAAGAATATCCGACCGGGGATACCACGGTACGGGCACTGGACGGGATTTCGCTGGACTTCCGGGAGCATGAATTTGTCTCGATTCTCGGCCCGTCCGGATGCGGCAAAACCACTATGCTCAATATCATCGGCGGTCTGGATCAGTACACCAGCGGAGACCTGATCATCAACGGCATTTCCACCAAAAAATTCAGCGACGCCGACTGGGACACCTACCGCAACCACTCGATCGGCTTTGTGTTTCAGAGCTACAATCTGATTCCCCATCAGACGGTTCTGGCCAATGTGGAGCTGGCGCTCACACTATCCGGCGTCTCTCGTGCCGAGCGCCGCCGGCGGGCTGTGGAGGCTTTGAAAACCGTTGGGCTGGGCAGCCAGCTCCGCAAAAAGCCGAACCAGATGTCGGGCGGCCAGATGCAGCGCGTTGCCATTGCGCGGGCGCTGGTCAACGACCCGGACATTCTGCTGGCGGACGAGCCGACCGGCGCGCTGGATACCCAGACCAGTATTCAGATCATGGACATTCTGCGCAGCATCTCCGAGAAGAAGCTGATTATCATGGTCACGCACAATCCCGAGCTGGCGCAGCGCTACTCCAGCCGCATCATCCGGGTGGTCGACGGCCATGTCGTGGACGACAGCCGCCCGTATACAGCCGAGCCGGTGCACGCCGCCGCACCGCGGAAGAAGCCGAAGAAGGCGGCGAGCGCCAACCCGTTCCTGATTTCTCCGGAGGAAGCGAGAAAATGCCAGATCGGCGGGCTTGGGCGCAGGAAAAAAGCCTCGCAACTCGGCCGGAAGCGCTCGATGTCCTTCCTTACGGCGCTTTCGCTCTCGCTGAACAATCTGATGACCAAAAAGGGCCGTACCCTGATGACCTCCTTTGCCGGCTCGATCGGCATTATCGGCATAGCGCTGATTCTGTCGGTTTCCTCCGGCGTCAACGGCTATATCAACACGGTGCAGCGGGAAACCCTCTCGAGCTACCCGATTCAGCTCGAGGCCGAGTCGGTGGACGTCACCGCGCTGGTCACCACCCTGATGAGCTCGCAAAGCGATGACGGCCATTCGCACGAGCTGGATAAGGTATATGAGAGCGCGATTCTGGCAGAGCTGATGAACGCAATGGGTTCCGCCAGCGCAAGCACCAACGATCTGGCCTCCTTTAAGAAATATCTCGAATCAACCGACAAATTTGACCCCTACCTCTCGGCCGTTCAATACACCTACAACTTCAACTGGAGCGTGTTTGTACGCGAAGGCAACGAAATCGGCGAGGGTGAGGGCGCTGTGGTAAAATCCGACGTCATGGGCTGGCTGACGGGAATCAGCGGCTCCACATCCGACTCCCCCATGGGCAGCATGATGGGGGGCGGAGGCTTTGACGTGTGGCAGGAGCTGCTCTCGCCGATCAACGGTGAGGACGGCGAGCTGATCAACAGCCTGCTCAAAGACCAGTATGAGCTTGTGGACGAGGGGAGCAGATGGCCCGAAGCCGCCAACGAGGTTGTTCTGGTGGTAGACGAAAACAACGAAATCAGCGATCTTGCGCTGTTCGCGCTGGGGCTGCGCACCGAGGAGGAAATGAACGAAAGCCTGATGGCCGGCATGGGAGGCGAGCAGGTTGATCTTTCCAACCGCAAATCCTGGACCTATGACGAAATCCGGCAGATGGAATTCCGCCTGCTGCTGGCATCCGAGTGCTACGAGCTTCAGGAGGACGGCACCTATCTGGATCTGAGCACCACCGCGGCCGGCCGTGAAAAGCTGTACACCGATGAGAACGTCGGTTTTACGCTGAAGGTGGTCGGCATCATCCGTCCCCGTGAGGACGCCACTGCAACCTCGCTCTCCGGCAACATCGGCTATACCTCGGCACTGGCAGAGGAGGCACTGGAGCGCACACTGAACAGTGCAATGCTCCTGCTGCAAAAGCAGAATCCGGACATTGACGTCATCACCGGCCTGCCATTCGAAACCAAAGAAGGGCTGACCGTCGAGCAGAAAAAGCAGGCGGTGCTGAATTATCTGGCTGCCCTTGAGGAGGCCGAGGCCAGAGCCTTCCTGTTCCCGGTGCTGGCTCCGACGCCTACCGAAGAGCAGCTCGCTCCTATGATCGCCTACCTTTCGGCTTTGCCGGACGATCAGCTCCGACAGATTCTGGAGCAGGCACTGGCTGAAACCGAAGGGCTCCCCGACGGCATTACCATCGACCAGATTCTGCAGAACAGCGAGATGAAGGCCGCGGTCATTCAAAGCATTGCAACGGCAAGCGTGCAGGCGCAGCTGTTTGAATCGCTGTACGGCGACAAAACCAACGATGAGCTGATCGCGCTGCTGACCGACGAGCAGTTTGAGACGCTCTATGACAGCGATGAGGTGCCGAAGGAATTTTCACAGTCGACCTACGCAAAGAATCTCTCACTGCTCGGGGATGTTGACAAGGACAATCCCGCCACAATTTCTCTTTATTCCCCCAGCTTTGAGGATAAGGATATGGTAAGCACGCTGATTCAGGAGTACAACCAGACCGTGGATGAGGAACAGCAGATCTCCTACACCGATTATGTGGAGCTGCTGATGTCCTCCATCACCACCATCATCAACGCCATTTCCTATGTGCTCATCGCCTTTGTCGCCATCTCTCTGGTGGTTTCCTCGATTATGATCGGCATCATCACCTATATCTCGGTGCTGGAGCGCACCAAGGAAATCGGTATCCTGCGCGCCATCGGCGCCTCCAAAAAGGATGTCGGGCGTGTGTTCAATGCCGAAACGCTGATTGTCGGCTTTGTGGCAGGCATGATCGGCATTCTGGCAACCCTGCTGCTCAATCAGGTCATCAACATCATTCTGTTCCATTACACCGGAATTGTAGCGCTCAAAGCGGTACTGCCGGTGGGCGGCGCCATTATATTGGTTGCCATCAGTATGTTCCTGACCTTTATCGCAGGCTTGGTTCCCTCCGGCTTTGCGGCCAAGAAGAACCCAGTGGAGGCGTTGCGAACCGAATAAGCCATTTGCGGGGGGAGCTTTGCATCAGTCCCCCCTCTCCATCAAAGCCTTCCAGATAAAGAATATGAAAAAAGCAAGGTCCATGGATGCGTTGACCTTGCTTTTTTTATGATTGCCGGTACCGCTTCAGGCCGGCTCCTCCTCCATGCGGGACATTTCCCGCTGTGCCATAACCAACGAATAATAGATGCCCTTCCTTGCCATCAGCTCGTCATGTGTCCCCACCTCGGCAATTCTGCCCTGGTCCATCACCACCAGCCTTGTGGCATTGCGCAGCGTGGAAAGCCGGTGGGCAATGGCGATTGTTGTGCGTCCGCAGGTCAGCACCTTCAGCGCGTCCTGAATCAGCTTTTCGGTTTCGGTGTCCAGAGCCGATGTGGCCTCATCGAGAATCAGGATGCTGGGATTATGCAGCAGCGCGCGGGCAATGGCCACACGCTGGCGTTCCCCGCCCGAGAGCGAATGGCCGCGCTCCCCTACATAGGTCTGGTACCCGTCCGGCAAATTGATGATAAACTCATGCGCGCCTGCCATTTTTGCGGCCTGTATGACCTCCTCGCGGCTCGCATCCGGCTTGGCATACGTCAGGTTCTGCAGCACGGTTCCGGCAAACAGGAAGTTCTCCTGCAGCACTACGCCCATGCGGGAGCGCAGCAGACTCTGCGGAATATCCCGGATGTCGTTGCCGTCAATGCGGATGCTGCCGTCGGTCACATCATACATGCGCAGAATCAGGTTGATCAGCGTGGACTTCCCCACCCCGGATTTTCCGACCAGACCGATAAACTCACCCGGCTCGATCCGCAGCGAAACATCGTGCAGAATCTCCTCGGATTCGTCATAGGCAAACGAAACGTGATCCAGCTCAATCCGCCCCTGCAGGTCGGCAACAGGCAGTGCGTCGGGGCGGTCGGTCACGTCAATCGGCTCATCCAGCAGCTCATAAACGCTATTGAGAGAGGTCATCATATGCAAAAACATCCGCGGTACCCGCAAAAGCGTGGCCAGCGGCGCGTAAATCATGCTGGAATAGGAGGAGATCTGTGACATCTCACCGGCAGTCATGCTGCCCTCAAGCATTTTGCTGCCCACGTAATACAGCAGCACATATTCGCCGATGCCCATCAGAAAATTGAGAATCGACATCAGCACCGCCCAGATGCGCTCCTGGCGGAGCTGGGAGCGGCGTTCCTCGGCCGACACCGAAAGGAAGCGCTCTGCCTCCTTCTCCTCCATCCCGTAGGATTTCACCACGCGGATGCCCGAAAAAATATCGTGCAGAATGGCATTGCCCCGGGCGTTGAGCGCGCGTACCCGACGGGAAAGCGTGCGCATGAACCGCCAGAACAGCCGGAATGCCAGCGTGATCAGGGGAGCGGGAACCAGCACCAGCAGCGCCAGACGCCAGTCGATCACAAACAGAACCACCGTCACAGCCACCAGAAGAATGCCCTGCTCGAGCAGATTCGGAAGCTGATTGATCAGAAACTGCTTGATGCGTGCGGTATCTCCGCTGACCCGCTTCATCAGCTCGCCCGAGGTCTGCCTGGAAATGCGCGCGATCGAAAGCTCCTGAATTTTGCGGAATACCAGATCCCGCAGGCGCACAATGAGCCGGTTGCCGGCAATGGTGAGAAAATACCCACGCGCCATGGAGATGAGCCGGCGCAGCAGGTTGAGCGCCAGAATGCTGAAGATCACCCCGAGAAAGCCGGCCAGAAAGGCGCCGGCCGCCTCGTTGCGGATGTAATCGTCCACCAGCACGCGGTTGATGTCTGGCAGCCAGAGGCCGATTACCGTGGTGAGCAGAAACAGCACCACGGTGACAGCCAGATACTTCCACTCGTGAGAGGCCAATCGGATCAGCCGCAGCAGTGCGCGTTTGCCCGAGGTACGCGGCGTCTGCGGTTTTGCCGAGGCTCTCCCGGCCGGCTCCTCCCTGCTGCGCAGCGCCCGGTTGGCCGCCCGCACAAATTCGGACGCCGCCCCCTGCATCCGGCAGTCTCCCCGCGCAAAGAGCACCGGCTCGCCATTCCGCCGGGTATATTCCACAAATACACAGCCCACTCCCTTGCGGAAATGAAAAGCCTCGATCCGGTCTGCCGGCTCATTGACGGTCTGTGTTTCCCCCACCCACACGGTGAGCCGGTCGGCAAAAAGAAATGCCTGCGTCTCGGCCTGTGCCGCCGGATCGGTCGGGTGGAGATTGGTGGTCAACGCCGCAGCAACCGACGCCGGGTCGGCCTCCGGCTCCAGTCTGCGCAGGGCCTGTGCCTGTTTATCCGTCACTGCAATCCCCCCTCACAGGTAAAGCTCCAGCCTGCGCTGGCTTTTGGCATCCAGCTTGCTCACATCGGGAATTTCAAACCGGTTGCCGTTGACGTCCGAAAACACAATGCGTCCCGCATCCACCCGCTGGATGCTCCGATAGGTGTCGTGCAGGGTAAACCGCACCTCCCCCTCCGGCGTCTGCACCTTCCAGTAGGAGAAGCCATACCGTTCCTTGACCGACAGGATGCGCAGAACCTCCGGCGCGTAATAGCGCCTGCGCAGCTCATTCTCGAGCAGCTCGCGGGTCTCCCCTGCAAACAGCCCGGTGCTGCGGATGATGCCAAGCTCGCGGTGCTCCTCATCCAGCACAGAGATGTACTCCCACAGGCAGTCAAACGGGAACTCCCTGCAGAGAATGACCCTTGTCTCCTTGCCGTCCAGTGTAAGCCACAGCAGGCCGTTCCGGCTTGAAAACACCGCGTTTTCAGGTGTAAGCCACACCGTTTTGGAAATTTCGTCGAGCGAGCGCGCGGGAGCTCCGTGCTTTTCCCCGTCTCTCTCCCGACTCTCCCGTCTTCCCGGCCCCGGCCGGCCATGCATAAAATCGTCCATTCGCTTCCCCGCCTTTCCCCATCACTCCACAATGCCTGCGCTCCGCAGCGCCTCCATTTGCAGCGTGAACAGTTTTTTGTAAATCCCGTCCTCTTTTTGCAGCAGCTCCCGATGCGTTCCGCACTCGGCCACCCTGCCGTGCTCAATCACCACCAGCGCGTCGGCATCCCGCAGAGTGGAAAGCCTGTGCGCGATCATAATCGTGGTTTTCCCCTCGATGAGCCTGGCCAGCGCCTCCTGAATCCTGCGCTCGGTTCCGGTGTCCATCGCGGCGGTTGCCTCATCCAGAATCAGAATTTTGGGATTTTTGAGGATGGCGCGCGCAATTGAGAGGCGCTGCCGCTCTCCGCCCGAAAGATCCTGATAGCCAAAGCCGATGCGGGTGTGATAAGCGTCCGGCAGCTTCATGATGAATTCATGCGCGCCGGCGCAGCGGGAGGCCTCAATCACCTCCTCATAACTCGCGTCGGGGCGGGCATACCGGATGTTATCCAGAATGGTACCCATGAACAGGTAGGTTTCCTGCGAAACAATGGCGATGTTCTGATAGAGCGAGGAGAAGGCCAGCTCGCGCACCGGAATGCCCCCCACGCGGATCTCTCCCTCCTCCGCGTCGTAGAGCCGCATCAGGAGATTGGCCAGCGTGCTCTTTCCCGCGCCCGTATGCCCGACAATGCCCAGCACCCCTCCCTCGGGTACCGAAAAGCTGACATGGTCGATAACGCGCTTGCCCTTGATGTAGGAGAAGGACACGTTGTCAAATTCCACGCTGCCTCCGAGCACCTCCGGGCGAACCGGATGCTCCGGCTCACAGACGTCTGGCTGCGCGTCCATGATTTCAAACAGGCGCTGCATGGCGTTGGTGCAGTCGGCGCTGCGGTTCATCATATCCGAGAAAAAATGCAGCGGGGAGTAGATCATGCCCACGTAAGCGATAAAGGTCATCAGCATTCCGTATGTCAGCCCACCGTAGCCGGTGATGACCATCCAGCCGCCCACCGCCCACGAGATGATTGTGCCCAGATACAGCACCACGCCCGAGATATGCCCAGCATAGTTGTGAAACAGCGAGAGCTTTCGGTCGCTCTCGGCCAGTGTTTCGCTGCGGACGGTAAAGCGGTCGATCTCCTGCTGCTCCCGCGAAAAGGCCTTGACCACCCGCATCCCCGAGAGCACGTCGGAGAGCAGCGAGTTGAGCTGACGCGAGCCGGAAAAACGGCGGGCATGCAGCTTTTTCTCGTTGCGGTACACCCAGCGCATCATGAAGAAAAACACCGGAACCGTGATCAGGGTCAGCAGCGCCAAGAGGGGCTGAATCACCGCCATGAGCACCGTGAGCACAACGACCTGCACGATGTTGACGATCAGATACGGCAGCCCGTCGCAGAAGAACTCGTAAATGGTGTTGGCGTCCTCGTTGACCTGTGTCATCAGGCCGCCGGTCTGCCGCCCGGAAAAGAAGCTGAGCGACAGCCGCTCGATCGAATGGAAGATGGTTTTTTTCAGCTCATACACCATTTTGGCAGCCACCGACGAGGTAATCCAGTTGTTGACCATGGTCGCCAGCATTTTGAGCAGGCGGGTGGCGATCACAAGCCCCAGCACCAGCAGAATCTCTCCGTAAAACGGTCCGGCTCCGTCAATGACCTCGTCATAAAAGAAGCCCTTGGAGAAATAGGGGGTGAGAATGCTCATGGCGGTGAGCACCACCAGCGACACCAGAATCAGCACCAGGCTGACCTTGTATTTGGCAAAAAAGCCTGCCATACGGCGGAACAGCTTTCCCTTTTCCATACAATGCGGGCAGATCCTTCGGTTGAGGTCGGGATACGGCATCCCGCATTTGGGGCAGCATTTGGAGGAGGGCAGATCCTTGGGATCCGGCTCGATCGGCTCCCCCTGCGCCAGCCTTTTGAGGTACTTGACAAACAGCAGAACCGATTCCTTGCAGAAATTGGTAAACGACGCCAAAAGAACAGTATCCTCCCGGAAGCGTGCGAGCAGCCGCCCGGTGGAGCGCTGTTCCTCCACCGCGATGTTGCTCAGCTCCCGCAAAGGGTACTGTTCCAACGGACGCGACTCCCGATCCAGCACATAAAGGCTCTGAAGATCGGCGAGCAAAAAAACTTCCCCCGGCTCCTGCTCCCGGGTGCGGTCGCATCGTGCCGCCAGCTGCGGTGCGATGCCGGCTTCTTTGATTTTGTCGGTCACCCATGTAGGGATTCTGTCTATTTCCAGCATGAAGCTCCTCCGCATATGTACCTCCCGCCGAAACGGGAGCCGCCGGGCAATCAGTCGCAGCGGTTTTTCTGGTTGTTGTTCTTGTTCTGGTTCTGGTTGTTCTGGTTCTGGTTGTTCTGGTTCTGATTGTTGTTCTGGTTTTGGTTCTGGTTGTTCTGGTTCTGGTTTTTGTTCTGATTGTTCTGGTTCTGGTTGTTGTTCTGATTCTGGTTGTTCTGCATAACTGTATACTCCTTTTTCTTGAAATCCCATTGGGATTTTGGATTTCAGCATTCAGTATGCACCGAATCAGGCCGGATTATACATGCGGCTTGACAGGACAGCAGGTGGTCATTTCCTCCGATAGCTGCGTAAGGAAGCCGGCAAAGCAGAGCGAGGCAATAAAGGAAAGCACAAACTGCACCATCCACATCCAGCCATAGGTTTGCTGCAGGAAAATTTCGCAAATTTTGGCAGCAAGAGAAAGCGCCAGAAACACCCATACCGGAATGGTTCTCTTATGCAGCCGCAAGGCTGACAGCTCTGCCGACCACTCCGAGCCGGCCGGCCGCTGCGCCGCATACGCCAAGGCATACCGGCCGGCCATTGCCGCGAGCGCACGAACCACGAGCAAAACAAATACCACCAGCAGAATCGCCTCCAGCACGCTCAGGATCTGCACCGTCAGATACTGCTGATAGGCATTCGGCAGATAAAGCGCGTCTCTTGGGACAAACTCCTTGAGATAGCGCATATTGAGCGCGCTTCTGGCAGTTCCCACACCGATCAGGAGCAGACCGGCGGCCACACATGGGAGACGCTTTTCGACAAGCCCGCCCAGCATGAGCAGTCCACAGAAAAACAGCAACGCGCAGAACCAATCCGGCAGAACCGAATAATACATCAGGGACAGGTTGATGAAGAATACGCTGCCGACCCGAAAAAAGGTGAGCGCCGCGTTCATACGGCGGTGGAGCAGCAGGCCCGAATTGGAGAGCACCTCCTCCTCATACTCCCGGCAGAGCTGCTCTCTCCATGGCGTGTCGGATGCGGCAAGCCGCATAAAGCGGAGGTAGCGCACCAGCCAGATCACCCCAATCACACCGGAGATCACCGCGGCACCCGTCCGCAGCGGATTGGCATAGGAAAACCAATCAAATGAAAAGAAGGGATTGCCGTCGTCATACTCAAACGAGGTCAGCACGGTCAGCTCGGGCAGAAGCGTGAGCAGTGAGTGCAGGACAACAAATCTCCCGGAGGCCTTTGCCATCCGCTCGCACCATGTCCTTCCCCGTTTTTCCCGAAGCAAAACGGTTCCGCCGTGGAATTGCGCCAGAGCAGACAGGCCGCTGAAAAACCGGCGCCACGCAGGCAGGAGATAATACCACTGAAAAACCAGCAGCACAAAGCTGAACAGAAGCACCCACATCGGCTGCTCATACTGATTGAGGGATTCGGAGGATTTCCGGAGCACCACATCCACCAAAAGCTCGGCAAGAATCTGCCCCAGCCCCACCCAGAGCATGGCGCGAAAGGCTTTTTGCGAATCCAGTAGCTGCTCGCTCCTGTCCAGATCCGCCAGCCTGGAAAGCCCCAGTAGCAACAGCAGATACCCAATGGCATCCGGCAAAATATCCATCACGCCGAGCACCGGATTCCAAAGGAAACAGCCGGCGGCAACCAGAAGCCCAAACCCCAGTTTCCGATTGCTTAACATCGTTTCTCCTTTCTGCGAAAGAGGCGGCCCGGCCTCCCTCTTCGGGAAGGCCGCGTGCGGCGCTCTCCGCAAGCGTTGTTGTCTGTACCGGGCAATATGATTCCCGGAACTCCGGCGGCCTGCCGCTCCGCATTCCCTGCAGAGGTACGGCGCATCACCAAGCCGCCGACAGGATCCGTGAACGCGTCCGGATATTGCCCTTTCCGCCGCCCGACACCGTGCGCAGGCCGCGGCCGATGATTATCGTTTCTTTTTTTTCTTTCGCTGCTCGCGCTTTTCCTGCCGTTTTTTCAGGTAATTTTCGATTTCCTCGCGGTTGCTGTCGGCCGCCTTTTTCATGTTTCCCGAAAAGGTGTCGCCGATGCGGTTGAGCACGTTCCACCGGTAACGCTTGGGCTGCGGCTCCTCCTGCCCCGCGGGACAGATGTTCTTCGCGCAGGACAGCAGCAGCAGCAGGTTGCAGACAATCCATACCAGGTTGAGCAGGTTAAGCGAAAAATTGAAATACACCCGCACACCGTCCCATGCCGGAATGGGCAGGCTGTACAGCACATACACCACACCGTACACCAATAAAATCACGGCATTCCGCACAGCGGCGGCCGAAATGCAATTCAGCTCCACCCGCATTCCAAGCTCCCGGATGGCCGAGAGGAGCGCCGCATGGAACAGCATAATGAGCAAAAACTCCACCCATGCCATGACGGTCTCCGCGCCGTGCGGCAGGAAGCTCCACAGGAAAATCTGCGAAAGATCCTCCAGCGCACGCCAGACCGCCGTAAGCAACAGCGCACAGGTCACTCCCCCGGCCCACAAAAAGGAACGGCAGTAATCCTTGAGCCGCCACAAGCCGAACAGCATCAGCCCGTACCCGACCAGCAGAGCCAGAGAACCGAGGTGCAGCGCACTTGCGGTCAGCTTGAGTACAAATGTGACGAGATAGCCGAGCAACAGGTAGCCGAATCCCATGAATTCATATCCTTTCCGGGAATTGCCGCTCAGCCCTCATTGGAATTTTTGCGCATACAGCAATTCTTGTATTTTTTCCCGCTGCCGCAGGGGCAGGGGTCGTTCCGCCCAACCGTCGCCTTGGCCACGGCGGGCACCTTTTTCTGCACCACGGTTTTCTTCTGCCCTCCGTTCTCAAAGCCCTCGGACACGGGGTTTGCCACCTGTACGCGGCGGATGGGCTGCTGCCGCGGCACGACAGACAGGATCATGCGCACGGTGTTCTGGCGGATGTCGTTCACCATCGTATCGAACAGATCGGCCCCCTGAATGCGGTATTCGGTGACCGGGTCGCGCTGCGCGTAGGCCTGCAGGCGCACGGTGTCCTTCAGATCCTCCATCACGTCGATGTGCTCCATCCACGCGGAGTCCACATTCCGCAGCAAAACGGCACGCTCGACCTCCCGGAAGACCTCCTCCCCGAACAGCTTCTCCTTTTCGTGGTACCGGTTGATCGCACGGGTGGTGAGCTGCTCGGAAAGCTCCTCGCGGTTCAGCGATTTCAGCTCCTCGGGCGTATAGCGGAAATCCTCCTCGGTGGTCAGGTATCCCATGAAATGCGCGCGCAGCGCGTCAAAATTCCACTCCTCGGGGCTGCCGTCTCCTGCAAAGAAGCTGACATATTCCTCGACCGTGGAGGTGATCATCTTCTGAATCGTCTCGGAGATGTTCTCCCCGTTGAGCACATCCTGCCGCTGGCGGTAAATCAGCGTTCTCTGCTGATTCATCACGTCGTCATAAGCCAAAACGTACTTTCTGCGCTTGAAGTTCGCGTCCTCCAGACGCTTCTGCGCGCGCTCAATCGCGCCGGACAGGATTTTTGCGTCGATCGGCACATCCTCCGGCATTTTGAGCGCGGCTACAATTCCCTGCATCCGGTCGTTGACAAACAGCCGCATCAGGTCGTCCTCCATGGAAAGGTAGAACTTGGATTCACCGCAGTCCCCCTGCCGGCCGGAGCGGCCGCGAAGCTGATTGTCAATCCGGCGGCTCTCGTGCCGCTCGGTACCGAGGATAAAGAGGCCTCCGGCAGCCTTGACCTTTTCGGCCTCGGGCGCAATCTCCTGCCTGTGCTTTTCCACCAGCTCGCGGAACTGCGCGCGCGCCTCAATCAGCTCCGGGTCGTCGGTCTCGGTCATACCGGTGCAGCGGGCAATGATCTCCTCGGGAACCCCTTTTGCGCGCAGGTCGGATTTTGCCATGAATTCCGGGTTGCCGCCCAGCAGGATATCGGTACCGCGCCCGGCCATGTTGGTGGAGATGGTAACCGCACCGAATTTACCGGCCTGCGCGACAATTTCGGCCTCCTTTGCGTGGTACTTCGCATTCAGAACCGTGTGCGGAATGCCCTCGTTGCGCAGGCGGCGGGAAAGCTCCTCGGATTTGTCGATCGAAATGGTGCCGACCAGAACCGGCTGTCCCTTTTCGTGGCAGGCCTTGACCTGCTGGACGATGGCGTCGTACTTCCCCTTCATGCTGCGGTAAACGGCGTCGGGGTGGTCGACGCGGATCATGGGCTTGTTGGTGGGAATTTCGATCACGTCGAGATTGTAAATCTCACGGAACTCGTTTTCCTCGGTCAGCGCGGTACCGGTCATGCCCGCGAGCTTGGTATACATGCGGAAGTAGTTCTGGAAGGTGATGGTGGCAAGCGTCTTGTTCTCCTTCTGAATCTGCACGCCCTCCTTGGCCTCAATGGCCTGGTGCAGCCCGTCAGAGTACCGCCGCCCGGGCATCAGACGGCCGGTGAAGGAATCCACAATCACCACGCCGTTTTCGTTGACCACATAGTCCACGTCCCGGTGCATACAGCCATGCGCACGGATAGCCTGGTTGATGTGATGCGCCAGCGTGGTGTTCCCCTCATCGTTCAGATTTTCAATGCCGAAGAAGGCCTCGGCCTTCCGGGCGCCCTGATCGGTGAGAATGGCGTTGTTCGCCTTTTCGTCCACGATATAATCCGCGTCGATATCATCGTGGCTCTCCTTGGCGTCCAGCTCCTTGATGACAAACTTGCGCATCGAGCGCACCAGGCGGTCGGCACGCTCGTACAGGTCGGACACCTGCTCTCCGGCGCCCGAGATGATCAGCGGCGTGCGCGCCTCGTCGATGAGGATCGAGTCCACCTCGTCCACAATGGCAAAGGCATGGCCGCGCTGCACCATCTGCTCCCGATAGATCACCATATTGTCACGCAGATAGTCAAATCCGAACTCATTGTTGGTGCCATAGGTGATGTCGGCCGCATAGGCGGCGTGCTTTTCGGCAGAGGTCTGCCCGTGCACCACAAGTCCGGTGGAGAGGCCCATGAACTCGTACACACGCCCCATCTCCTCGCAGCCCACGCGGGCCAGATAATCGTTGACCGTGACAATGTGCACGCCGTTCCCCGAGAGCGCGTTGAGGTAAGCCGGCAGAGTGGCAACCAGCGTTTTCCCTTCACCGGTTTTCATCTCGGCAATTCTGCCCTCGTGCAGAACGATGCCGCCCACCACCTGCACACGGAAGGGGCGCTTGCCCAGCACGCGGTCGTCCGCCTCCCGCACGGCAGCAAATGCGTCGGGCAGAATGTCGTCCAGCGTTTCCCCACGCTCGAGGCGCGCCTTGAGCGCAGGAGTGACCGCCTGCAGCTCGGTGTTGCTCATCGCCTTGTATTTGTCGGCAAGCGCATCGACACGGTCGGCAATGACATTGACTTTTTTGAGCTGGTGTTGGCTGTAGGTTCCGAAAATTTTGGTCAGCAAAGACATAATTTGTCAATCCTTTCTGTACACCGGCGGGTGCATTGCATATCATATCAGCTTATATTATACTATATTTTTTGTGGAAAGATATGATTATATTGTAAATTTTAATGCAGGATGCAAGGTTTTTCGCGCAGCCCCTTGCAGCGGGGAGCAAAATGTGTTATGATATTGGCCGGGCAAAGGCCGCACCGCATATGCCGGCCCACCGGAAAGGGACACATCCATGAACCGCATTCACATCGTTCTCCATGAGCCGGAAATTCCGCAGAACACCGGCAATATTGCCCGCACCTGCGCCGCCACAGGCGCGTCTCTGCACCTGATCCGTCCGCTCGGCTTCGCGATTGACGACAGAAAGCTCAAGCGCGCGGGGCTGGACTACTGGCACCAGCTTGACATCTCCTATTACGACGGCATGGATGACTTTTTTGCGCAGCACCCGGCGGCCGATTTTTATTGCTTTTCCACCAAGGCCAAGCAACGGTATACCGATATTTCCTATCCCTCCGAGGTCTATCTGATGTTCGGCAAGGAGACGCGGGGACTGCCCGAGGAATTTCTGCACGCGCATCCCGACCGCTGTGTACGCATCCCGATGCGGGAGGGGCTGCGCTCACTCAATCTCTCCAATTCGGCGGCGATTGCCGTGTACGAGGTTCTCCGCCAGCATGATTTTGCCGGGCTGAAGACTACAGGCGAGCTGACGCGTTTTGAATGGTAAAATTTACGGGGAAAAGAAAAAAGGCCTTGAAAGGAGAAACACCTTTTGAAAGAGACGCCCTCCCTCCAAGCCTTCCTCCCCCCCAAGAATTTTCCACAATGCCGTTCTGTTTTTTCGCCCTGCTACTGAGGCGGCTCCGGAAACCGATGGTTTCCGGAGCCGCCTCGCTTTTGTTACTCCCGTGTTTCCTGCCACCCGCGGCAGACATCCACCCAGCCCGCGGCATGGGAAAGCCGCTCCAGCTCCTCCGGCGTCAGCCTGACCGCGCTGTGGTCGCTGCCCGCTGCGGGATAAACAATCGGGAACCGCCGCAGGGAAACGTCAAGATAAACGCGGACACCTGTGTGAATGACAAACGGGCAAACCCCGCCCGGCGCATGTCCGATGAAATGCTCCACCTCGTCCGCGGGGATCATTTTCGCCTTTGTTCGAAAGGTTTCTCTGTACTTTTGATTGTCCACACGCGCGTCACCGGCAACCACAATCAGGAGCGCACATCCGTCCGCAAGAAAGGACAGGGTTTTGGCAATCTGCCGCGTCTCGCATCCGATGGCCTCGGCAGCCTCCCCAACGGTTGCGCTGGAATGCTCCAGCAGCATCAGGCGGTCGCCCAGACCCGCATGTTCAAAATAGCCTTTGACGCTCTCATACGACATGGCATCGGTTCTCCTTTTTCATGAGTATTCATCGGATATTTCCAGAATCCGCTTCCCTGCCTCGGTTCCGTTGAGCTTGTCCACCGCATAGGCATGGCGGAGCAGGTCGGCCGGGATATCATCGTCATACTTTTCAAACACCGGAATTTCGGCGCTGCCCACCAGCGCCCCGGTGTCAATCCCCTCCTGCGCCTGCTCCGCCAGCGCGGAGATCAGGTCGGCATCGCTCCCCCCTGACATTTTGAAGCTGATGAAATAGCAGCCCTCGTACTCCACACCCGTGATGCCGAAGCGCTTGGCCTGTGCCTGAATCAGGCGGCGTACCGTGCGAAAGGAACGGGTGCCCAGCCAGGGGAACAGGCACCATGAGTATCCGCCGAGATGCACCAGCGAGTGCTCCAGCATGCCGGTATTGCGCGCCACATGCCGCGCCACCTCCAGCCGCTTCTGTGCGTTGGGCTTGAGATAGGGGTAGACGGTATCCTCGGAGAGCACCTGCTTCATGCGCTCGGCAATGCGGGTGTGCACCTCGCCGAAGTCGCCCGGCCAAGAGACCTCCATCTTTCCTTCCACGCTCTTGACATAAATCAGCTTGCGCTGAATATCCAGCTCCTCCACCTCCCACACACGTCCGGCCAGTGCGAACCGGTCTCCCACCGGAGGCGGCGTGGTGATGGTGCCGATCTCGTCCGAGCCGCAGCGCACCGTGTAATCCTCGGAATCCTTGAACACCGCGTAAAATTTGAAGCTGCGCAGCAGCCGCTCGCCGGCCAGCCCCACAATCAGGGTTTTCTCCTCGGTCATCTCGAGAAAATCGTTGTTGAGCATCGAGAGCAGCAGCACCTTGTAGTCCTCCCGCGGCACACCGCCGAACGGAGGGAGGGCCAGCACCCGCTCGGCCAGCCGCCGCGCGGTCAGCTCCCCGGAGGCGGCCAGCACGCTCAGCGTCTGGTGAAACAGCAGGCTGAAGGGCAGCCTGCGCCAGGTGGGCGGCTCGATGAAGCGCTCCTCGCGGTAAAGCTGCACAATGGCAATGGCCTTGAGCAGCTCCCACGGGATCAGATGGGGCAGCGGCGTGTTGGGCAGCGGATCCTCCTCGCGGAACACCATCATCATCTCCGGGGGCTGCCCTCGCCGCCCCGAGCGTCCCATACGCTGCAGAAAGCTCATGACCGAGTTTGGGGACTGATTCTGCAGCACCCGCTCCAGCCGGCCGATGTCGATTCCCAGCTCCATGGTCACGGTGGCGCAGGTGACGGCCAGCGTGTCCTCCTCCTTCATCTTCAGCTCCGCCTCCTCACGGATCGAGGCCGAAAGATTGCCGTGGTGAATCAGGAACACATCCGGGTCTCCCCGGACACGCGCGATCTGGCGAAAGGTGGCGCACACATATTCGGTCTCCTCCCTGGAGTTGGAAAACACCAGGGATTTTTTGTCGTGTACGCAGTCGTACATAAAGGAATACCCGGCGTCAAAGGTCGCGGCCGGCGGCGCCGGCTCGGTCTGCTCCTTCGGCTCCTTTGCCTGATCCTCACGGGTGTTCTGCACATAAAAGTGTTCCATGCCCAGACGCCAGCGCAGCCGCCCCTCCTCAAAGCGCGGGATGTCGGTCTCCCTGCCCGAGCCGGCGCTCAGCCATGCGGCGGCCTGGGGCGGGTCTCCGATGGTAGCCGAGAGCCCGACGCGGCGGGGCTGCCGGCCGATGAGCCGCCCGATGCGGGAGAGCTGGCAGAGAATCTGGTTGCCGCGGTCACTGCCGGTCAGGGTATGGATTTCATCCAGCACCACATAGCGCAAGTCTCCGAACAGACGCACCAGATCATTGTTCCGGTTGATGAGCATGGCTTCGAGCGACTCCGGCGTGATCTGCAGAATGCCGCGCGGCCGCTCGAGCAGCTTTTTCTTGTGGGACCCGGCCACATCGCCGTGCCAATGCGTGACCGGAATGCCGCTTTGCTCCAGCAGCTCCTCAATGCGGTAAAACTGATCGTTGATCAGGCTTTTGAGCGGAGCGATATACAGCGCGCCCACGCTCTGGGGCGGGTTCTCCCAAAGCTCGGTCAGAATCGGGAAGAAGGCGGCCTCGGTCTTGCCGCTGGCGGTGGAGGAGCAAAGCAGCAGATTGTGGTCGGTATTGAACAAGGTTTCGGCCGCCGCCACCTGCACGGCGCGCAGCGACTCCCAGCCGCGCGAATAGATGAACTCCCGGATAAACTCCGGGAAACGGTCAAATACGGACGTTCCCTGCGGCATTTCCGCTCCCTCCCTTCGGTTCAGATATCGATTTCATCCGGCGAATACATCCGCCGTCCGGCGTTCTCCCGCGCCCCGCCGGAGGCAGGATCGGATTGCCGCCCCGACGGCCCTTCCTCTCCCGCCGCGGCTGTGCCCCGATGCGCTTCACCCCGCGAGTGGTCTGCCTCATCGTCCTCAACCGGCCGGAGCGTCACCGCGCTGCCCACCACCTGCTCAAAGGTGGCGTCGGGATTCTGCATCAGAATGTTGAGCACGGTCATATAGTCCCGCAGCATCTCGCGCGGGGTGATCATGCTGTCGGCTCCGGCACGACTCAAGCAGATCTGCAGAAACTGCGCCATCTGCTCGGGCGAGAGATCGGGGGCGCTCCCGTAATTCTGCGCGTACAGACGGGTGACCCGGGTGATCAGCGCAAACAGCTCGTCGTCCGAAAGCCTGCGCAGGCGGATCACCGGTCCGATCAGATTTTTGAACCCGTCCAGCGCAAACCGGCTGTCACAGAGCCGGCTGCGCAGCGCCTCATAGCTGAACAGCCCGCGCCGGGTGTCCTCAAGAAACTGCGGCGTGCCCCCCAGAATCAGCGCCAGCCCCGGCGCCCGCCCCTGCAGGGTGTCGTTGAACATGGCGAGAATTTTCTCATAGTTGTTCTCCCGGCTGACCCGGTGGGAAATTTTGTAGAGGTTGACGCACTCGTCGATGAACACCACCAGCCCGCGGTACCCCATCGTGCGCGCCGCGGCGGCCCAGAGCTTGAGAAAATCGTACCAGTTCTCATCGTCGATGATGACCGATACCGCAAAGCCAAGCTCCTGCCTTGCCTCGGTTTTGGTGGAAAATTCCCCGCGCAGCCAGCGCAGGCAGGCGCTCTTGCGCAGGTCGTCCCCATCGGTGTATGCCCGGTAGTAGGCGGTCACCACGTGCGCAAAATCAAAGCCGCCCACCAGAAACTCCAGCTCCTGCAGCGCGGAGAGCACCCGGCGGTTCAGCTCGGCGGCAAACCGCTCCCCCTCGGCGGGGACGCCGTCCGACACAATGGCCGCCTGCAGCCCGGTGATCCAGCGGGCGAGAATTTTGGGCAGCGCGCCGCCGTCCGGCGAGGATTTGGAGGCGAGATTTTTCATCAGCTCGCGGTAGGTGGCCACACCGCTGCCCCCGCTGCCGTACAGCCTGCGCTCGGGCGAGAGATCGGCGTCCGCCGTCAGAAAGCCGCGCTCCAGCGCATACCCGCGGATGAGCTGCATCAGAAAGCTCTTTCCGCTGCCGTACCGCCCGATGAGAAAGCGCATCGAGCCTCCCCCCTCGTTGACCGTTTCGAGATCCGAGAGCAGCGCGGCAATTTCGTCGGTGCGCCCGATGGCAAGATAGGGCGCGCCCGCGCGTGGGACCACCCCGGCAGAGACCGAGGCGAGCAGGGATGTCAGGATCCGCTTCGGAACCTTGGGAATTTCGTTCTGATCGGTTTGTTCCATCAAAATGCAGTCTCCTTTCATGGGACGGACGGGCTCCACCCGTCCAGCAGATGGCGGTATTCTTCAAGCACGCGGTAGCCGTCGCCGACGTCCTCCAGCAGGATGTCGCCGGTCCGGTCGGCCGCCAGCTCATTGATCTCATCCGCCACCGCGTCGGGCAGCCTGCCCAGTTTGGCAGCCTCCGAACGCTGCGCGCCGGAATCCTCGCGCAGCACCGCCTCCAGAAACGCGCGGTACAGAGACAGGGCATCACACAGCCCGGCTTCGGGCATGGTCTGCGACCCCTGCGGTGGGGACGCCTCCGGTGTGGAAGCCTTCCGTACAGACACCTCCGGGGAAACGGCACGGTCCGGCACACCCGTCACAGACGGCGTGACCATGCTGGACACCGGCCCGTGTACGGCTTCCGGAGCGGTTTCCGGAACGGTTTCCGACGCAGATGCCGAACCGGGCACGGACTCCTCCCTGCCGGGCGCGCCGGCAGTCCCCGCCCCTGTCATGGGGGGCACCTGCGATGCGGACGATGGCTCGGCCTGCCGTTCCCCCTCCTCCGCAAACGCCTCCACCAGCTTCTGCGTGGTGTTCCACGACAGGCGCTCAATATCGGCGGCGTTGGAGAAGCTCAGGGGCGTTTCCGGCAAATCGTAGAGACGCTCGTATGCCGGTATTTCCTGTTTTCTGTTTGCGGTTTGCTTTGCCGGGAGCAGCTCTGCGACGGCCGCGTCGATGCGTTCCCGCAGCCTGACCGGCAGCGCATAAATGGTGAGCCTCGAGCGCACGCCGAGCCAGGCGCGGAGCTTGTTTTCGGTATACTTGACAATATCGGTGATGAGAAAGCGCAGCTCGTGCGAGCGCGAGAAGGAGCAATAGGAAATTTCGATCTTTCGCTTGACGCGCCAGGAGCAGAGCGCCCCGGAGTAGGCATCCCGGGTCAGGCGGCTGTCATCCATTCCGGAAGCCGAAAACAGCCTGCCCGATTCGCTGAGCAGCTCTGTCGCCTGCCGGAGCACCGCCGCCACGGTACGGTCAAACAGCTCCCAGTTCTCTGGGGTGCAGAATTTGCTCTTTCTGTAATCGTAATTGCAGCAAAAGGCGAGCAGCACCTGTACATAGCCGTCCGCTGCACCGCCGCTCACATAAAACTCCCTGAGCGCGCAATGCTGCATGATCTGTGCCAGCAGCTCACCGCCCAGGCAGGCGGGCGAGGACAGATGGTGTACCAGACTGTAGTCGCAGATCCACTCGGGCAGATAGTTGTCAAGCTGCCGGAAGCGCTCCCGATAGCCGGACCAGATGCCGCAGAGCAGCTCCTGCCCCCTGTCCGGGGAAATGCGGTCGGACAGATTGAGGATTTCATAAACCAGCAGCAGCACATAGCTGTAGTCGGTATCCGGAAAGCTGCCCTCCCGGATGCACTCCCGGAGATGCAGATACCATGCAAGCTGTTGGGGGTTCATCTGCGAATACTGCGGAACGTAGGAAAAAAACGGGACGCGCTCACATCGCTGCCCGCATTCCCCGAGCAGCTTTTCGGCCGTTCTGACAAACTCCTCATAATACGGATACCGGCTTTTCCAGCGGAAAATGCGCACCCGGTGAATCAACGCGCTGTCAGGGACGTATTCATCGTCGGGCTGTGGCGCGTTCGCCGCGTCCTCGGCCGTGTGCGGATACACATACCCGTGAATGACCGGCTGCCCGCCGGAGGCCGAAACCGTGTGGACAACGGTGCGGGCCGCCCGCGGTGCAGGCTGCTCCTGCGATCCGGGAGCCACCGGCATATCCCGCGGCACAGGTGAACCGGCAGATGCGGGAGGCACCGGCGGTACAGGAGGCACCGACGGTACAGGAGGCACCGGCGGTACAGGAGGCATCGGTGGTACGGGAGGTACGGGCGGTACCGATGGCGCCGCCGATTCTGAGCGGGCGGCCGCTCCTTTTGGGCGCGGCCGAGAAGTCCGCCCGGACATGCCGGAATGCCCGCCCGGAACCGGCGCAACCCGTGCTGTCGGATCGGAGATTCTGTCCGGTGCCGGAATCGGCGCCGGATGCACAATATCCTCATCCTCCTGTCCGGAGCCAGGCAGAGGCTCCAGTACGATTTCCGTCGTGTCGGTATGCTCACTCCGCCTCACCGGACGCCTGGGCGGAAGCAGCGCGTCAATATCCCAGAACCGGTCCAGCTCTTCTTCCCTTCTCTGCCGGTCTGTCTGCTTCGGTTCGATCTCTCCCACCCCCCTTCCGGTTATGCTCTCCGAATATTTTATTATACCATGTATCCGGCTGCTTGTCAATCGGTTTTTGGAAAAAACAGTCCGCCCCAGACCCGTTGATCCTCTGCGGGCCTGAGGCGGAGCATATGTATGAAGTCCGATCGGTGAATCAGCGCTGCACCCTGCCGTTGGCGCTGCCGTTTGCCAGCGACAGCACCTCCCTGGCGGAGAGCGGACTGCTGTCCCCCTCCACCGAGTGCTTCAGACAACTGGCAGCCGCTGCGAAGGATACGGCCTCCTGCGTGGAAAAGCCCTCGCGCAGCGCATAGATCAGCCCGGCGGCAAAGGCGTCCCCTCCGCCGATGCGGTCGACGATGTCCATCCGGTACTTCACCGATGTGCAGAGCGCTTCCCCATCATAGAGCTTGGCGCAGAAGCTGTTGTCCTCGGCCGAAAAGGTTCTGCGCTCCGCAATGGCGACATACCGCAGACCGTGGTTCTTTTGCAGCTCATGAGCGAGAAAGAGATAGCCGCGGTCGGTGACGTCATCCCCGTTGATTTCGGTCTGCGGAATCCGGATATCCATCAGATCGGCAGCCTGATTCTCGTTGGTGATGAGCACATCCACATAGGGGAGAATGCGCCGCATATATGCCGCAGCATCCGAGAGGCTCCAGAGCTTGGCGCGATAGTTGGGATCAAACGAGACGGTCAGCCCCTTCTCCTTTGCCGTCCGGCAGGCAGACAGGCAGATGTCCGCCAGCTCCGGGCTGAGTGCGGGAGTGATACCGGTGAGGTGAAACCAATCCGCCCCCGCAAACACGGCCGGCCAATCAAACTCCCCGGCAGAGGCCTGCGCAATGGCCGAATGCGCGCGATCGTACACTACGTTGGAGGGGCGCTGCGAGGCGCCGCGTTCCAGATAATACACCCCCAGGCGCTCGCCGCCGCGCACGATATTCCCGGTTTGCACTCCCCAGCGCCGCAGGCTGTTGAGCGCCGCCTGCCCCAGGTCGTTCGCCGGCAGCTTGCTGACAAACTCGGCCTGCGTACCGAGGCAGCAAAGAGACACCGCCACGTTCGCCTCGGCGCCGCCGTAGGCGGCCTCAAAGGACTCTGCCTGCACCAGCTTCCGGTAGCCCGGCGGGGTCAGGCGAAGCATCAGCTCTCCAAACGTCACCACTCTCATTTCAGTACCTCCAGAATCCGGCGGCAGTTCTGCCGGATATCGCCCTTCATCATAAAGCTGCCTCCCACCGCCGCAATGCAGCCACAGTCCAGAAATTCACGCAGATTGTCAAAATCCACGCCGCCCGTGGGCAAAAACCGGACCTGCGGAAAGGGTGCGGACAGCGCCTTGATGGCGGCAAGCCCCCCGTAAACATTGGCCGGGAAAAACTTGACCGTGGTAATGCCGAGGCCGATGGCCTGCATGATTTCGGTCGGCGTCGCACACCCCGGCAAATAAAGCACGCCGGCCTGCCGGGCGATTTCGGCCACCTCCGCGGAAAGCCCGGGCGATACGAGGAAGGCGGCACCGGCTTCGAGCGCTTGCTGCGCCTGCGCAGCGTTGATAACGGTTCCCGCTCCGATGTACATTCTGGGAAAATGCCTGACTCCCAGCCGGATGGCCTCGGCGGCGCATGGGGTGCGGAAGGTGATTTCCGCAGCGGGAATGCCCCCCTCCTCGAGCGCCTGCAGGGTTGGGATCGTATCCTCCGGATTGCGGATGACCACCACGGGCAAAACCCGGATCGTCTCCGGCAGCGATGATTGGTTCATAGTTGTTTCCTTTCTGTTTCCCGGTCAGCCGGGGTCTGTCCTTCTACATACAACATTATACCGCAAAAACGCGGTTTGTCAAGACCTTCCTGCCGAAAATCGGCCGAATCCAATCGGAAATTCGCCTCGAATGCACCGGACAAACGCAATGCCAGCCGCAATGCCCGGTTGCTTGACCCGGGAGCAGAAGTAAACGGAACAGGGCGCAAGCAGTTGGCTTGCGCCCTGTTTGAGGCAGCAATGATTGCCGGATTACTTTCTGACCACGCTGATACGCTGACCAATGTGGCCTCCCTTGACAATTTCGTCCACCATGGCAATGGCATAGTCCGCATAGCTGATGACGCTCTCTCCCCGGTCATTCAGAGTAAGTTCCTCTCCGCCGAGCAGATAGCCGCCTGTTCTTTCTCCGTCCGCCTGAAAATCGCACGCAGGGCTGATAAATGTCCATGCGACATCTTTACGTTCACGCAAATCGGCCAATGCCTTTCCCTGCGCCTTTGCCAAAGGCAGATACTCTGCCGGAAAGTCCGGCCCGTCGGATACAACGGCAGTATGCGCCTTATTTACATACAGGCTGCCGGCTCCGCCGACCACAATCAGCCGTTTCTCCGTACCGGAGAGGATATCGCAAAGATGCATAAGCGATTTGCTGTGCAACGGAAGCTGTTCTTCCATCCACACACCAAAAGCGTCCACAACCACATCGAAAGGCTCCAGATCCTTTGCGGTCAAATCAAACAAATCCTTGCAAAGATACTGTTTGGCCGCGGTTTGGTTCTCCCCCTTCGCAATGGCGGTAACATCCAGCCCTCTGCCCACAGCCTCTTTCACTACCAGTTTTCCAACTCTTCCGTTTGCGCATACAACTGCTACTTTCATAATTCTATCCTCCGCATATTTATTGTAATCTTTTTAATTACAACAATAGTATATCACAGTTTTGTTGTAATGTCAATAGTTACATCAAACTTTTTGGCGGGAATATTATACGAATTTGCAGTCTGTACAAACTGTATTTTTATTGAATAGAGCTGTATTCTACCGCCAGATCGGCAAGAGTCACGCTGCGTAAGGACTGCTCCATGGCAAGCTGTGCATCCGCCAGGTGTTTGTCCAGCAAGGCGTGAATATTTTTTCCGACCGGGCAGTCGGGATTGGGATTCTCGTGAAAGTGAAACAACTCCCCCTCCACACAATCCACCGCGCGATAGACGTCGTACAGGGTGATCTCCCCGAGCGGCTTCGCAAGAGTTGCTCCCCCGCTCCCTGCCTTGACCTCCACAAAACCAGCAGCCTTCAGGCTTTGCAGGGTGCGGCGGATAATGACGGGATTGACGTTGACGCTGGACGCGATCAGCTCCGAGGTCATTTTGTATTGCTGCCCCAGAATGTGGATCGCCAGCAGGGTATGCACCGCCACTGTAAATCTTGACGTAATCTTCATTTTGTTTGCCTCCGTTCATTCTCTTCCCTTTGATTATAGCAAAATTAAATTGTAATGTCAATAGTTACAATTAAAATTCTCTCAAAAAACTGGGAAAAGGCTCTCCGCGGAATTGCGGAAGAGCCTTTTGCCTGCGGCCGGATGCCCGGTTCAGTGCCGGTCGAATTCCATGGTCATCTGGGAAGCCAGCGCGCTGCGGTGCTTTTCCATCAGATTCTGGATGCGCTTGACCGGATTGAGCAGAGCGCTGATGGTGTCGTCATTGTTCAGGGAATCGATCAGATAGGCGACATATTTGCACATGTTCACCTCCACGTACCAATCTCTGGTCAGCAGCTCGGGGCGGCGGTATACCAGATTGGTGGTGAACACCTTGTCAAACACCCCGGCCTTTGCGGCCTGATCGAACTTGTCCAGCCCGTCGGTGAACAGGCCGAAGGTGGCGAAACAGAACACCCGGTTTGCGCCGATTTCCCGGAGCTGCTTGCAGACGTCGATCATCGATTCTCCGGAGGAGATCATATCGTCCACAATAATCACATCCTTGCCGTGGAGATCCTGCCCGAGATACTCGTGCGCCTCGATGGGATTGCGGCCGTTGATGACAACCGAATAGTTGCGGCGCTTGTAGAACATGCCGATGTCCAGCTCCAGCACCGAGCTGTAGTACATGCAGCGCGACATGGCGCCCTCATCCGGGGAGATGATCGCCATGTGATCCTTGTCGATCTGCACGTCGGGCACGGCGCGGACCAGCGCCTTGATCATCTGATAGGTGGGCTGCACATTGTCAAAGCCGGCAAGCGGGATGGCGTTGCTGATGCGCTGGTCGTGCGCATCGAAGGTGAGAATATTGGAAACCCCCATCCCCACCAGCTCCTGCAGCATCATGGCGCAGTCGAGCGATTCCCGGCTGGTCTTGCGGTGCTGCCTGCCCTCGTACAGCATAGGCATAATCACGGTGATGCGGCGCGCCTTGCCGCCGATGGCCGCGATGATGCGCTTGACGTCGGCATAGTGCTCGTCCGGCCCCATCGGAACCGTCATGCCGTACATTTTATAGGTCACGCCATAGTTGAAAATGTCACAGATAATGTAGATGTCCTTGCCGCGCATGGACTCATGAATGATGCCCTTGCCCTCCCCCGAGCCAAAGCGGGGACACTCGGCGGAAACCAGAAAGGACTCCTCCCCGCCATGCCTGCGCCACTCCTTAAGATAGTAATCCACCTGGGACGCGAACTGCTCGCAGCCCCGCATTCCGATCACACCCAACTCACCGCAACGATTGAACTTCATATTTTCCTCCAAATTTTTACTTGGGCGGCCGGGCAGCCGCCTTTTCCATCCCCAATTCCCGCCTGTGCATACACGCGGGCTGACGGGTACTTTTTCGTCAGTTATCCGACTGCATCGAGCGCAGTCTGCCGTAGGCTTCCTCCCAAGCGTTTCGCTCCGCCGACGGCTCATAGCGCCTGAGCGCAAAGGAGGCCGAAACCACCTGCCGCGCCTGCGCAAGGCCGGAAAGCTCTCCGGCCGCGATGGCCTGCATCATCAGATTTCCGATGGCCGTGGCTTCCTCCGGCCCGGCCGACACCGGCAGGCCGCAGGCGTCCGCGGTCATCTGGCACAAAAATCCGTCCTTGGTGCCTCCCCCCACCACATGAATGACCGCTGCCTGCCTGCCCATCAGCTCCTGAATCGCATCGGCAATCAGGCGGTATTTGAGCGCCAGACTCTCATAGATGCAGCGCACCACCTCTCCCACCGTTCCGGGAACCGGCTGGCCGGTGCGGCGGCAGAAATCGCGGATGCGCTCGGGCATATTGCCCGGAGTGGCAAACGTGGGATCGTCCACATCAATCAGGCTGCGGAAGGGTGCGCTCTCCCTGGCCCACGCCTCCATCTGTGCAAAGCTGTAATCCTGCCCCTCCCGCTTCCACTGCCGGCGGGACTCCTGAATGATCCACAGTCCCATGATGTTTTTCAGGAAGCGCACGGTGCCCATCGCGCCGCCCTCATTGGTAAAGTTGCGCGCGCGGCTGCGGTCGCTGATCAGGGGCTGTGCCAGCTCAGTCCCCATGAGCGACCATGTCCCGCTGCTGATGTAGATGAAATCCTTCTCCTGAACCGGCACTGCGAGCACCGCGCTGGCAGTGTCGTGAGAGGCCACCGTGAGCACCTTTGCGTGCGTGCTTCCGGTTTCCTGCTGCACCTGCGGCAAAAGCTCTCCCAGCACGGTACCGGGCTGCACAATCGGGCCGAACAGGCGGCGCGGGATGCCGAGCCGATCCATCAGCTCCCACGCATAGTCCCGTGTTCCGGCATTGAGCAGCGCCCCGGTGGAGAGAATGGTGTATTCGTTTGCGGCAACGCCGGTGAGGAAATAGTTGAGCAGATCCGGAATGTTCAGCATCCGCTCGGCCAGCTCGAGCTGCTCCGGGGCCTCCTGCCGGTCCCGGAAGAGCTGATAAATCGTGTTGAAATTCAGCGTCTGGATTCCGGTCACGCCATACAGCTCGGCAGCCGGAACGCTGCGGCTGACCTCCTCCGGCACTCCCTCTGTGCGCGCATCCCGGTAGTGAACCGGATTGGAGAGCATTCTGCCGCTGCGGTCGAGCAGCGCGTAATCCACTCCCCATGTATCAATGCCGATGGAGGAGATCCCCTCCCCCTGCAAAACGGTTTTGGAAATCGACTGCCGGATCTCATAAAAAATCCGCAGGATATCCCAATAGAGCCGCCCTCCGATGTACACCGGATCGTTGGAAAAACGGTGGTTTTCCCGCAGGGAAATTCTCTCACCGTCAAAAGCGCCCACAATTCCCCGTCCGCTCGAAGCTCCCAGATCAATTGCAAGCATTTTTCGTTCAGCCATCATACGCCTCCCTGAAATCATATTGCCAAGCACACACGCAAAACTACCGGAAAAGCCGTTTTCCACGCAAATTTCCGGGCAAGACAAATCTATTCACACATATTATAACATTTTGGCAAAAAGCTGTCAATAGACTTTTGAAAATTATCGCCGGGCGAAGCTCGTTTTTTGCGCTCCGGGCGCCCGCCGCTCACAGATGCGGCCCGCAAAAAACCGTTGCATTCTGCGGAAGTTTATGGTATAATAAATAAAAGAGGGTCTTGCCGGCCAACGCCGACAGGGCCTCGGGCAGCCGTTCAGCCGGCAGAACCCCCGAAAAGAACGAGAAGATTGCAAGGAGATTGTCATGTCGGAACCCAAACAAATCGAATTTGTCATGCCGCCCCAGAAAAACATTGCCCTGATTGCACACGACAACAAAAAGCACGAGCTGATTGAATGGTGCCGGAGCAACAAAACCATTCTGGAGCACCATTTCCTCTGCGGAACAGGCACCACCGCAAAAATGGTAGCCACGCAGACCGGTCTGCCGGTCCGGGGCTTTCACAGCGGGCCTCTCGGCGGAGACCAGCAGATCGGCGCGCGGATTGTGGAAGGAAAAATCGATGTGGTCATCTTCTTTTCCGACCCGCTCTCGGCGCAGCCGCACGACCCGGATGTGAAGGCGCTGCTGCGGATTGCGCAGGTCTACGACATACCGATCGCCAACAACCGGGCAACCGCGGATTTTATCATCACCAGCCCTTACATGGAAAGCACCTATACACATACCCTGATGGACTTCCGCGGGCAGGTGGACGAACGGGCCAAGAATCTGTAACATACAGCCATTCGGGAGCGCGTCCATATTCGCGCGTCGAAATCCGGAGAACCGGGGATCATTTGTGCGGACTGCGCGCATAGATCAGCTCGGTGAAGCCTCCGCGGTTTTCGGCTGCAAGAGGACACAGCGGGATCGACTGCTCCAGCGCTCCAAACAACCGGATTCCATTCCCCAGAATGACGGGAATAACCGAAACACGATATACATCAATGAGATTCTCTTTCATGAGCTGCTGTGTCAAAGAAGCGCCCCCGCAAATCCAGATATCCCTGCCCTTCTCCTTGCGCAGAGCGCGGAGAAGCTCACAGGGGCTGCGGTCGGTAAAACGGATGTCCTCCCTGTCATCACAGCTCCGGTGTGTGATCACATAGCTCGTCAGATCCGCATACACCCACGTACCGGGGGAAAGCTCGGTGACAAGCTGACGGTAGGTGTTCCACCCCATCACCACCGTGTCCACACTCCGCACAAATGCGTTATAGGAGTCGGCCGCCGGGGCATCCTCAACGGCGGGCAGCCAGCCTACACCTCCGTGCATGTCGGCAATATATCCGTCCAGGCTCATGGCAATATACAGAATCGCTTGTCTCATCCTTCCACCTCCTGCCGTGCGGAGCCGGCAAATATCCGCATGATTGGAATTTATCATGCCCTCACTGAAAGGCGAACATTCATGACATACCGTCAGATATACAGGATTGCCCTGCAGCAGTCGGCCTATGACTGCAATTGCCGGGCCGAGGATTTTTTATCCCACACCAACCTTGTGGTGCGCTCCCGCCCGCACCCTCTGGCGCGCAAATATCTCCCTCTGCCGCTGGAATGCGATCTCGTGTCATACGGGAGCAATATTGTGGCGCAGGTGAGCGAACGGCTGGAGCGCCCCGTTTCGGATTACATCGCACGGTATCCGGCGGCGCACTGCTTTGAAACGCCCAACCTGCACGTGCTGGACGACGCGCTGAAGCCGCACGGCCTGCGCGTCTGCTTTATGGCTGAATACTTTCTGCCGGACCCTTCCCTGCTCCGGGAATGCCCCTGCCCCTATCCGCTGCGTGTGCTGACTCCCGACGGATTTGCAAACCGCTATACCGGTGAATGGATCAACGCGCTCTCGGCAGAACACCGGGAACGGGATGTGCTTGCAGTGGGAGCCTACGACGGCGACGTGCTGGTGGGGCTTGCCGGCTGCTCGGCGGATTGTGAAGGCATGTATCAGATCGGCGTGGATGTGCGCCCGGCCTATCGCCGGCGCGGCGTGGCCTGCGCGCTGACCTCCCGGCTGGCCATGGAAATACTGGCCATGGGAAAGGTCCCGTTCTACTGTGCGGCATGGTCCAACATCGCTTCGGTCCGCAATGCCATCCGCTCGGGCTTCCGCCCCGCATGGGTGGAGCTGACCGCACGGGAATACGCGTTTGTGGAGCAGATCAATCGCGGACAATAAACAACACTGGGGAGGGGCTTTGCAATCGCTCCTCCCCGGTGCTGTGCGGGGCGTTCCGGTTCCGTCAACACGTCAGGTAAAACAGGATGTCGCTCTTTCCCTCCTGCCGTGTTCCCCGATATACCATGGTATCCAGCCCGCCGATGACAAAGCCCGCGTGCAGATAAAACAGACACGCCGCAACATTATTGTCCTGCCCCTGTGTGTATATGCCAAGATACCCATGCTCCCGGCAAAGGGCCTTGCCCTCCTCAATCAGCCGGCCGGCCACTCCGCAGCGGCGGAAATCGCGGCAGACCTTCAGATCATACAGGTAGAGATATTTGTTCCACGAGTGCCGATAAATGGCCAGACCGATGCACCTGCCCTCACAATAGGCGCCGACAAACAGATGCTCCCCCGCCATCCGGTCAAAATCGTAAGGCTCATCCGGGAAGGTCATCTCGCTCTGCTCCCCGGGCGGCAGCCAGACCACCGAGTGGCTCCATGTGTGCCCGTCGTAGCGCGGAACCATGCGCCCGCAGAGCCGAAACGGTTGGTTCGGAAGCCGCAGATCGGCGCTCCGGTCCGCCTGAATGCGTTCGATTGTAATATCCATCCTGTCACTTCCTTCCGTTTGGCGGATTGCGCCGCCGCAGCAGGGTTTCGGGCATGTCGATTTTGCGGCTGAAATATTTGTCCCATTTATGGCGGCGATGCCGTGCGACCAGCGTTTCGGTCAGCAGCCATCCCACCAACGCAACCAGAAAGAAAATGCCTCCCGCCCGCACCTTGCGGCTTTTGGTGAGCGACTGAATTTTCATCAGTTGGCTGACAAAGCTGCTTCGCTCCGCGGTTCCTGCGGTATAGAGGCCGGCCGTGCCGATGATTTCCCCATCGTATACCACCGCCACATATCCCACATGCATCCCCTCCCGCACCGGAGCCTCCAGCTCATCATACATCAGGCGGATACTGAAGGTGATATCCCGCCCCACCTCGGCGCCAACCGGAACATAGAGCGAGAGCGACGCATCCGGAGAGACGTTCACCGAGTCGGTCAGGTCCGAAACCGTCACCGGAAGGGTGCAGACCACGGTGTCCGGCGTCAGCACCTCAAGATAGCTGAAATTGTCATATCCCCAATCGATCAGGCGGTTGGCGACCACGTAGGAATAAACCTCCCCGCCCTCCTCGTCGCTCTCGTCCCGCGCCCCCAGCACCACACAGAGATAGCTGTCGTTGTCCTTCTGCGCCAGCGTGATGACCGACGCCTGCCCAAGCGTGGTGGAGCCAGCGGTCAGGCCGCTGCAATACGGATTGTAATACCGATCCTCGGTCGCCTTGGAAACCAACGCATTGCGGTTGTAAATCCTTCCCTCGGGCATATCGTAAGCCTCACTGCCGCAGATCTGCATATACAGCGGATTCTGCACGGCGGAAAGGGCGATGCGGAACAGATCCTCCGCAGAGGTAAAGGAGCTGTCGGCTATACCGGTCGGGTCGGTGGCCGTGGTGCTCTTGGCTCCCAGCTCCGCGGCTCTCTGGTTCATCAGATTCACAAACTCCTGCACGCTGCCTCCTCCGATGAGATAGGCAAGCGTGTCGTAGGCGTCATTATAGCTGCCGCAGACCGCCAGATAGAGGAGCTGCTCCACCGTGTAAATTTCCCCGGCCTCCATATGGTAGCGATGTCCGGTGGAATCCGCGATCATCTCCTCGGTGATCTGCACGGTCTCGTCCAATTGCCCCTGCAGCCGCTCGCAGGCGATCAGCCCCGAGAGCAGCTTCACCGTGGAGCCGGCCGGATACCGTTCGGTTTCGTTTTTTGCCCCGATGCGGCGCTGACTCTCCAAATGATAAAAATAGACAGCCGATGCCTCGGAGGTATCCGGAAATGCCGCCGCCTCGGCCGACACCGGCAGGGAAAGCAGCAGAACCGGCAGCAGAAGCGCCAGTAGCAGGACACAGGACACACCTGCGCGGCGTGATGGATACATGAGCTTCCTCCTTACGACCGGTTTTTGTCTGCCGACTCCGGGCATGCCGCCGTCCTCTGCAGGGCAGAACCGCCGGAAGACCCGGCGAACAGGCTGCGCACCGCTGCGGCGTCCCGCCTGATCTGGGCTTTCAGCGCATCCACCGAAGCAAACTTCCGCTCCGGACGCAGAAATTGCAGAAAAGAAACCTGCACCGTTTGCCCATAGAGATCGCCCGAAAAATCCAGCAGATAGGTTTCGCAATTGGCGGGAGCGTTCCGGTCTACAGTGGGATGAATGCCCACATTGGAAACACCCGCCCAGCGCCGCCCCTGCGCCACGCAGGCGGTTGCGTAGACGCCAAAGCGCGGGAGCATGGCATGCTCCGGGAAATTCTGATTGACGGTTGGCACCCCGATGGTGCGCCCCAGCGCCTTGCCGTGCAGAACCGGCGCGCAGAGCGTGTAAGGATGCGCCAGCAGCCGTGCAGCCTCCTCCGGCCGCCCCTCGGCCAGCAGCGCGCGGATACGGGTGGAGCTGACCGGCTCCCCGCCGTCCAGAACAGGCTCCTGCAAAAGCAGCCTACCCTTCAAAATCCGGCGTAGCAGCTCGGGCGTCCCCGCGCCGCCTCTGCCGAACCGGTGATTGAAGCCGCATGCGGCGGCAACACAATGGCACTGCTCCACCAGAATGGTTTGCACATAGTCCTCGGGGGAGACGTTGCGGAGCTCTGGGAAATCCGCCAGAACCGCGTATTCCATGCCGCATCCCGCAAAGCGCTCCAGGCGCTCGTCCGCCGTGCAGAGATGCCCCGGCGGCTCGGGCAGGAGAACATCCGACGGCAGCTCCCGGAAGCAGAACACGCCGACCGGCACGCCGGGGAATTCCCGGTCCCGCCATGCCTTGGCCGCGCACAGCAGCCTGCGGTGTGCCAGATGCACACCGTCAAAGTTCCCGAGGCACAGCAGCAGGGACAGGGGCATGGCGGCCTCTCGCACGGCCGGGAGAGTGATACAGCTCAGGTGCGGCATTGGTCAGTCCAGCTCCAGATAGCAGCGCACCAGCTCGCCCATCAGCTCGTCCCTGTCGATGTGGCGGACCAGCGTGCGGGCATTGCTGCAATTGGTGATATAGGTGGGGTCCTCCGAGAGCAGATACCCCACAATCTGCCCGATGGGATTGTAGCCCTTTTCGCAGAGGATCTGATAAACCTCCTGCAGGGCCTCTTTGTTGGAAAGATTTTTCGGTTCCATTGCTTTTTCCATCCTGTTCTGTCAAGTTCCGGCATTGCACAGCGGCAATAAGGCCTTGAGACATGATCTTAAAACGCTGCTTCAGAAACTTTTTGAAGTAGAAAAACATGCAAGCGCTGCCGGATTTTTCGCAAGCGAAACATATCGCTTCTTCAGAATCTTCAAAAAGATATGCAAGAAAATAATGAAAAGTTATGGGCGGCTGATATCCCTGCGTCGAAACGCAGGGGCTTTGCGCCGCGCTTGATAATATTATAAAGGAAAAGCCCTTGTTTTGCAAGGGCTTTTTGTGAATTTCAGGGTGCTCGGCGTCATTTTTTTCGGTTCACCGGTAAGCGCGCAGCTCATCCTTTTGCTGCGGGGTGATCCGATTGCTTTCCACGGCCTTCCGGATGGTTTTTTCATGCACCCAGCGAGGCAGCCGGCGCTCGGCGATGTAGGGCAGAATCACCGGATACTGAAAGGCCAGCGCCGTGGCGAAATACCAAGCGATCATCATATTCACATAGTATTCCTCCCCGCAGAGCCGCGCAACCTCGGCGGGATATGCCGGGGAAAAGTGCTCGCCAAGATAATGCCGGAGCAGCATTCCGATGCCGAAGCGCACGGAATAGGTCTGCCCGGAGGACATCCAACGCCGCAGGTGCGGCAGCAGCTCCGCCGGGTACCGGGCAAACACCTTCGGCGACATCATATCGCAGGTTGCCCAGTTGTCCACATACGGCAGAAAGGCGTCAAGCGCCTCGACGGTTCTGCCGAAATCTCCCAAGCGCTCAATCAGAAAGGCATGCAGGTTGTTTTCTTCATAATAAGTATGCGGCAGCAGGCGCAGATATTGCGCCGCCTGCGGTGCGCGTGAAAAAGCAGCCGCATATCGCCGCAGCGCCGGCGTGCGCACGCCGATGATGCACTCCTTGGGAACCGTCGGCATCAGCCGGCTCTGAAAATCGCGGTATCCGGAATCCTGCATGGCGAACAGCTCCGCACGCACGGATGACTCCAGCTCATTCATCCGAAATCTCCTCCTTTCTTTCGGAAACCGTCGGACAGCCCTCAAGAGCAAAGCGAGGCACGCGGGTGCCGTCCTGCTCCACCGTCTCATTCCACATTGCGGCCGGGCGGACCCACAGTTCCCGGCCGCCGTATAGCGCACGGTAAACCACCATCGGCTCACAGCTCTCGGAGTGGCAGGCAATGCCGAGCACCTCGTATTCCCTCCCCTTGTAATGCCTCCACCTGCCGCACGGGATACGCTCAGCCGCATACGCCATCCGAATTTTGCGGAGAAGCTCCTCATCCGCCGGGCAGAACGCATACTGCGGGATTTCGTCCGGAGTGATCCAGCGCAGCTCCTGATGCTCCAGAGGGCATGGCTCTCCACCGGCCAGTGCGGCACCGTACAGCCGCAGATGCACCGTGATGTCCGGGTACTCGTGCGTCACCTCGGCAAACAGACCTTCCGGTACAACCGAAACTGCCAGCTCCTCACGGCATTCCCGTACCAACGCCTGCTCCGGGCTTTCTCCCGGTTCCACCTTGCCGCCCGCAAACTCCCAGAGCAGCCCGCGCGCTTTGTGCGCCGGCCGCCGGCAGATCAGCATCTGCCGCTCCCCGCCCTGCGTGCGCCAAATCAGCGCCGCAACCACCTCCGTTACCTGCTTCATGTCATCCCTCCGAATCAAACCGAACCGCTCCGGCCCACCGGAGCGCCGCAATCATAGCGCCACAGTGACCTTTGCCTCACCATATTGTACCACAATCCGGCAGAATTTGCAAGAGGAAGATATGCGGAAGGAGAAAAGCCGCGCAGAATTCCCATCGTGCAATGCGGCATTCCCTCCCAACCGGCCGATGGCCGTCCCCGACGGCAAGCTCCGGTTGCCCGTTCGGTATTTTTTCCGGTTCGGATACTGCCGATTTCCGCAATGACTCTTGCATACCGCCGGATCATATGGTAAAATATATGATAAGATTGTTCCCGCAAATATAAAAATGAAACGAGGTGCAGCCATGATTTTCTATTTCACCGGTACGGGAAACAGCAGGTATATTGCCAAACAAATCGCCGCCGTGACGGGCGAGACGATCGTCAGCATCAATGACAAAATCAAAGCAGGAGATACTGCGCCGATAGAAACCGACGGCAGGGTCGTTTTCGTCACCCCGACCTACGCATGGCGGATCCCGAGGATTGTGGAAAACTGGATCCGTGCGGTGGAATTTGACGGCGCGGACAAAGCGTGGTTTGTGATGGACTGCGGCAGTGAGATCGGCAACGCCGCAGCATACAACGCCCGGCTGTGCGCCGACAAAGGCTTTGCCTACATGGGAACGGCGCAGATTGTGATGCCCGAAAACTACATTGCCATGTTCCGTGCGCCTGATGAGGACGAGGCCCGAGAGATCATCGCCAAAGCCGGGCCTGTGATCGGGAAAACCGCCGCCGAGCTCAAGGCGGGCGCCCCCTTTGCCAAGCCGAGAAAAAATTTTTACGACCGCTTCATGAGCGGCCCCGTCAATCCCCTCTTCTACCGCTTTACGGTGAAGGCAAACGCATTTACAGCCGACCAAACGTGCATCGGCTGCGGCAAATGCGCGACCCTCTGCCCCCTGAATAATATTCGCCTTGAGCATGGCAAGCCGGTCTGGGGCAATAGCTGCACGCACTGCATGGCGTGCATCGCCTACTGTCCTGCAAAAGCCATCGAATACGGAAAAAAGAGCGTCGGCAAGCCGAGATACCATTTGGAGGAACCGGGGGCAGAAGGCGGCAAATAAGGCGAAGCAGCGCATCCGCAAGCCGATCGTTCTTCACCGGGAGGCTTTTACAAAACATCCGGCAGGCGGCAGGAAATCCACAGTCCTGCCGCCTGCCGGGTCATTTTCCGGGCAAATTTACGGTCCTCCGTCGCCATGGCTGCGCACGGCTCACAGAGCCTGCTGAAAAAGCCGCCCCTGCCATGTGTTGCTCCGATACAGCAGCTTGTCCAGATCGTTGATGACGGTCGTCTTTCGCAGGCTCCAGAGCGGCGCCAGCAGGTCCTCGGCCCGCCCGTCACCGGTCAGGCGGCAGACCACCGTCTCGGGGGGCAGCAGCTCCAAGGCCCCGGCCAGAACCGAGAGGTATTGCTCCCGCTCCATCGGTTGGTATAGCCCCTCCGCATACCGACGCGCCAGCTCGGTTCCGCGCAGAACATGCAGCAGGTGAAATTTGACCTGCTCCGGGCAGAGCGCCGCAACATCCCGCACGGTTTGCAGCATCTCCTCCCGGCCCTCACCAGGCAGGCCGAACATGATGTGCACACAGAGCTGAATGCCGGCGCCGGTCATGCGCAGGCGGCGCACGCCATCGCAGAACTGCGCAAAGCTGTGCCCGCGGTGAATTTCGGCGGCTGTGCGGTCATTGGAGGACTGCAGCCCCAGCTCCACCGTGAGCACAGTGCGCTGCGACAGCTCGGCAAGATAGTCCACCACATCGGGCGGCAGACAGTCGGCACGGGTGGCAATGTTCAGGCCGACAATCCCGGGCTGTGCCAATGCCTCCTCGTATACGCGCCGCAAAACCGCCAGCGGCGCATAGGTGTTGGTGTGCGCCTGAAAGTAGGCAATGCAATGCGAAACATCCCACTTGCGGGAAAACAGCTTTTTCTGTATGGCGATCTGCTCGGCAACCGGCAGTCCCGCGTCGGGAGCAAAATCACCGCTGCCCCGCCCCGAGCAGTAGATGCAGCCGCCAAAGCCGACGGTGCCGTCCAGATTCGGGCAGGTAAAGCCGGCGTCCAGCGGCAGCTTTGCCACCTTTGTGCCGAAGGTGTGCCGCAGGTAGTAATCATAGGTCTGATACCGCTTGTTGCTGTCACTGTAACGATATGGATTGCACTCTGCCTGTGTCATGACTGCCTCCCGTTTGTCTTGCCCGCTTTTGTTTTTGCAACAGAATGATACAGAGAATCAGGAACACCGCGAGCACCGCCGCGGTGATCCCCGCCGAAATCCAGACACCGGCCGGGTGCCACGCGAAGTACGCCTGCAGACCGTCGAGCAGGCGAATGACGCCGCAGGCGGTGAAGATCAGAAAGGACACCCAGCCGAACACGGCAACTGGCAGATGCCTGCCCAGCACAAACCCCACAAACAGACCGAGCAGATCGGCTCCGATCAGGGCTGCCGAGGCGCCAAGGAACACCGCCAGCGCGGTGGAAAAGGAAAACTCTCCGCCGTCGGCCGCCAGTGTCAGCGCGGTAAGCTGGGTTTTGTCCCCGAGCTCGGCCAGAAAATAGGTCCCGAAAATGGCGGGAACCGCCCTTCCGGAGCGCCGGACCGTCTCCTCCTCCCGGTCGTCCTTCCAAAGGCCGGTCAGCGCAAACGCCAGGAACACCACCCCTGCGATCAGGGAGATCAGGGGCAGCGGGAGCAGGTTGCCGATGACCGAGCCAACGGCAATGGCCAGCAGATTGAGTACGCACACCGCCGCAGTCACGCCGGCAATGATGTCCCGCAGGCGGTATTCCGCCGACATCGCAATCATCAAAAACTGGGATTTGTCCCCCATTTCCGCCAGAAAAATCACCAGAAAGGTTTGCAGCAGCACAGGCCACACGGCAGGTCACCTCACAACAGAATTTGCAGGAAAAGGCTGCCGTATCAGCGCGACAGCCTTTGAACATCCTGTTTTTTTCGGTTCTGGCAAAGTGCCGGCCCGGTTATGCGGCCTGCCCCAGCAGCTTTTCGAGCGCGGCAATGCGCACACAGAGCGTGAGAATCTTCATGGCGTCGCGCAGGCTGTCCAGCTCCGGATACGTGGGGGCAATGCGGATATTGCTGTCCTCCGGATCCCGGCCGTACGGATAGGTGGCTCCCACGGTGGTCAGGGTGACGCCCGCGTTTTTGCACAGCTCATAGGTACGCCTGGCGCAGCCGGGCATCACATACAGACTGATGAAATATCCGCCGATCGGATGCGTCCAATGCGCCGCTCCGGTTCCGGCCAGATCGGTCTCGAGCTGCTCCAGCACCAGCTCAAACTTCGGGCGGATCAGGTCGGCCAGCATCATCATATGCCGGCGGATGTTTTCGGCATTCCCGAAATACCGCACATGGCGGAGCTGATTGATTTTATCGTACCCAATGGTCTGCGCACTGATGATGGGCATGATCTGCGCCAGATTCTCCTTGGATGCGGCCAGAATCGCCACACCCGAGCCGGGGAAGGAGATTTTGGAAGTGGATGCGAAATAAAATACCCGGTTTTCGTTCCCGTAGGCTCTGCAGGCGGCAAAAATATCCGCCAGCGTATCCTGCCGGTCGGGGTAAAGGTCATGCACCGCATACGCATTGTCCCAGAAAATGCGGAAATCCTTTGCCGCGGTTTTCATCGCGCCGAAGCGTCGGACCGTTTCGTCCGAATATGTATATCCGTCCGGATTGGAGTATTTCGGGCAGCACCAGATGCCGCGGATCGCGGGATCCGAGCCTGCCAGACGCTCAATGGCATCCATATCCGGCCCTTCGGGGGTCATGGCGACCGGAATCATCTCAATGCCGAGCGACTCGCAGATGCCGAAATGGCGGTCATAGCCCGGCGCCGGGCACAGAAACCGGATTTTCTCCTCGCGGCACCACGGGCGGTCGCTGTCGCACACACCATAGAGCATGGCGCGCGCGACGGTATCATACATCAGATTCAGGGAGGAGTTGCCTCCGATAAACAGGTTTTCGGCCGGCAGCCCGAGCAGCTCGGCAAACATGCGCTTGGCCTCGGGAATCCCGTCGAGCACACCGTAATTGCGGCAGTCAAAGCCGTTCTCGGTGCGGCAGTCCGAGGAGGAGCTGATGCAATCCAGCATTCCCTGCATCAGGTCAAGCTGCCGGGCGCCCGGCTTTCCTCTGGAAAGATCGAGCGAAAGCCCCTGCGCGCAATACCCGTCGTATTCCCGCTTCAGCTCCGCCAGCGCAGAGCCGAGCGCCTCTTTGTTCATCTCCGTAAAAACCATTCCCAATCAAAACCTTTCTCATGAATTGGCGCCGGCTTCCGTACACGGAGAGTCAAAAGGCACCTTTACCCTTTATTATATCATATTCTCTTGGAAAATGCAATATGTTTTTGCAAAATTCATTGCAGAAAATTTCATTTTGACAAAATTATTTGAATGACTTCCAAAATTCAGTGACAATATTTGCAAGTTCCCTTGCGTTTCCTGCATATTGCATGCCGGCCCAATGCTCCGGAAAGAGTGCACGGTACCGGTCGGAGGCATAGCGGTCATCCATCAGCACCACCACGCCGCGGTCATCCTCCCGGCGGATCACCCGGCCCGCCGCCTGCAGCACGCGGTTCATGCCGGGATAGGTGTAGGCGTAGTCATAGCCCTGCTCCCGGGTGGCGTCGTAGTGCTCGCGCAGCAGGTTGCGCTGATTCGAGATACCGGGCAGGCCGACTCCCACCACCGCGGTGCCGATGAGCCTGCCGCCGGGCAGATCCACCCCCTCGGAGAAGGAGCCGCCCAGCACGCAAAAGCCCACACGCAGCCGGCGGTCATCCGCAAAGGCGTCGAGAAAGGACTCCCGCTCGGAGGCGCTCATGCCGGCGGTTTGCAGCACGGTTTCCACCGCCGGATACCGCTCACAAAAAGCTGCATAAACCCTGCCCATGTATTCATACGATGGGAAATAGACAATATAATTTCCCGCCCTGCCCGAAACCATGGCCGCGATCAGCCCGGCCAGCTTTTTCACGGATTTTTCGCGATCCTCATACCGTGTGCTCACGCCCGTGGCAGCCGCCAGGCAGAGATTGCCCGGATCAAACGGCGAAGGAAGTGAGATGCGCACCGCCCCCTTCCCTCCCCCGAGAATATCGGCAAAGTAATCCGGCGGCGTGAGCGTGGCCGAAAAGAGCACGGAGGCACGCGCCCGGTTCATGGCTGCGTCGAGGATCCGCGATGGATCCAGGCAGATCTGGCGCACGGCAACCTCGGCTCCGTTCCGCTCCACAAAGGTCACAAAATACGACTCCTCATAGGCCTCGGCCACGGCTTCAAAGCGTCGGAGCGCCGACAGCAGCCCGAGCAGCTCGAGCTCTCCCGCCTGCCCCGGGTGCAGATAGAGCCACTTCTCGGCAAACGTCCGGCAGGCGGCGACCTGCCCGATCAGTGAAAGCAGGGGATTTTTACAAAGGTAAAAGCCATGTGCGTTTCCCTGTTCATCCCGAAAGAAATTTTCCCGGCAGAGCCGGCGCAGCCCCCGCAGAGCGACGTTCAGCTCCTCCAGCGGCCGAAAGCGCTCGTCCAAAGCCGCACCCGCACCATCGGTTTTCACCGCCGCCACCGCGCGCAAAGCCTGCCCGACCTGTTCGCTGCGCAGCTCCGCGCTGTACATATCACAGGTGCGGTCGCCGAGATTGTGCGCCTCGTCCACCAAAAAAACATACCGGTTGGCGCTCACGGCGTCGGCTTCAAAATAGCGGCGGAGATAGACCGAGGGGTCAAACACATAGTTGTAGTCGCAGATGATCACATCACAAAGCTCGGAAAGCTCGAGCTGAAACTCATAGGGGCAGATGCCAAACTCCGCGGCGGTCTCCGCCACCGAGCTGCGCGGATACCCGCTCTGCTGCCCGAGCAGCCGGCCGACCGCCTCCCGGCAACGCTCATAAAATCCGCGCGCGCGGGGACAGCTCTCCGGATTGCAGTGCCGGGTGACGCCTGCCGGGTCGGCCAGCGCCTGTGGGTTTGCGCAGAGCTGCTCCCGGGAGGTGAGCACAATGGTGCGCAGGCGGGAGCCGGCCTCAAAGATCTGCGCCGAGGCCTGATAGGCCTCGCGGCGGGTGCTGGCCTTGGCGGTCAGATAAAAAATCCGGTCGCAGTATCCGTCCCCCAGCGCGCGCACCGCCGGATAGAGCGCGGACACGGTTTTGCCGGTTCCGGTCGGCGCCTGAACGAACAGCCGCTTGCCGGCACGGATATCCCGGTAGCACTCCCGGATCATCATGTCCTGCCCCTGACGCACCGACGGAAACGGGAAGCGCCCGCTCTGCACCGACGGCAGACGGACGGTCTCCCGCTCCTTCAGGATTCCGGCGAAATATTCAACCCGTGAGAGCAATGCGAAATACCGCTCCTGCAGCTCCGCCGCCGTGCAGGTGCGCTGAAAGCTGCGGACGCTTCCGTCCTCCACGCGATACAGCGTCAGGCGGACGTCGATTTCGTCAAGGTCCTCCTGCCGGCAGAGGAACCATGCATAGCACATGGCCTGCGCCTCATGAAGCGCCGACGGAGAGCGCGCATAAGCCTTTGCGCCGACGGTTTTGATCTCCTCCACCAGCGTCCGCTCTCCACGCAGCACCCCGTCCGCCCGACCGCTGACCTCGTAGGCAAGGCCGTGATACAGCGTGGTATTGGTCAGCGTCACCTCGGCCTCGTACCCCTCCGCCGCCCGCTTCTGGAGCAGCCGATGCGCCTCCCTGCCCAGGGCGGCGCGGTCAGTACCGGCGACACGCCCGCTGCCGGGCCGGAGGTCGAGATCGGGAGGCGTGAGGGCGCGCGCGCACAGCTCTCCCACGGATAACAGAACGGCCGCGCGGCCGGCGTCATATTTCATCTGCCTTCCTCCTCTCTGTGTCCGACGGGCGTTTGCAGCTTCCTTGGCAATCGGGCACGGCGGCTGCACACGAAAACCGCGCCCGCAGGAGCTGCTGCGCACACGGCAAAGCCTCTCCCCCCGGGCGGCGCACATACCGGGCAGCCGCATCCTCCGAGGCCCGGCCAATGTCCGCTGCCTGTCCCCCGGCAGACCTTCGCAGGGAATTCCGCATATATTATAGCATACCCCTGCCGCCCCGTCAATGAAATTACCATATTTTTAGGGGTTCCATTTTCGCGCAAATGCACTATAATATTAATAAGAACACCTGACGCACACGGTTCCGTCACGCAGGCGGGCAGAGTTCACTTTTCGAAAGGAGCGAATGTTACATGGAACTGATCAAGATCAACGATCAGAAGCTGAAAATCATGTTGACTCCCTCGGATATGACGCAATATGAGCTGAATGCCGATTGTATCGGCGGGGACAGCGAACAAATGCACAAATCCTTCCGGATGCTCTTGGAGGAGGTGCGCCGGCAGATCGGCTTTGACTTTGACGACCGTAGAATTTCGGTACAGTTTTTTCCCTCACGTGAGGGTGGGTGCGAGATGTTTGTGAGCAGCATTCTGCCGAGCGCCTCCGGTGAGGAGCGCAAAAAGCTCCCGGTCCGTGTTGGAAACGCGCTCACGGTACGGAGCAGCAAGGGCAGCGGCAGCTTTCAGCGGGACGGCGCTTATCGTTTTGACACCATGGATGTGCTGCTGCGCGTCTGCCACCGCTTACGGGGCATCGGATACATCGGAGAAAGCGCCGCCTACCGCGACGAACGGAATTTTTATTATCTGCTGTTCCGCACACGCTCTTCCTCCCCGTTCACGGTACCGGAGGAGCTGGATTTTCTGGTGGAATACGGAAAAATTGAAAATGCCGCCATGCTCCGCCTCTATTTCCGCGAGCACGGCAATCTCATCTGCGCCCCGGATGCGGTGGAACGATTGGGCGCTCTGAAATAACCGGTGCGGGAAGAACGGATGAGAGGACCATTACAAGCCCCCTGTGAACCTACACAACGGAGCGTCCGCTCCGCACAAACTTTTGAAGAAAGTAAAACGTGCGAAGCACGTTTCAGACTGCCTCAAACGCATTTGAGGCAGTCGCAGGTTGTAGACAAAAGGCAGTTGAAATAAAAAGTGTACAAAAGCCATAGCCACTTTTTCTCTGCAAGAAGTAGGCGCAGAGAAAGAAGTAAAGGCTTCGCGTTGCTCCGCCGCAAATCTGCTTTGCAGAATTTGCCCAAAAGAGACGCCGAAAGGGATATTTCGCCGTCTGCGGACGGAAACTTTTGCGAAGCAAAATTTCCGGC
>CALXUY010000082.1 GCA_944391805.1 uncultured Clostridia bacterium
CTGTGTTTCTTCTGCAAATAGGTTGACCTGTTTCATGGTTTTCGCCGCCCTTCTCTTGTTTGTTCCCATTATATCATACTTTGCGACTTTATTCAATATCTTCGGGAATTTTTAGAGGTTCCCTAAAGTGAGAATCAACCGGGTAGCTCCCTTTGCCGTTGAGCGGCCGTATATATGACGGAGGATCCGGTAAGAATTCTGCCGGGGCATACCGTCCCACAATGCACATTCCAGGCAAGCTACATCTCATTTCCGGACAGCGGACAGGCCGGATGCACAGCTTTTCCGACCGTCTGCGGCGGACTTGTCCCGACCCAGGCCGGCCTTCACGGTACCGGATGGTTCCCGGAAATGTACAATCGAAAATTTCTGAAACGTCCGGATCGGGGCCTGCAAGTCCGATTGCCGGAAGAAAGGATACAGATATGACAAATGACGAACGCAGACAGGACACGCCGCCGATGGATTCCGGCGCGCAGACGCCCCCGCCTCCCCCCGGAGGCGAGGAGCCGCGCCCCCGTCAATCCACCCGCACACGGTCCTCTGCCCCCCGTAAGCAGACAACCGGCGACCGCGTGAAATCCTCCACTGCCGAAGCAAACGGCGGCGCAAAAACAGCCGGCGGTGCGCGCAGCGGAAAAGGAGACGGTACGGCCCGTAAACCGCGGGACACCGTTGACACCCGAAAGGGGCCGCCGCGCTCCTCCCGTCCCGCGCACCGGGTCATTCCCTATCTGCTCACCGCACTGGGAATCTTCCTCACGGTCTGTCTGGTGCTCAATCTGTTCTGCAACATCGGAAACAAGTGCGAGAGCGATCCCTCCGCGCATCTGATGGGAAGCGTGGGTTATTATATCTGCTACGGGCTGTTCGGGCTGTTCGGCCCGGCGGTGTTTCTGCTGCCCATTCTGATTTTCGCGCTTGCCGCCTTCTGGAAGAGCTGGATTGACCGTGACCGGCAGGTGCTGGAGCGCAGCATCAGCGGGCTGGTGCTGCTGGTGCTGCTCAGCGCCATGATTCATGTATTCTGTCTGGCCGCGCTCCCCGAAAGCGACTGGAGCATGAGCGCCTCGGAGCTGATTGCCCACGGCGCCAGAATGACCGGCGGCGGACTGTTCGGCGGAGGCGTCGGTTATTTCCTTGTTCGCTACCTCAACGTGCTGGGAGGCATCATTGTCAGCATTTTTCTCACGATTCTGGCGCTCTTCTTCTACCTCGGAATGACTCCGCACTATCTGATGGAGCACATCCGCGCCAACCGCACGCTCAAGCGCTCGATGGAGCCGCTGGATGTGACGGTGGAAGAGCACCATATTGAAAGCATCAAGCAAAAAATACACAAGGCGGGAAGCGGGGAGAAGAAGGCCGCTGCTGCGGGTGCCTCCGACTCCAATCCCCCCGATGGGGCCGTGCGCTACACCGAACCCGACGCCGCCCCGTCCAAAAAAGCCGACAGCAAGCTGGCGCCGATGCCGCATCCGATTCTGGACGCGACCGATGAGGCCTTCACCGAGCAGGAAAGCTGCGCTCCGGTCATCCCGGATGGGCTGAACACCGAACCGGTCGGCAAAAAGGCCGGCGCGGCCGGCAGCGCAAACACCGTAAGCACCGGGAACACCGGCAGCACCGCGCAAGCAGCGTCCGCCGGCTCCGGCAGAGCAGCCGGGGAGGCTCCCGCGCCCGGGACCGCTGTACCCAGGGCGACCGCCCCCGCGGCCCCGAATACAGCCGGCGCACAGTCGTTCTCCCAAAGACCGGCCGCGCAGAGCCAAGCCGCCGCCCCGCGTACTCCCTCCCCTGCCGCCAAAGTGCAGGCCGAATCCATCGATCCGATTTTCCCGCGCAACAGCGCCGACTTCAAATCGGTCGGACGGGTGCAGAAGGCCGACCGGGGTTTTGAGCTGGGAAGCATCTTTATCAATCTGGACGACCATGAGCAGCCCGCGCCCCGCAGGCACGCCCCGGTTCCCCCCGAGGTTCCGATGCCCGGCTCGGTGCACCGCAGCAATCCGGTTGCCGACGCCCTTGCCGGGGCAAGCGGCCCGGCCGGAGCAGGCAATGCCCCCCGCCCCTCGGCAGCGAACGGAGCCGCCGGCACACAAAACCCAACCGGCACGCCGAGGCCCGCCGGAAACGCGGCCGCCGGTTCTGCCGCCGGGAAGCCTGGTGCTCCGGCCGGAGCGCCGGTGCAAAAGCCCATCTTCCGCCCGGCCGACAAAAACGGCAGACAGGAGTTCGGGCTGAGTGAGGAGGCGTTTGAACAGCGGGAGGCCTCGATTCCGATGCCGCGCGCATCCGGCAAGCCTTCAGCCGCGCCGGGAAGCGCCGCCAAAACGGCTGTCAAAAAGCAGCAGGCGGAGGAGAGCAAGCCCTATATCTTCCCGCCCATCTCCTACCTGCACCCGGGTGAGCCGATCACCGAGGAAAACCAGGCGGAGATTGCCGAGAACATGGAGAAGCTCGCCGCAACACTGGCCGATTTCAAAATCAGCATCCGGGAAATCACCTATTCCTGCGGCCCGACCGTGACGCGGTATGAAATCTTCCCGTCGGCAGGCACGCGCGTGCGCAACATCATGAACACCGCCGACGACATCGCCCTGGCCTTTGCCGTGCAGAACGTGCGTATGGAGACCATCGAGGGCAAAAGCGCCATCGGTGTGGAGGTACCGAACAAAACCAGGCAGACCGTATACCTGCGCGAGCTGCTGGAGTCGCCAAAGTTCACCGAGAGCGACAGCAAGCTGACCGTGGGGCTGGGCAAAGGCGTGACCGGACAGCCGATCTATTTCAACATTGCAAAAATGCCCCACCTGCTCATCGGCGGTACCACCGGCTCGGGTAAATCCATCTGCATCAACAGCATCATCATGAGCATTCTGTTCAAGGCACGCCCGGACGAGGTCAAGCTGATTATGATCGATCCGAAAAAGGTGGAATTTACGCCCTACAAAGGCATTCCCCACCTGATGGCGCCGATCATCACCACGCCGAAGGACGCGGCCGGCGCACTGCAGGCCGCCGTGAATGAGATGGAGGATCGGTTTGCCCTTGTTCAGGAATTCGGCGTTCGAAATATTGACGGATATAACGCGTTGGCCGCCAAGGATCCCGAGCTGACGCCGAAGCCGGTTCTCATCATCATCATCGACGAGCTGGCCGACCTGATGATGACCGCCGGAGACGAGGTAGAAGAATCGATCTGCCGGCTGGCGCAGAAGGCCCGTGCGGCCAGCATTTATGTGATTGTGGGCACCCAGCGGCCTTCGGTGGACGTGGTGACGGGTCTGATCAAATCCAACATTCCCTCCCGCATCGCCTGCACCGTGCGCTCGCAGATCGATTCCCGCACCATTCTCGACTTCGCCGGGGCCGAAAAGCTGCTCGGGCGCGGCGATATGCTCTTTGCTCCGATCGGCTCGATGATGCCCACCCGCGTGCAGGGTGCCTTTGTTTCGGATGACGAGGTTGAGAAGATCTGCGAATTCATCCGCGCCACAAACGGAACCGCCGAATATGACGAGAACTTTACGGGCAAGATGAAGGAATACGCAGCACAATGCGGCCAGAAGAAGGGCAAGGGCGGCGGCGACATCGCGCTGCCCGGCGGCACGGACGACGACGCAAAATACGTGCAGGCCATCGGCATCTTCATCGGCGAAAAACGGGTTTCCACCTCCCTGCTCCAGCGCAAGCTGGGCATCGGCTACGGCAAGGCCGCCAAGCTGATTGACCGCATGGAGGAGGAGGGGCTGGTCTCCAAATCCGACGGAACCAACAAGCCGCGCGCCATTCTCATCAGTGCAGAGCAATATATGGAGCGGTATCTGGACGGCAATTCCTCCGGAAACGGGGACGCCGGATAACGTCAATTCCGCTTCGGCTCCGACAAGCACACGCTTCCTATCTGCGGGAAGGCAGCCGCGTTTGCCCGCGGCTGCCTTCCCGTTTTTCACGCGGTGTGGGATTGCTCGGGTGACCGCATCGGCATTGTCATTCCAACAAAAGACGGCCGCAGCAGACTGCTGCCGATTCTCCGTCTGAAGCAAAAAAAGAAGCGCTGAAGCCCTCAGCCGGTCAGGAGCATTTCATGAAAAAACAATCCTCAACACTGCAGCCCCGCCGCTTCGGCAGCCGTTTTTCGGCCTTTTGCGCGGCAGCGGCGCTGGTGCTTCTCTTTTTGATCCTCTGCTGGCTTTCCGCCGTTTCTCTGACCGAAACGGTGGATATGAACCTGAACAACTTTGCCGGGGAGCGCGTGGACACGTATTCCGATTCCCTGCCCCTGAATCTGCTGATGCTGCCGGTATTTGCGGGCGGCGCGCTGGCGTGGACGCTGTTGACCGACCGCCTCCGCACCGATACCGTCATCTGGCTGACCGTCCTGGCCGTGACGCTGGGCAGCGTGATCTTTGTGCTCTCGGCACAGGCCGCCCCCTCGCAGGACTGCCTGATTGTCACACGGGCCGCCTACCATGCCTCAGTTGGGGACGGCTCCCGGCTCGCCGAGGACTATTTCCAGCGGCACCCCTATCAGCTTGGCTATGTGCTGTTCTGCGAGGGCATCATCCGTCTGTTCGGCATGGGGAACTATACCGTTCCCATGGAGCTGGCAAACGCGGTCTGCCTTGGCGTCACCTACCTTGCCCTTCTGTTTTCGGTGCGGCGGCTGTGGGGAGACCGCCCGACCGTGATCTGCTGCGGGCTGATGCTGGTGAGCCTGCAGCCCGTTCTGTTCTGTACCTTTCCCTACGGAAACATTCCCGGACTGATGTGCGGTGCGCTGGCCGTCTGGCAGATGCTTTGCATGTTCGACGGCCGCAGGCGCTGGCCGCACGCGCTGCTGGCAGCGCTGCTGATCGGACTCGGCACGGCGCTCAAAAAGAACACGCTGATCCTGCTGGCTGCCATGCTCATTGTGCTCCTGATCCGCATAATCCGGAAGCCTTCGGCCGTCTGCGCGGTCTGCATGCTGCTGTGTGCGGCATCAGCATACGCGGTTCCGGCCGGGGTTCAGACACAGTATGAGCAGCGCTTCGGCATTTCGTTCGGCAAAGGCATTCCGATGTCCTCCTATGCGGCAATGGGGCTGAACGACGCCTTTATCGCCCCCGGCTGGTACGAAGCATCCTATACGGTGGTCAATTTTCACGAGAGCGGCATGGACCCCGCCGAGGCCAACCGGCGCTCGATGAAGGTCATCCGTGATCGCCTGGAATACTTCCGCGAGCATCCGGACGAGGCCGCCGATTTTTTCTCGGAAAAACTGCGCAGTGAATGGAACGAAACCAGCTATCAGAGCATCTGGACCAATCAGGTCCGGGGCAGCTACGGGGAGCCGGGTATGCTGGCCGAATGGGTGCAGGGCGCCGGCGAGCACCCCCTGAAGCGTTGGATGGATTGGGTCACACAACTGGTATTTGTAACGGCGGCTCTGGGATGTCTGACGCTCCTGCGAACCCGGCGGATTGAGGAGGTGATCCTTCCGGTGTGTGTCATCGGCGGCTTTCTCTACCACACGGTTTTCGAGGCAAAATCCCAGTACATTCTCACATATTTTATATTGCTGCTTCCGATTGCCGCACGCGGGCTTTCCGGACTGTTTTCCCGCATCTCCATTGCCCGTCGCAAAACCGCTGGAGGCTCTGTCGCCGTCTGGCACCGCTCGGCGGACCGCATCGGCATTCTGGTGCGGGAAAAGGAAAACAGTCCCCCGCGCCTGATTCCGGTGCTCCGGCTGAAGAGGCGAAAAAAAGGCGGAAAATCCACACCATAATTTTCAAAAATCCCTTTACAAATCAACAGAAACGTGGTATAATAATGTTGTATGACGTTCGCTCGGTTTCCGGATACCGACCGCAAGGGCTGATTCCCGCGGTTCTTCACCCGCCGGCTGCTGAGTCTTACGGAGAAATACAAAAATGACAAGAAGAAAGAAAGGTGAAGTAACCATGCAGAAAACCGAAAAGCAAAGCATCATTGAGCAGTACGCCACACACGAGGGCGACACCGGCTCTCCGGAGGTGCAGATTGCCATTCTCTCCTCCCGGATCGCCAACCTGACCGAGCACCTCAAGGCCAACAAAAACGACTATCACAGCCGCCGCGGGCTGCAGAAGATGATCGGTCACAGAAGAAACCTCCTCAATTATCTGCAAAAAACGGATATTGAGCGGTACCGCGCAATTGTCAGCAGGCTCGGTCTGAGGAGATAACAGCCATCGGGAGCGAGGGCAGCGGCATCGGTCACTGCTCTCACTCCCGCTTGTGTTTTTTTGCATTGTTTCTGTAATATCTGTTCGGTGGATTAGCAGTTAACCGTGTGCCCGAGCACTGTGCGGACAGGCTGGGACATAAGGTTAAGTGCTAAACCTCCGGACGAAAAATTATGAATACAAATTTTACGGAGGAATTTTTTTCATGTCCAACCCCATCAGCACCCCTATGGTGTTCAAAAACTACAAAACCTTCCGCTACACACTTGCGGGCAGACCGCTGGTGATTGAATCCGGCAAAATGGCAGGGCTTGCCAACGGCTCGGTGCTCTGCCGCTATGGAGACACCGCGGTGCTCTGCTGTGCCACCGCATCCGAAAAGCCGCGCGACGGCATCGACTTCCTTCCCCTCTCGGTTGATTTTGACGAGAGAATGTACGCGGCCGGCAAAATTCCCGGCGGATATCTCAAGCGCGAGGGCAAGCCGACCGAAAAGGCGGTGCTCACCTCCCGCGTCATCGACCGCCCGATCCGTCCGCTCTTCCCGAAGGATCTGCGCAACGATGTGGCGCTGACACTGATTGTCATGTCGGTAGACAACGATTGCTCGCCCGAAATCACCGCGATGATCGGTGCTTCGGTCGCGCTCTCGATCTCCGATATCCCTTGGAACGGTCCGATCGGCGGCGTGTTCATGGGGCTTGTCGACGGCAAGCTGGTAGTCAATCCCACCTACGAGCAGCAAAAGAAAAGCGATTTGCAGCTCACGGTTGCCGCCACCTCAAAAAAAGTGGTGATGATTGAGGCCGGCGCCAACGAGGTGGATGACGAAACCATGTACAACGCCATTATGATGGCACACTCCGAAATCAAGGATCTGCTCCAATTTGTCAACGGGATTGTGGATGAGATCGGCAAGCCGAAATTCTCCTATCCCTCCTGCGAGCTGGATCATGAGATGTTCGACGAAATTTTCGCCTTTTGCGAAAAAGACGTGATGGCGGCGCTGGACACCGATGACAAGAATGTCCGCGACGCCAGAATGGTACCGGTCAAGGACGCGATTCTGGAAAAATTCTTAGAGAAATACCCTGACCTGCCCGGCATGATGGACGAGCTGATCTACAAAATTCAGAAAAAGATTGTGCGCCGTTGGCTGCTTGTGGACAAAAAGCGGGTGGACGGCCGCCGTATGGATCAGATCCGTCCCTTGGGCGCCGAGGTCGGGCTGCTTCCCCGCGCGCACGGCTCGGGTCTGTTCACCAGAGGCCAGACACAGGTGCTCACCGCAGCCACACTCGGCACGCTTTCGGAGGCCCAGATGCTGGACGGCATTGACCCCGAGACCTCCAAGAGATATATTCATCACTACAACATGCCCGGCTTCTCCACCGGCGAGGCAAAGCCGGTGAGAAGCCCCGGCCGCCGCGAGATCGGCCACGGTGCGCTGGCCGAGCGCTCTCTGATTCCGGTGCTGCCCTCCGAGGAGGAATTCCCCTATGCCATCCGGCTGGTGTCGGACGTGGTCTCCTCCAACGGCTCGACCTCGCAGGGCTCGGTCTGCGGCTCCACACTGGCGCTGATGGATGCGGGCGTGCCGATCAAGGCGCCTGTGGCCGGTATTTCCTGCGGCCTGATCACTGCCGAGGACGGCTCATGGGACACCATGCTGGACATCCAGGGGCTGGAGGATTTTTACGGCGACATGGACTTCAAGGTGGCCGGCACGCACAAGGGCATCACCTCGATTCAGATGGACCTGAAGATCGACGGGCTGACTCCCGAAATCATCAAAAAAGCACTTGAGATGACCCATATCGGGCGGGATTATATTATTGACGAGGTGCTGCTCAAGGCCATTCCGGCTCCCCGCCCCGAGGTTTCGAGATACGCGCCCAAAATGACCACTATGAAAATTGATCCCGATAAGATCCGCGAGGTCATCGGCAAGGGCGGCGCGGTGATTCAGAAGATCGTTGCCGACACCGGCGCCAAGATCGATATCGACGACGACGGCACCATTCACATCGCCGCGGTCAATGCCGACCAGGCCGAGGCAGCCAAGGCCTGCATCGACGCAATCGTATTCGAGCCGACGGTCGGTGCTATTTACACCGGAACCGTCACCGGCATCAAGGAATTCGGCTGCTTTGTGGAATACGCCCCCGGTAAGGAGGGCATGGTTCACATCTCCAGAATTGCTCCCCGCCGCATCGACAAGGTGGAGGATGTGCTCAAGCTCGGAGACGTAGTGAAAGTAAAGTATATCGGATTGGATAAAAAAGGGCGTATGGATTTCTCCATCAAGGATGCGCTGTAAGCCGCGCGACCGGCAGGCAGCCCTCCATCCATCCCCCTGAAAGGAGGTCACACAAAATTGTCCCACCGAAACAACGCTCCCCTCAGCTTTAATACACGAAAACAAAGCCACCGCAAGGACCGGCTTCATCGGATGCAGCAGGGGAGAATGACGTTGCTGGCCCTGTGCGCTGTGGTTCTCCTACTCGCCATCACCGGTCTGATCTTTCTGATCTGCCACATTGCGGTTTCGGTTCAGAACCGCCCCGATCAGGATGAGAACACCCCGCCGGACGCTCAAATAAAATATGAGTTGGTATCCCGCTCGTACAGTGAAATTTATCTCGGAGATCTGATTGTTGTCAACAACAGCCACATCTATACCTTCCCCACCGTCAGCATGGAAAACGTGACCAACTACCGGGAGCGGGTGGACGGTACCCTGCCCTATCTCATCCCCAACATCAACGACCCGCCCCATATGCAATCCGAGGCGGCACGGCAGCTCAGCGCGATGCTGACACAGTATTACCGCCTGTCAGGCGATGACAATCTTGTGGTGTACGACGCATACCGGACAGAAGAGGAGCAGGCGGACGGAAACTACTCGGTTGCTGCCGGATACTCGGAGCACCATACCGGCCTGCTCGTGGCTCTCTCGGACAGCACAACCAGCTCGGGGCTGGATGCCGCAACCTACAGCTGGATTTATTCCAACTGCCAGAACTATGGCTTCATTCAGCGCTACCCGTCGGGTAAAACCGGTATCACCGGTGTGAGCAACTACACCGAGGCCTTCCGCTATGTGGGAATTCCGCATGCGACCTATATGTCGGCGAACGGGCTTTGTCTCGAGGAGTATGTGGAGCTGCTGCGCAACAATCACACCTCCACCACAGGCACGGACGGCGTACACCTGAAGATTGACATCAACAGCGACGGCAACACAGACTATGAGGTATATTATGTACCGGCAAACAACGAGGCGGGGGCGGTGACCACGGTTCCGATCCCCACAGACTATGAATCCACAGTGTCTGGCGACAACATCGGCGGCTTTATTGTCACCGTTGACCTCAACGCCCCCAAAAACGCTGCATAATATCGCCGCAGTCTACATATGCTATTATTATAAACGAACGGAGGAATAAACCGATGGCAAACGAAAATATTCTGAATCCGGAAGCTCTGGAGCTTCAAAATCAACCCGAGGATGAAGCCGGAAAGGCTGTTCCGGAGGAAGCTGCGCAGGAGATTCCTCCCCAGGAATCCGAGCAAACAGCCGGCGGCACGGAAGCCGACGCCGGCACGGCGGGCGAATCGGAGCAGACTGCAAAGGCCGAGCCTGCCGAGCCGGAGGAACAAGCCGTTCCGGCGGAGGAGCCTGCCGAGCCGGCCGCACAGAGCGAACCGGAAAATGAAGCCGAAGCTCCTGCGGAACCGGAAGAGCCGGAACCCGAAGTGACCGAGACCTCTGCCTCCGAACCGGCAGAGGACGACGACTATTTTACCGTGGAGCCTGACGAAACCGATACGTTCGCTGATGCGGATGAGGAAATTCCGATCGCCTTTGAAGCCGTAGAGCCGGATGTCAAAAAGAGCGGACGGATCGCCGACACGGTGCAGCAGGTCCGGAGCGGTATTCAGGAAAAATATGAGGAAGCGCGCAGCGCCTGCAAAAACCTGATGGATCGGTTGTCCTATGACCTTGAGCAAACCAATTACAATCCTTATATCCGTTCCACCACGACCTACAGATATGAAATTCTGAAAAAGTCCAGCGACACGGAGCCCGTGGATGTGTTTGAATTTGAGAGAACTACCGGATACTCCCTGCGCGCCATGGCCATCACCACTGTTTTGGTCGCCGCCGCAGATGTGGCGGTCGCCCGTCTGCTCAAGAAAAAGCTCTTTTAAGTTTCGTTCATCGCTGATTTTCACCGAGGGGCTGAGTCAAATGCTTTTAAAAAAGCGATTGGCTTGGCCTTTTGCTATACTGAAAAACATATGTGGCAAAAAGAAAAGAAAAAAGCCTCAAAATGAGGCAAAAAAGAGTACGACAAAAGATAATGTATAATAGGCCCCCTTGGGGATCAGCGCCGGCTCGTATTCTCCCTCCCGGTCTCTCGGAATCTGAATCCGGCTCTCTCCCAGACCCGAGCGGACGGTTTTGGGATAGCTTCCGTTCCGGCGGTTCCCAGTCTCCTTGGGGGAGGGATCGTTCTTACGGTAGCCCAGCTTGGCCTCCAGCTCGGCCTGGAGCATGTCCTCCATCGTGTCGGCGAACAGGTCCTTGAGCATGTCTGTGATGTCTCCGATCGATTCTTCCTCCGGGTACAGCATGTTTGCACTCTTTTATTTTACCATTTTTCTTGCGTTTACACAATATAGTTTACGCCCTCGTTGATGATGCTGAAATGATTATGCAGGAATTTCTTGATCATTGTGAACTCTAACCTTACAATACACTAAAATCCCCCTATGGACATTTAACATGTTCATAGGGGGTATCACTACCAAATCTGAGTTGGATATCCATACCATTCCGG
>CALXUY010000083.1 GCA_944391805.1 uncultured Clostridia bacterium
AAAGCGCTCCAGCCCATTGGTGCCGGCGCCGTACCAGGCGGTCTTCTGCCACAGCTCGTGGTCGGGGCTGCCCTGCGCGTACATCGTGTAAAACTCGCTGTAGATGTCCAGTTGCTGGGATGATCCGGGCACCATTCCGGAGGAACGGCCGTTGGTGCCGGTATTGGTGTAAAAGCAGGAGCAGATCCACTGGCCCGCGGTTTTTTCGTTTTTGCCGTCAAAGGACAGCAGCACGCGCAGGACGGTCGTATCAACGGTGGTATGAACGAACAGATAAAGATATTCGGTATCGTAGCCGGCATACACCTCGCCGACCACGGCGGCCTGCGCGCTGCCGGTCCAAACGGTGTCCAGCAGCATATACGGTACCTCGGCCCAGCCTTCATCGGCTCCCATTTCCCCATCCATGGCGACGGTGGAGCCGGCAACATCCTTTACCAGAGGCAGCTCGGCTGCCGCCTCATCGGCGGCAAGAGCGGGGATAGACAGAGCAGAGAGCACAACCAGAAGGGCAAGAACGAGCGATAAACTCTTTTTCATGAATTGACTTCTCCTTTTCAGATATGCAATGCTGTATACGGGGCAGGATTCGGGCTGCGGGAAAATCAGGCGTAGGTTCCGGTCTGAATCTTGCGGATAAACTCCTCCAGCAGGGTCTGCATCTGCTCGGCCTGCGGGCGGAACTCGGTCCACGGCCGATTGTCGCGGATAAAGGCGCCGGGCTCATCGCAGTAGCTGCCCAGCTCGCGGGTATAAATTCGGCCGAAATCGAAGATCTGCGTCTCGCGGATCAGGGAAAGCATTTCGGTCATCTCGGGGCTGGCGCTGGTCTGATACTGCATAATCTTTTCAAACACCACGGGCGTGGTGGTACGGTAGCCCGCGCTGGCAAGCGCCTCCAGCACTGCGGTATCCATCGCAAGGCGATCCTCGGGAACCGCGCCGGGAATACCGAACATGGAAATGGGCTGCCGCACTGTGCTGTAATACTGGCTCTGCGCGCTGTCGTATTTCGGCGTGGGCACGCAACCGTACTCAAACGTCACCTCGCCAAACTGCATGGAGGCCGTACCGTGATGGGCGAGCATCATCAGGGACAGACCCGACACAAAGTTTTCGGTCACGCCGTCCCCCACATACGCCTGATCCACCTGCACAAAGTCCAGAAGCTGCTCCATCACATCCAGCCCCTTTTCCATGTAGCAGTCGGGGTTGACGGTCAGCGTACCGGTTTCATCGCGAATGATCCAAGGCACGTCGCAGCCGTGCAGAAGCGCCGGCCAGTCCCAATAGCTCCCCACCATCGGGATACGGTCCACGGCGTCCACGGTCTGGCTGTTGTTGACGTCGCTGTAAAAGCCCTGCCCCAGTTCAATCATCCGCTCCAGCGTCCATTCATTGGCTTCCACCAGATCGTAGGGGCTTTCCAGCCCGTAATCGGTAAACAGGTCCGCGTTGAAGTACACGCAGTACACCATCTGGATGAACAGCGGAGAGATGTCGCCGGTGCAGAGATAGAAGGTGTCGCCGATGCGGGTCTCTTCAATCAGGCTCTGGTTCCACCACGGCATTTCGAAATCGAGATAGCTGCCCTCGATATTGCTCAAATCGCGGTAGAGTCCGGCCGCCGCGCAAACGGCGGAGGTACGGGTGTAGGCTCCGACAAAATCGAAATAGTCCCCTCCGCTGACAACATTCTGCAAGGATTGCATAAAGCTGTTTTCCTGCCCGTTGGAGCCAACCACGGTGGTGTATTTCAGCGTTACATCCAACCGGGTCTGCACACGCTGATCCCGGGTGTAGACAGCCAGATCAATCTCATCCGTGGAGGTGCCGTCCGAACCGAACTCCTGTATGCCCTCGATGTCGGTGTTCCAGCCCAGCACCAGAATGTCCTCGTCATAGCTGAGGTCGTCCGGCAGATGATCCTTGAGGTATCCGTTGGCGTCGTAATCCCCGTTTTCCTCTTCCCCGCCTGTGGAGGAAGGCGGAGTGGTTTCACCGGATGGGTCATCTCCGTTTCCGCATGACAGAAGGCCGCACGCCGACAGTAGCAAAGCCAATATCAGCAGCAGGGCTTTTCTCGTCGTTTTCTTCATTTCTTTTTTCTCCTTTTCTGAAGGTATATTCCAACATCGGATCCGATGTCAGTTTCGTTTGGCGCAGGTGAAGGGCGTAATCCAGAATCAGACGGTTGAGTGTCTCCCCATACTGAGCGTCGGTATTCATCTTCACCACATAGCAGTGCCTGCCGCCGGGATCCTCCGCAAAGCGGCTGCAGCCGGTTGTCTCGTCCACAAACGCTCTCCCGCGCACGGTACGGAAGCCGGCACGCGTTTCATCCCCGACACACGCAAGATATACCAGCAGGGGGTCCCACGACGGTCTGCCGTCCTCCGCTCCGTGATGATGCAGAATGTCTTTCAGATCATCCTGCCAATTGCACGAGGTCTTCAGAATATCGCCGGAAAAAACCGTGGCCGCCGTTTCCCACCCGAGCAGCGTAATGGCTGTCGGCCAATCCTCCAACACCCTGTGTGCGGCCTTTCTTGCCCTTTCGGTTCTGGAGAAGTTGAATTCGGCGTAATCCGTGCGATCCCACCTGCCCCCCATCACCCACAGCTTGGAAACCTTCCGGCTGACCAGTTCCCTTCCGTTCAGCTCCGAAACGTCATCCGGTCCGGAATCCAACAGCGCCTCAAGCACCTGCAAAAAGCCGATTTCAATCAGCTCAACCGGTTCAGCCGCTCCGGCCAGCAACCGTCTGTAAAGATGTACGGCTTCTTCGCAATTCCGGTTTTCGGCCGCCCAATCCATCCCATCGGCAAGCTGCCGTTGATAGCGGACCTCCCCCCCGTAATCATACGCGCTGTGATCCAGGCCGACCGGAACCTCCAGCCGCTCATGGGACAAAAACCGCTTCATGGAGGCAACGGAGCACTCCATTGCCGAATCGATCGATACGCCGAGCAATTGAACGGCGCCTTTCCAATGATACCACGCGAGAACCCGGATGGCTACCGCATCGTCGCAGTCGGTATGCCAATCGGTACCGAGTATCACCGGTTTGTTTCTTTTTTCGGGCAGAGCAAATAACTGTTGCATACATCAGCCAACCTGTCTTTTCAGGATACCTAACAAAGCAAATTGTTTATTTTTGCATTTGTATTGGTTTTATTATACAATAATCATCGTTTGCAATCTTTCATAAATTGGCCTAAAATTTATATAAAATGGCTTTTTCCTATTGACAAGCCGATATGGAACCGGTATACTATTAACAGATACACGGAAAGGGGTGATCTTTTGGACGCTGCACTGGAAATTGATTTTGTCAAATCCTACAGACACCGCACCGGGGAGACTGTGCCTGACCAATTTCACACCTGCTACGAGCTGGTATACTATTATAAAGGCAGCGGCACCACAACCATCGGAACCGAGACCTATACGCTGCTGCCCAACTCCTTTTCGCTGATGAGACCGAAGGTGGTGCACAGCGAGCTGCACACCGATCCGAGCGAGGTTGTTTTCATTGGCTTCCACGGCTCGTTCCGCGAACCGGAGACCGATCTGTTTTTTCAGGATACCCCGGAGCACAGCATCGGGTCCGCGCTGCGCGCCATTTACGAGGAGCACATTTTCAATCAGCGGGACGCATCCAAAGCGATGCTGCTCCATCTCCACCTAATCCTGCTCTATATTTCCCGTCTGACCTGCAAGGACTCCCAGCCGCAAACCGGTTCCCAAATGCAGTTTGCCGCAAACTACATCAGCCAGTACTGCACCAGTCCCATCAACTGGCAGGAGTTGGCTGCCTCCTACCACTACAGCTACGATTATTTCCGACATCTTTTCAAGGAGGAAATCGGAATTTCTCCGTCGCAATATCTCATCCGATCCAGACTGAATCTTGCAAAAAAGCTGTTGGAGGAAGGAAAGCTGAATTGTACGGAAATCGCCTATCAATGCGGTTTTTCGAGCAGCGCGCATCTTTCGGCGCAATTTCAGCGTGCCTTCGGACAATCTCCGCAGAAATACCGGTTAAATATAAAAAGCACACATACGTCGAATGCAAACGATTTTACCTCTTCGCAATAGCCCTATATTTGGGGCAGACCCGAAAAAAAGAACTTCCTATAGTATAATTAATATAATCAAAGTACCATAGAAGGTACGTAAATAAATCCCCGCAATCATACAATTTTGCAAGGCGAAATGATATTGCCGGGATACTGCTGCTTCTGCCTGAAAAAATCGGAAAATCATTACACATTTTCGGTTTTTTCCTGACTATATTTGATAGATGAACATCTCACCGGCTTTTTGCGTGTGATCACTGAAGGACCCTTCCATACCGACTATGAAGGAGGCGCGTATGAAGTTACGACCCAGAGCCACGGCACTGCCACCGATGCGGGATGAGGAGATCATCGAGCTGTATTGGCTGCGCGATGAGACCGCAATTACAGAGACAGACCGGAAGTATAAAAGCTATCTGCTTACCGTTGCCTACAACATTGTGCATGATTCGCTTGACTGCGAGGAATGCCTGAACGACACCTATATCGGCGCCTGGAATGCAATGCCGCCGTCAAGGCCGAGGGTTTTGAAGGCTTTTCTGACAACGATCATGCGCAGGATCGCGATCAACCGCTACCATGTGAATACCCGCAAGAAAAGCATTCCGTCCGAGCTGTCGGTCTTGCTCTCCGAGCTGGGGGAGTGGATTGCGGACGACTCCGACAGTGTTTCCGCCGAATTTGACGCGAGGAGGCTCGCAGCGGTCATCAGCGATTACATCCGCGCACTGCCCGAACGCAGAAAATTCATATTCATGAGCCGATATTATCTTGCGGAGCCGATTGACAGCATCGCGCGCGAGCTTGGGCTCAGCCGCTCTATGATCAACAAGGAGCTGGCCGCCATCAGAAGCGGGCTGAAGGAAAAACTGGAAAGCGAGGGCTATACGGTATGACCACCCGGGAATGGAACGAGGGCATGAACCGAATCGACTCTGCACTTGTGGAAGAATATCTTGCGCAGAAGGAGCGGCTGAAGGAACAGAAAAGGCGGAAAAAAAGGTGGCTGATGTGGAGCACATCTGCCGCAGTGCTTTGCCTGATCGCCATCCTCTCGGTCGTATTCCGGAGTTTTTTCCCAATCTCCATAACGCCGCCCGACGGAAACGGAAGCACGCACACTCCGCCCGAATCTGCCGCAGGCACCATTGACGCCACGGTTTTCCCTGAAAAGCTGACCGGTTCCTCTCTGGAGTTTGTGGTCGGAAGCTCGGCAGCGCTCACGTCCGGCGGGGAAAGCGGCGCGCCGCCCGCATTCGAATTCCGTTCCACCGGCATTGTGGTGAAGGCCGTCGCGGTTCAGAGTCTCCCCGACGTTTATAGCCTGCTGGATGCCTCCCCTGTCCGCCGCCCCACTGCATATCGCATCGTCCGGATGCGCACAGAGGAGGTGATTCACGGAGTGGGGATTCCGCAGGAATTCCTGTACCTGATTCCGGAAACCAGGTTTGTGGATTTTCAGGCATATGACGCCCTGCTGATCTCCATGACGCAGCTCGGCATGGAAAACTATGTATTGAAAAACAAAACGCAGAATCAGGTGGAAGCGTTTCCGCTCCCCGTGTTCCACGATGATACGGATACCCCCGAGCTTGGGAGCATCATAGCCTTCAGCGACGGCATTTTCGATGAAAGCCTCTGGGCAACAGAGAGCTGGATATACGGCTATCAGTTTGCCCGGCTGTATCTGGACAGCGAGTCCGGCGGCCTGGTGGTATACCGGGGGCACACCGAGTCGCAGGCCGTCGCCGCAATCCGTGCGGATATTCAGGAATGGAAAGACCTGTACGGCGAAGCCGCGACGCCGCCTGCTGTGGCAGCGCCGGTGTGGAACAGCACGGAAGCCAGAGCCGCCGCCGAATATGTACGCCCCTTTGCCAACGGCGTATTTTCCCAAACGCTTTGCAACCCCGGCACCGGACAGGCGGAAGTTCTCTACCGCCGGTATATCAACGGCTGCCAGACCGAAGAAACCGTATGCATCCAGCTTGACACCGGAGAGGTCCGGTATTCCGATGTCCGGTATACACCGGAGGATCTGACCGATATTCCCGACATTGCGGCATGGATTTCGGAGCATGCCGCCGCATATGCCGACCGGCTCCCCGCCCCGCCGCACACCGCCACAACCGGAAAAACGCTGCGTTGTCTCAATCTGTACGGCTGGTATGTCAAAGCCGGCGACACGGTGTACGGCGTTGTGAAAATCGTTTGGATCCATCGGGAAACAGGCGACCGGTATGCGGAATATTATGACGACGCTTATCTCCTGTTTGAAGCAGGCACCCAAACGGCGAGGGAAATACCGAGAGACGAGCTGATTGGCATTGTGGGCACCCGCAATGTTTATCAGGGAGAATACGGTATCGCGCAGGAATTGCCGATGGAATAGCACATGTCCCGAAGCAAAACCAACGGTCTTGCCAATTTCACAAAATTCTGTTGACAGCCTCTTCTCCTGACCGTTTCAGAGAAGGTCAGGCACCGACGCACCTTCACTGCTGTCCGCAAAAAAGCGGAGCGTGAACCGCTCCGCATGGCTTGAATGTTACACCGACTGCCGCCCCTTGTGCCGAAATGGCACGAGGGGCGGCTCGATCATGACGCCCCGGCAGGAATGAACGCGGCGCATCTCACCCCATGGCTTGCAGCAGCGCCGGCAACTCACAAAGGCGGTGAATTTCGGCATCGGGCGCCATGTCCGGCGGCGGAACCAGCCCTCCCGGATTGTACCACACCGTGCGGATTCCCGCATTCCTCCCTCCCGCGATGTCCGAGGAGAGGCTGTCCCCGACCATCACGGTCTCCTCCGGCCGGAAATCCGGAATGCGCGCAAAGCAGGCCTCAAAAAACGCCCGTTCCGGCTTGTCGGCTCCCAGCTCCTGCGAAATGAATATGCCGGAGAGGTATGGCCCGATGCCCGCGCGCCGGATCCGTTCCCGCTGCACCTGTCGGTGGCCATTGGAGGCGATGTACACGCGGCGGTTCTGAGACAGGCGGCGCAGCAAAGACTCCGCCCCCTCGAACAGGTGGCACTGCTTCCCCAGCTCCTCCGCATAACGGTCGGATACCGCCGACGGAGAAAGCATCAGCCCGAACTCCGCAAACAGCCGCTCGTAACGCAGAACCAGCAAATCGGCTCTTGTGATCTGCTTTTTTTCAAGCATCTTCCAGCATTCTCCGTTGATCTCACTGTAGCGCCGTATCATCTGCGGGGTCGGCTCCACACCGAAGCTCCGCAGCGCTGCGGCGAGCGCCTCCCGCTCGGACAGATGAAAATCGAACAGTGTATCATCCGCGTCGAGTAAAACGTTCCGGATCATTTCATGGCACCTCCTTTTTTTGAAGCGTCCCGCACCGGATACAGCAGATACCCGGCGGTGAGAATGGCAAACAGCAGGTCCGGCAGCCGGATGCGGTCAAACAGAATTGCCGCGCACAGCAGCATACAGGCCGGAATCCCCAGCGCAATCAGACGGGCCGGCCATCCCCTTCCCCTCCCGTACCACGCAACAAAGGCAAACAGAGGAGTTAGGCAGGCAAAGGCCGACCAGCCATAGATAAACGCCGCCGCGTACACGCTCCCGGTCAGGTGAGCGGTCAGATAATAGGAAACCAGCATTCCGGCCGCAAACAGGAACACATACACCCCTGCGCGCAGGGGAGAACGGCTGCCCGCAGCAATCAGGGTACACAGAAATACCCAAACCGAAAGCTGTGAAAACACATTGCCGAGATTTTGTGTGAAAATATCCAGCAGCTTGATCCCCACGCCCGCAGCCAGTCCCACGCAAAGCAGGAGAACGCACCATCCCGCAAAGCGCCGGCGGGACGGCTTGGCTCCGCACGGCCGGACCGTTTGCAGAAAGGCCCTGAGCTTCTCCATCTGTTTTCTCCTTCCGGAACCGTCGGACGGTTCTTTTTTGGTATTTAGCCACCAGAGTGGCAGGTATATTCAGAAGCCCAGATGAAGAATGGTTTCACACAGCTCGGCGTAGGACATTCCCACCGCGGCCGCCTCCTGTGGGAGCAGGCTCTGCGGGGTCATGCCCGGCAACGAGTTGGCCTCGAGACACCAGAGCTTCCCCTGCCGGTCCAGCATAAAGTCCAGCCGGGCGTAATTTTTCAGCCGCAAGGCGTCAAAGCCCAAAAGCGCCAGCCGCCCCAGCTCCGCGGTCACCTCCGGGTCCAGCTCGGCCGGGCAGACCTCGCGCGTGGTGCCCTGATATTTGTTCCTGTAATCGTAAAAACCCTGCTGCGGAATGATCTCCACCGGAGGCAGCACCCGGCCGCCAAGCACCCCGATGGTCAGCTCCCGGCCGATGATCCTCCGCTCCACCAGAACTCGCCGGTCCCAGCGCGCCGCGTCGGCAAGCGCCGCGGCAAGCTGCTCCCGGGTATCCACCATGGAAACCCCCACGCTCGAGCCGCAGCTGCAGGGCTTTACCACGCAGGGCAGACCGACCCGCGCGAGCACCGCCTCGGAGGTATCTCTTCCGGTATCCGCATACATCCAGTCCGGCGTGGGAACACCCGCGTCCCGGAACAGGCGTTTGGAGAGATCTTTATCCATCGCCAGCAGACAGCCGGTATAATCAGAGCCGGTATAACCGATGCCGTAGCTGTCCAGAAATGCCTGGAGCTGTCCGTTCTCCCCCATGGCCCCGTGCAGAGCGAGAAACACGCGATCCGCCATGCGGCAGAGCTCTGGCACGTTTTTGCCGACCAGCGCATCGCCGATACCCACACGGGCCTTGAGCGCCGCCAGATCCGGCACCTCCTCCCGGATGGTATACCGATACGCCCCGTCCGACCGGAACAGCGCATCGGGATCAGCCGGCAGCTCCGGCATGCCCTCATACACATCCAGCAGCAGTACGCGATGCCCCCTTTCCATCAGCGCGTTTGCAATCAGACTCCCCGAGGAGAGCGACACCTCCCGTTCCGGAGACAGTCCCCCGGCCAAAACCACAACCTTCATCATCCTTGCCCACCTTTCTGCAAAGCATCATCGGCACGGTCGATTCCGCTCATCCCCCATTCGGTCCGGATGCGGCGCAAACCACCGGCCTGCGCCGGAGCAAAGCCGCAAAGCGGCCCGGCCGCCGGCGTTTAAGGCAACACCGCACAATTCACGGCTCGCGCCTTGACCGCACAACTTTTTGCATCTTTTTCGCCAAACTGCACAAATTTCCTTGTCAATAGATCTACTATTGCCTGCGTCAATTTGGTTTGTTTGACGATAAATCTGACGGCAGATTTGCGCAGTCAGAATTGTGCGGTGTTGCCTTAACATCAGTTTATGCGCGCCCGGCGGAGCATTGCCACACGGTCGCATCCCCCGAGGTCGCGCAGAATGCGGCAGGAAAACCCGCCTTCCTTTGCCAGCGCGTCCAGCTCCCCGGCCTGATCAAAGCCGATTTCAAACAGGCAGAAGCCCTCCGGCTTCAGCCACCACGCCGCCAGCGCGATCAGCGCGCGGTAAAAGCGCAGTCCGTCGGCTCCCCCGTCCAGCGCCATACGCGGCTCCCGGCGCACCTCAGGGGCAAGTGTATCCAACACCCCAGTGCGGATATAGGGGGGATTGGAGAGAATGGCATCCGGGCTTGGAAACTGCCGCAGATCCGACCGGGAGAGCCGCAATGCGTCGGCCCGCATGGGCACAAACCGCTCGGATACGCCGTTCCGTTCGGCATTTCTGCCCGCCAGTTTCAGCGCCGGAGCAGACAGCTCCACCGCCAGCGCGTGTGTATCCCGGCGCTCTGCCAGAACCGACACCGCAATACAGCCGCTCCCGGTGCAGACGTCGGCAAAAAAAGCCCCTCTTGGCAGAGACGAAACAGCCTCTTCCACCAGTATTTCGGTGTCCTGCCGCGGGATCAGACAGTCGGGTGAGACCTCGTAGGTCTGCCGGTAAAAATCCCATACACCCATAATGTATTGCAGCGGAACCCGACGGCACCGCTCCTCTACCGCCCGGCAGAGCGCCTCCCCGCCGTACTGCCGCTCCGGCTCGGCAATCACACGGGAGGGGGAGGCCCCGCAGAAGTGCTCCAGCAGCAGCTCCGCGTCCCGTTCGGGCTGATCCACCCCGGCCTCCCGCAGGGCGGCGCAAATTCCGCGATATGTCATCTCTGCACCCCCGAATCCACAATCTGTCCTCTATTTTATCACACATACCCGGAAAAAGAAATAGTTTTTTTGGATTTTTTCAAAAAATATCGAAAAAGGGGTTGCTTTTTTCAGAAAATATGGTATACTAATGATGTTCAAATCTCTTCTGAAACCTGGAGGAACCAACGTGGGAAACGAAACCGATCTCGTTGTGAAAAAGCGCTGCACATGGGTCACCGTGCTTAAGATCCTGCTCATTGCTGCCGCTGTGGCTTTTGTGGCATACAAGATTTATGATAAGTTCTTCAAGAAGAAAAAGGCCGCGGAGCTGGAAGCAGATGTGCCGGATGAGCTGGAGGCAAACGACTGCGGGGCCGAAGCCTGCGGGGCTGCGGATCAGGCCTCTTTTGAGGTGTCCGCACAGGACGTGATTACAAATCCGGAAAGTATGGAATAAGTTTTGGTGAAGAACCGAGATCCGGAAGGAGGATGCGTCCGCATTTTCCTTCCGGTTTTCCATTGAGAACCCGAGCGAGAAAGGACCAGACGATGGCGAAATACAGACAAAACCGAATCAACGATGAAATGCAGAAGGAGCTGATGATGATTCTGCGCCGGGTAAAGGACCCGCGGGTGCTGGACGCGTTTGTCAGCGTCACATCGGTGGATTGCTCTGCCGATCTCAAATACGCAAAAATTTATTATTCCGCGCTGCATGGGGACGAAAAGGAGCTGGCACAGGGGCTGAAGGCCGCTTCCGGCTTTATCCGCCGGGAGCTGGCACGCTCGCTGAACCTGCGCATCACACCCGAGCTGACCTTTCTGCGGGACAGCTCCATCACCTATGGCGCGCACATCGCTTCGATTCTCAACAAGCTGGACATTACCGAGGAAGAACCGGAGGATAACGAGCAGCCATGAGCGACTATCGGGATTTGAGCTTTGAAGAACTGTGCGATGCGCTCGAGCAGCCCGCCGCAACCCTCATTCTGCTCCACCGGGGGCCGGACGGCGATGCGGTCGGCTCGGCGTTTGCCCTGCGGCAGGTGCTGGAAAGCCTCGGCTCGGAGGCCTGGTGCATTTGTGCCGACGAGGTGCCGGATCGGCTGCGCTTTTTGTGCGAGGGACTGCAGGAAAGCCTGCTGCCCGAGGCCATCCCGGAGGATTTTGCGCCGCAGCGCATCATCAGCGTGGATGTGGCGTCCCCCGGACAGCTCGGCAGTCTGGGGGAGCTTTACGAGGGGCAGATCGACATCATGATCGACCATCACGAAAACGGCACGCGGTTTGCCGACTGCTTCCTGCTGCCGGGCGCCGCCGCAACCGGAGAGATTCTGTTTGACATTGTCAAGCTGTTTGCGCAGCGGGGCTTGGTGCCGATTACCGAACCGATCTGCACAGACCTGTATGCGGCCATCAGCTCGGACACCGGCTGCTTCCGTTATTCCAACGTCACCTCCGAAACCCACGCGCGCGCAGCCGAACTGGTCGCCAGCGGCATTGACTGTGCCGGCATCAACCACCGCCTGTTTGAAACCCGTTCGCTCGACCAGCTCCGCGCGATGTCAGCCGGTATTTCCCATCTGAATTTATTTGCAGACGGAAAAATCGCGGTCATTCTCTTTCCCTTTGCGCTGAAGGCCGCGCTCAACCTGCGGGACGAGCACCTCGAAACACTGGTGGACGTTGCCCGCTCGCTCGAGGGCGTGGAGGTTGCGGTATCGATTCGCCAACCTTCCACCGAGGCGGTCTTCCGCGTCTCCATGCGCTCCTGCGGCAGCTACAATGTGGCCGAGCTTTGCGCGCGGTTCGGGGGCGGAGGGCACGACAAGGCCGCCGGCTGCACCATTTCGGCCAAGGACGCCGACGAAGCGATGGAAAAAATTGTAAGTGAAATTGATGTTTCCGAGCTGAGCTGAATAAAAACCTCCTGATCGGGCCATGTTAAAGGCAAACCCATCAGGAGGATTTTTGATTATGTGGAAAAAGCTAACCGGCTCGGTGCTGATTGTGATGGCGGCATTGTTGTTCGCCGGGCTGATGCCGGTACACGGTGAGGATGAAATTTACGATGCGGTCATCCGGCTGCACGTGCTGGCCAATTCGGACACAGCCGAGGATCAAGCGCTCAAGCTCGAGGTGCGGGACGCGGTGCTGGAGGTGACGGCTCCCCTGCTGGAGGGCTGCACCGACCGCGCAGAAGCCGCCGCACTGCTTGAGAGCAGCATGGGAGATATTCAGGCCGCGGCCGAACAGGTGATTGCCGATGCGGGCAGAGACGACCCTGTTGCGCTGCTGCTGGGCGAGGAGAGCTACCCGGAGAAGGATTACGACAGCTTCTGCTTCCCGGCAGGCTCCTATCTCTCGCTGCGCGTCTGCATCGGAGAGGCGGCCGGGCAGAACTGGTGGTGCTGCCTCTTCCCTCCCCTCTGCCTCGGCGCCGCCTCGGTTCCCGCCGACGAAGCCGAGGAGTCCTTTCTGGAGGTGGGGCTGACGCCTGAGCAGTATAAAATCATCACCGAAACCGACAACCCGGGCTACAAAATCCGCTTCAAGCTGCTGGAGCTGTTCGAGTGAAGGGAAAAGACCTTGGAGGGAGGGCGCCTCTTGAAAGAGGCCGCCCTCCCTCCAAACCTTCCTCCCCCGAGAACTTTCCCCACTGCCGCCCGCCTTTTTCATGCAGACGCGAATGACGGCGCTCTTCCGGCGGGCGGCAGCCGGGGAACTCCCCTTTGGGGAGAAAGGCAGAAAAGCAATGGCTATTGCCATGAAAAAGAAATTTGCCAAACAGAGATACCGGACAGACGTTTGCGCCATGCGTCCGGCGATTTCAGTACTATCGTTTTCTGTATTTTCCGGCTGCCTCAAAGTTTCAAAACACCGAAAAACAATTTCCGGCTTCCGGCCCCAGAACCGCGAACACCCGCAATTGCCGAAAGAATGACCAAAGCCCGAAAGAGAGTCCAACGGTATTCGGCCACAGAGCCGCGCCCATCCGCAATCGTCAAAAAACGATCCAGCCCCAAAGAGTAATTTCCCGGCGCAGGCCCCCGTTTTTGCATACCGGTATAGAAAAGGCGATATGCTTAGGGGGCCTGCGCCGGGGAAAGGTCTCGCGGGGGTGGCTTGGAGGGGGCGCCTCTCCTCAAGAGGCGCCCCCTCCAAGGTCTTCCCCTACAATGAGTTCTTCAGCTCTGCGCCTGAAGCTGTTGCTTGTGGTATTGCAGCGTGTAGAGCTGGTAGTACCTCCCCCTTTGGCGCAGCAGCTCCTGATGGGTTCCCTGCTCGAGAATCTCCCCATGCGAGAGCAGGATGATATTGTCGGCGTGCTGAATGGTGGAAAGGCGGTGCGCCACAATCAGCATGGTGCCGATATTGCGCATTTTTTCGAGTGAATCCTGAATCAGCAGCTCGGTTTCGGTATCGATGTTGGCGGTTGCCTCGTCCAGAATCATCACCGAGGGCTTGTGAATGATGGTGCGCGCAAACGAGAGAAGCTGGCGCTGTCCGGCAGAAAAATTGTTGCCCCTCTCGCGCACGACCTCGTCGAGTCCCCGGTCCAGCTTGCTGATAAAGGAATCGGCGTTGACATAGCGGCAAACCCGCAGAATCTCCTCGTCCGAAATCCCCTCCTCCCGCAGCACAATGTTGCTGCGGATGGTACCGGAAAACAGGAACACATCCTGCAGCATCTGGCCGAAGTGGCGGCGCAGAGAGGAAATTTTGATTTTGCGGATGTCCATGCCGTCAATCAGAATCTGCCCCTTCTGGATGTCATAGTTGCGGCAGATCAGCGACAGAATCGTGGATTTGCCTGAGCCGGTGGAGCCGACAAACGCCACAGTCTGCCGTGGGCTGACATGAAAGGACACCCCCTTGAGCACCCACTCGTCCGGCACGTAGGAGAACCATACATCCCGGAACTCAATTTCTCCCCGGATTTCCTCTATCTCGACCGCATCGGGTTCGTCCACGACCTTCGGCTTCAGATCAAACACCCGGAAGATTTTTTCCGCCGACGCAAACGCCGACTGCAGCCAGTTGAACTGCTCGGCAAGGTTCTGGATCGGGTTGAAAAACTTGGAGATGTACATGTAAAAGGTGACAACGGTAGCCGAGGTGACGGTTTGACCGAGAAAATGAAAATCATCGATATACCCCTTACCCCCGAGGTACAACAGGCAGAGCACCGAGCTGGTATAGAGCATATACACCATCGGGCGGAAGATGCCGAACACAAAGATCTGGTGCTGCTTGGCCCGACCGAGCCTGCGGCTGCGGGCGGTAAAATCCGCCATCTTCTGCTCCTCCCGGTTGAAAATCTGCGTGATTTTGATACCCGAGAGGTTCTCTGACAGAAAAGCGTTGATCGAGGTGGTCCCGTCCTTGACCTGCCGGTAGGCCCGGCGGGAGAATTTGCGGAAAATCACCGTAAACAGCAGGATAAACGGCACAAAGCAGAGCACCATCAGCGTCAGGTAATAGTTGAGCAGCAGCATGGCGATGAGCACGCCGAAGATGATGAACAGATTTTTTGCGAGATTGACCAGAATGTTGGTGAACATCATGGAAATGGCGTTGGTATCATTGGTCATGCGGGTGACCAGCGTTCCGACCGGAATGCCGTGGAGCTGCTCATGCGACAGCCCCTCGATGTGCGTGAACAGGTCCAGCCGCAGCTCGGACAGGATGCGCTGACCGGTCTTTTGCAGGATGATGGACTGAAAATAGGTGCATACCATGGAGACCACCAGAATGCCGGCATAAACCGCCACATAAATCCAAAGGCTTCTCAGTTCAAAATCCCGCTGCACCAGCCCTTCAATTTCCCCCACCAGAAGCGGGGAGATGATGTCATAGGAGATCGAAAACACCATCAGCAGGCCAACCAGCAGAAACTGCTTGGTGTAGGGCTTGGCATAGGCAAGCAGGCGGCGGATGATTTCCCCGTCCTTCATCTGCCGGTCAAAGCCCAGCGCCTGCTTTTTGTTCTTCATCAGGATGTAGGCCAGCACAAACACCAGCGAAAATGTGCCGATGATGGCTCCCACGACCAGAATCGGGTAATATTCACGCATTGAGCGCTTCCCCTCCTTCCTCCTCCAGCTTTTGCAGCTCCACGGTGCGCCGGTAGGCCGGGCAGGTGCGGCAAAGCTCCTCGTGCGTGCCTACCGCGCTCACCCGTCCGTTTTCCAGATAGATGATCTTGTCCATCCGCTCCACTGTGGAAACCCGGTGCGCAATGAGGATGGTTGTGCGCCCGGCGCGGCTGCGCCGCAGGTTTTCGAGAATCACCTTTTCGGTTTTGGTATCCACGGCGGACACCGAGTCGTCAAGGATCAGAATGGGCGCCTGCTTCATCAGCGCGCGGGCAATCGAGATGCGCTGCTTCTGCCCTCCGGACACCGTAACGCCCCACTCGCCGAGTACGGTCTGGTATCCGTCCTGAAATTCGGCAATATTGTCGTGCACATCGGCAAGCTCCGCCGCCTGCCGCACCGCGTCGGGATTTTCTCCGTCGGTTCCAAAGGCGATGTTGCTTGCAATCGTATCGCTGAACAGAAAATTGTCCTGCGGCACATAGGCGGCCGCGGCGCGGATCTGCCGGATGGGAACCGTGTTGACGTCACGCCCGTCCACAAACACGGTGCCGTCCGGCACGTTGTATATGCGCAGCAGCAGATCAACCAGCGTGGTTTTGCCGGCGCCGGTCTTGCCGACCAGCCCCACATTCTCGCCCGGCTCGATCACAAACGAGACGTCCGAGAGCGCGTCGTATTCCCCGTCCGGGTAACGGAAGGTGAGGTGGCGGAACTCGATTTTTCCCTGAATCGCCTCGGGAATCTCCCGCACACCGGGGCGGTCAAACACATCCACGGGCGCGTCCAGCAGCTCGCTGATGCGCATGAGCGACGCGCGGCCGCGCGAGGACATTTCAATCAGCTCGGATACCGCCATGACCGGCCAGACCACTGCGGTGAAATAGCCGATGAACTCCACAAGCTGCCCGGCGTTGAACACATCCCTGTACACGAGATACCCGCCGTAGCCGAGTATGACGCAGACCACCGACTCGACAAACAGCGTGACAATGATGCGCAGCAACACCGAAAGCCGGGTGTAATCGACATTGGCATCCTCGTTTTCCCGGTTCAGCTTTTTGAAGGCGAGCAGCTCCTTCCCCTCCTTGACAAAGGCCTTGATCACTGCAATCCCCGAAAAGCTCTCCTGCGAAAAGTCCGAGAGCTTGGAAAAGGCCTCCTGCCGCACATCCCACTTTTTCATCATATATTTGCCCACCACAATGCCGCTGGCCATCAGAAAGGCCATCGGAATCATCGAAAGCAGGGTCAGCATCGGGTTCATCCGCCACATTTTGATCACGGCAAGCGCCCCGAGGAAGGCGGCATCCAGCATCATCATGATCCCCGATCCAAAACAATCCTGCACCGTTTCGAGATCGTTGGTGAACAGCGACATCAGTCCACCGACCTTGTTGACCTGATAGTACTGCCGGGAAAGCCCCTTGCAGTGGTCAAACATGCGGTTGCGCAGGTCGGTCTCCACGCGGATGGCCGAGCCGAAAAAGCAAATGCGCCACAAAAAGCGGCCCGCCACCATGGCCAGCACCACAAAAATCATGGGCAGACAGACGCGGTCCAGCAAAAAATCGAGATCAAACGGAAGCACTTCTCCTTCCACCGTCACCACGCCGTCGTTCATGCCGTTGACCACCATCTGGTAATATTCGGGGATTTCCAACTGAAAATAGTCCACCGCAATCAGCGCAAGCAGACCGACAAACAGCACCGGCGCGTACCGGAGATAGTACCGGTTGATGTGCTTTCCAAAGACCATCCGTCTCACTCCTCTCTCCAATGCACAGTTTTCATATTATAACACAGAATGCCGCTTTTGTCAATGTGATTTCCCCGCATTTACCCAACCATATGTTGAAAAAAGGAAGCCTCGCTCGGAAGCCGTTGCTTTGGTCTACAGTCTAAAGCATCCTTGCGGATAACTGCCATTCGTTTTTCTGATTAAAATCCCCGGAGGGCCGCGGCGATCGCCGCGGCCCTCCGGGGATATGCATGATACTTCCTGTACCACAGGGACTGATCATCCCTCCCCCGCCTCGAGCCACTCATAGTTAAAGACGGCAAGGTGATCGGTCTCTCCGAAATTGTTTTCATACAGCACATAGATGTTGCCGCTCCGGGGATCGGTATTGATCTCCACATACCCGCCGCGGTCGGCGTCGATGACGCGGCGCAGCGGCCATGTCCTGCCCTGATCCAAGCTGCCCTTGACCACCACATTTTTCCGCTGCGTTTTGCTCTCACAGTTGGCAAACAGCAGAACATCGGGCTTGCCCTCGGCATGGTATGCCGCCACGGATCCGAAGCACTTCGGGTCGATCAGGTTTTTCTCGGGGGTATATTCGCACCAATCCGAATAACCGTTGAGGCTGATGGCTTTGGCGCGCCAGCTATTGGCACAGCGGCAGTTGAGATAGACCCGCCCGTCCGGGAGCAGAGCCGCCACCGATTCATTTGGCGACTGCAGCGAAAAATTGGAGCCGAGGATTTCCCCAACCGCCCATGTTTCGCCGTTGTCTCTGCTGTAAAAGGTGCTGACCACCGAGGGACCGTGCGCACGTTCGGGAGACTCATAAAACTTGGGAATCATCCACATGGGCGTGAGAATGGTTCCGTCCTTGGTGCAAATGCCGTGCCCGGGGCCGAATGCCATGCAGTTGCGGAACCACGGCATGGTGGCCGGGGTGATGTCGATCGGTTCGCTCCAGGTCAGGCCGTCGTCGTCACTGTACCGGCGAAGAATTTTCCCTCCGTTCACGCCATAGTCCTCACAGTGCAGCAGGTGGATTCTGCCTCTTTGGTCCTGCATCATCACCGGGTTGTTCACGGTTTTATGCGTCTCATTCCCATGCGCAAGATAGATCGGCTCCCCAAAGCTCTGGCCGCCGTCGGTCGAGCGCTGGCAGAAAATGTCCATGCGCGCCCAGTCGCTGCCCTCGTCCCTTGCCTCGTTGTAAATGATGAGCGTTCCCCGCTCGGTCACCAGCATTCCGGGGATGCGGTGCTTGGCATATCCGCTCCCATCCTGCGTCCCTTGCCAGACGTCATACAACTCAAATTTTGCTTCCATATCCTGTAAAAACCTCCTGCCTGCGTTACAGTGTTTCGGTAATATTGGTTCGGATAAACTGCTTTTGCTCATCGGTGAGAACCGAGAATGGCGCACGGGCATTGCCAAACGGAATGCCGAGCTGTGTCAGCACCTCCTTCTCACCCTCCATCACACCAACCTGACAGAGCGCCCGGATGATGCGGTTGACTTCCTCCTGAATCGCAAGCGCCTCCTGCATCCGGTTTTCCCGGTAAAGACTGACCATGCTCAAGAACTTTTCGGCCATGAAGTTATAGGTACTCCCGATGCCTCCGTCGGCCCCCATGGACAGACCGGACAGGAACATTTCGTCAAAGCCGTTGTAGACCACGCGATCCGGGAAATTGCTTTTGAACTGCTCCAGCGCGAAAAAATCGTTGGAGGTGTGCTTGATGCCGATGAAACGGGGATCGCAGAAAAACTCCCCCACCTGCTCCACCGTCAAATTGACCCCGGAAAAATTGGGGAAATTGTAAATGATCATCGGGAGACGGATTGCATCTACAATATCGTAATAGTATTTTTTGATCTGCGCAAAGCTGAACTTATAGTAGAACGGCGCAATGGCCGAAATGGCGGTGTAGCCCAGCCGCTCGGCGGTTTTGCCGAAGGCAATCGCCTGCTCGGTGGAAATGCACCCGACATGCGCGAAGAGCACCGCGCTCCCGCCGGCAGCGCGGGCAACCACCTCATATACCAGATTGCGCTCTTCAGGCGAGAGCAGAAAGGCCTCGGCGGTACTGCCGCCGACATAAAAGCCGCTGACTCCTTTTTCAAGGTTGTATTCCACCAGTCGCTCCAATGATCTGGTGTTCACATGTCCTTCTCCGTCAAACGGCGTGAGAAGCGCAGGAAAAATTCCTTGCAGCTTGGAATTCATGACTCATTTCTCCTAATTACAATTGAAATTCTGACCGATGCCATCGGCAGCGGCAAAAGGCGCCGTGCCCTTGGCAGCAACCGCACGCGCGCCAATGGGCGCTCCATAACGGATGGCACCGGCATTCCTCACCCCGATGCTTCCTTGTTCGGCCTCTTGCAGGGTCGGAAAAAATTCGAGCGAGGCCAGCTCAAGAGCATCCCCAGGGGAACAGATAAACACATCGGTAAAAAAACGGAGTTGAATGGAGCGCAGCATTCCCCTCACGGCAGGCAGGTCGCACAGATCCAGAAGCACCGTGTGAAACGCTCCGTCCGCCGGAATTTCCGCCGCCATGAGACGGCCGCCCTCGCCGCACAGCGCGCGTCCGCTCCGCAGACAGAACTCCACTCCGAACATCTCCGGCTTCGCGGCAGAGACGCGCAGTCGGAGCACGATTGCACGATAGACCGAAAGGCTGAGATTGCGGTTCCGCGGGGAGACGTCCAATGTCACCCGATGCGCTCCCGGACCGCCCGCAGCCATGCGCAGCACACCCTCGCTGCAGCTGCAGTCGACATGCAGACTGCGGCGCACCAGAGTCAGCGCCTGCTCCGAATCAAAGGCAAACGCGGTCTGGGTTCCGCGCATCGCGTCGGCCTCATCGGCACAAAAGGTCTGTTCAAAATCCAGCCTTGCGAGGAACACCCGTCTCCCCCAGTCGCTCTCATACAGCACATAAATACAGCCCTTCCCGTCCACCGCAACATCGGCATAGCCTCCCTCCTGTTCGCTGATCAGGACCGACTTCGGATAGGTGTTGCCGTCGTCAAAGCTGCAGCGCAGGGTGACATGTGTTCTGTCCGCGGTGCTCGCACAATTGACAAAGAGCAGCGCCTCCGGCAAGCCCTCCACGCGCACGGTGGTCATTCCGGCACAGCAGGAGGGATCCGGCAATTGGCGGACCGGACGCGTGGGCGACCACCCGGAAACGCCGTCCGGACTGACCGTAACCCGACGGAAGGGCGTGGCGCGGGAGTTGAGCAGAATCGAGCCGTCCGAAAGCTCGGCCACATTGGTTTCGTTGGTATTCGCGTCGGCGGGGGCACTGACCGCCCAGGTCCGGCCGTTGTCATCGCTGTAGAATACATAGCTGTGCGCCGGCTCGGTCATCCAGACCGCCGTCATCAGGCGTCCGTCCCGCGTGCTGATGCCATGTGTGGGGCCAAAAGCAATGCGGTTGTGGGGTGTGGAGGCGGCAAATTCGGTCAGCTCCCGCTCCGGCGACCATGTCAGGCCGTCGTCCGTGCTCCGGCGGTACCAGATCCCGGCACCGTGCATTCCGTAATTCCTGCAGAACAGGAGGTGAAGGACATTGTCGTTCCCCACAATCATCACCGGATTGTTGACGGTGGCACAGCGCTCGGTTCCGCGCGCAAGATAGATCGGCGCGCCAAAGGTCTCTCCTCCGTCCGTGGAACGCTGGCAGTAAATGTCCATCAGGCACCAGTCGTTCTTGTCGTAAAGCGAATATTCGGTGATGCCGGTCCGCGCCTCGCAATAGATGATCACGGTCCCCCGGCGGGTTACGACAATGCCCGGAATGCGGTGACGGGGATACCTGCCGCCGTCCGACGACGGCGACCAAACCAAAGAGGTGTTCATTTCTTCCATATCCGTTCCCTTTCTCCGACCGCCAATCGCTCCCACCGACGGCCGGCGTTGCAGGCTCCGCAGCCTTTTTTGGCAGAAAGGCGGCAGCGTTACTTTTTCCGACCGCGCTTCAGGCTCCATACAACGGCCGGTACCGCCAGAATCACCAGCGGAAAGGCCGGCAAAGCCGAGCCGCAGCCTTTGTCGCCGTCGCCTGCAGGTGCCGTGGTTTCGGCAGTCTCGCCGGTGACGTCCTGGGAGTCGTTCAGCCCCAACTGCTCGTTGGCATCCTCGACCGAGCTGAAAAACCGGACCGCCCGGAGATCCACCGTGTCGCCGATTTCACATCGCAAAGTATCGCTGAACAGCTCCAGCCGCATTCCGTGCAGCATTCCCTGAATGCCGGGGGAAAGCTCCATCACAACCGTATGCCATTCCCCGTCGTTCGGCACGCTGACGCGCGCGAAGCCCTCCTGATAGCTGCCGTATATCCGTCCGCTCTGAAAATAGCTACCCAGCACAAAATTGCTGTCTCCCTGCGCCTGAATCCGCATTTCAAAGGCGATCGCGCGGTAATCCGTCAGATTGAGATTCCGGGTGACGCCGGTCAAATTGAGGAACAGGGTGTGCCGCCTGGTATCGGTGCTGGTCAGGCGAAGCGCGTCCTCGTAAATCTCCGCCTCCAGATGGTTGAGATTGCTGACCGTGGAGAGCGCCTGCTCGGAGTTGAACAGGAAATCCGTGGTCTGATTGGTCAGCCGAGGGTCGTCCTCGAGGAACTCATCCACAAAGCTGAAGCGCGCCAGCCGCATCCGGTTCCCATAGGCAATTTCATACAGCACATACACGCAGCCCCGGCTGTCCACCGCAATATCGCTGTATCCGCCGGCGTACTCCGAGATCATCAGGGATTTTTCATAGGTCACGCAGTCGTCAAAGCTGCATTTGACCGTGACATGGTCGCGGTCGGTCAGGCTGGCACAGTTGGAGAACAGATGCGCGTAGGGCAGCCCATCGATGTCCACCGCCACCAGCCCGCCGCAGCAGCCGGGGTCGGGAAGCTGTTCGTCGTTATAAGATGCGGTCCAGCCGTCAATACCGTTCGGACTGGTGGTGATTTTGCGGGGCGTATTGCGGGAATTGAGAATGATGCTGCCGTCCGAGAGCTGCGCGATGTCGGTCTCGTTGCTGTTGCCCGAGGCCGCCTCGCTCAGCGCCCATGTTTCGCCGTTGTCCTCACTGTAAAACACGTAAGCCTTGGAGGGGCCGTGCGAGGTGTCCCCCTCCCTGCCCTCGCCCTCGGGTACCAGCCAGACCGGCGCCATCAGAACGCCGTCTCTCGTGCTGATTCCGTGCGTCGGGCCAAAGGCAAAGCAATCGTGCGGAACCGATTCGGCAAATTCGCTCAGCTCCCGCTCCTCGCTCCATGTCAACCCGTCGTCCGTGCTCCTGCGGTACCAGATTCCGCCCCCGCGAATGCTGTAGTTCTTGCAGTAAAGCATGTGCAGGGTGTTGTCGTTGCCCACGATCATCACCGGGTTGTTCATCGTGGCATAGGTAGAGTTGCCCTGCGCGATGTAAATCGGGTCGCCGAAGGTCTCCCCACCGTCGGTGGATCGCTGAATGAAAATATCCATCAGGCACCAGTCGTCCCCAGATTTGAGCGAATATTCGTTGTTGCCTGTTCTGGCCTCACAGTAGATGATAACCGTGTCCTGTTTGGTCACAACAATGCCCGGAATGCGGTGACTGCGGTATTTGCCGTCCCATGAGTTTCCGGTCCACACGTCCTTGATATCCAGCTCTCCGTGATAAAAGCCATCGTCCGCAGTCGCCTGAGCGGATACCGAAAGAGCGGCGGCAAGCACGCCCAACAGAACCGTGCAGAAAAGAACGGCAGCGCAGGCTCTCCTGCGTATGCGCTTTTTCATGGCGGTTGCTTTCCTCCTTTCAAGGAACAGCCTGCCGGAGCTGTTCGGACCGATTCATCCATTCAGTGCGGCAGGCTGTGAAACTGTTTGTATTGATGAAGAAATGGATCCTCAATCCTTTCTGCGGCGCGAAACGCCAACGGCAGCTCCGGCAGCAACGCCTGACATCAGCAGAATCGGAAGCAGCCCGATGCTCGAGGAGCAGCCTCCGTCGTCCTCTCCGGCGGGCGCGGTGGTGCCGGGGGCATCCGTATCCTCGGGCGCCTCGGTCGGCTCCGGCTCGCGTGTCGTCTCTTCGGTGGGATCGGAATCGTCGGTGTCGGTCGGGTCTTCCTCGTCGTCATCGTCATCACCGGGATCGGGATCGATCGGTTCGGCGTTGATGTCCACAATAAAATCACAGTTCTCGGCAAGCGGAATGACCACGTCATCCACCGCGCCGTACCAGTCGGCAGGCTCCGTATGCGAGCCGACAGCCTTGGTGAACACCGCGGTGGTCGCATCCGTCACACAGTAACCGACATTGGGGGTTCCGTCAAGCATCTCACCGGTCAGATTTCCGGACGCCTGTCCGAACAGAATCCCCAAGGTATATTTGGAGAGATCGGTGACCACCGTGGGATTGAACAGAATGTCGCCCTTGAAATAGACGTTCTGCGCAAAGCCGGAATCCAGGAACGCGCCGGTAATGCCGCCGATGCGATGATTGGATTTGCTGGACGCCACACTGTTGCTGGTGACGCTGACCGTGCAGACGCTGTAAACGTTCAGCATTTCAGGCGCGCCGCCCACATACTGACCGACAATCGACCCGATGCGGAACTCGTTGGCTCCGTCGGTCTGATTCAGCGTCACCGTCAGGTCGCCGGTGTTGTAGCAGTTCTGAATGATTTTCTGCTTATAAACGCCGTTGGTGGTTTGCTCCATGTTGTTGCCGTTGTTCCACGGGTCAATCACCTGCCCGATCAGCGCGCCGACATAAACAGCTTTATAATTGGTATCGATCGTGACGTCGGCCTTGTTATAGCAGTTTTCAATCAGGAAGCCGCAGCGTCCGGCGCCCACCAGCGCGGCGCTCCGGTTGGAGTTGGTCAGGTGGATGTCGCCGCTCTCAATTCCGATGTTTTTGATGGTGGCGCCCATAATCACGCCGAACAGCCCCTGCTGGTGCAGCGCAACGGTCTGCATCTGTCCGCTCTCCTCATCCAGCACCTCGGTGCTGGTGGCAAGCGCCAGGTTGTAAATTTTGTGGTTGCCGCCGTCAAAGGTGCCGGCAAAATAGCTGTAGCGGTTGTCATCGGTCTCCGCCGTAGAGAGGCCGTCACTGCCGGCTCTGCAGCCGCCGATGGCCCACCACTCCTTGTTGTCAATGTCGATGTCCACGGTCAGCTCAAAGAACTTTCCGCCATAGGTGGTTTCCTTGTCGTTCAGGCGGACGTTGGCCGCAAGCTGGGCCAGATCAGCCGCGCTCTGAATCAGCCACGGATCCTCCTCGGTTCCCGAACCTTCAAACTCATATTCCTTGTCGGCCTCCGGAACCACGCCGTCCCATTTGGAGGCGTCCGCGGGAACCGTAACCTCCTCCGCACCGGCGCCGACCGCTGCGAATACCGCCAGCACAACCGACAGGACGGTGAGCATACAGAATAAACGTACCAGCTTTTTCATTGTTTCTTCCTCCATTTATGATTTTTGTTTTTTGAAAAACCGTGTCTGACAGGAATTATCTCCCGTATTTTTCCAATACGCTCTGCAGGTTTGCCTCCAGAATATCCTTGTTGCCGTTCCACCAGGAGGAGAGCCGGGTGGAGCCGTTGTTGATCTGGCTGGCCACCGCATCGCGCATGGGGATTTCATGATTGAAGAAGGTGACGAAATCGTACCACAGAGCGTCCCGCACAATGTACATCATCTCCGAATCCTGCTCGTCATCCGCTGCGCGCAGGGTGAGCGCCTCTTCCCAGTAAGCGGGAATGATATACTTTTCACTGGTGTAGTTGAGGTACTCCAGAATGATGGTGGAACGATCAAGATCGGCGTTGGACGGAACATAGAACAGCTCCCAACGCATCGTGTATGTAAAGTATTCGCTCTGCTCCTCATCATACAGCGGCATCGGAAGCACGCCGTAGTGATAGCTGGAATTTTTCAGCTCCGTGCAGTCGTTCATCACGCCAAGCTGCGCACACGCAAACATCGCATTGCCGCTGGCAAGCATAATCGCGGGGCCAAAATCATCCGAACGCCGATATACGCCGAGAGAATTGTTGTAATAATCGAAATAATCCTCAAAAACGCTGACCAGATGCGTGGTGTAGTAATCGAGGATGGTCATGCTGCCGTCGGCATTGCGGGTGGTAATCGGGGTATCCGAGGCGGCAATGGAGGCGGCAACTCCATGCGCGTTGTACACATATCCGAATACGTCGCCGTCGCCCTTGGCGTTGTTCTGATCCGTATCGGTGAAATAATTCGCGGTGTACTCATACAGCTTTTCATAGGTCCACTCATAATCCCGGACCTGCTGATAGAGATCGTCGCCGGTGTTCAGCGCATCCCACAGCTCCTTGTTGTAAAAGGTTGCCATGGCATAGGAGATCTGGGACATGATGTAGCTTCCGCTCGCGCCGTAGATCTTGCCGTTGACGCTTGCGTTTTCATTGATTTTGGGAGAATACCAAGCCTCATCCCAGTGGAGATACTGGCTGGTGGCAAGATCGTGCAGGTTCCCCTCGGTTGCCGCCGGCAGACAATAATACTGCTGCCCCACGATCAGGTCATACCCCTTATCCAACTGGCAGGAGGTACGGATGGCGGTTGCAAAAGCATCCTTACCGGTAGTGTTTCCGTCCATCGAGGTGTACTTGAAAATCACATTGTATTTTGCCTCCACCGCCGCGTTTCTCTCATAGACAGAAGAAGAAACCGGGTCCTGATCCTCCACGGTGACATTATAGAAGCCTTCGGTCTGGGTGGTACAGAGGACCTGATACTCATACATATCGTAATCCACCGATGGGAGCGAATCCAGATAGGTATCCCCGGTTCCCTGTGAATCCTGTCCGGGCGGCGTTGTCTGTGTCCCGTCGTCGTCCTTGCCGCCGCAGGCAGCCAACGGGAGCACCATGCAAAAAATCAACGCCAGAAACAGAAATTTTTTCACGTGACATTCCTTCCTTTCCGATTCAGATTTGAAAATATTACCGCATTTCCAACCACAGGCGGATGATGGTCGTCTGAAATCCGGTCATTTTCACAATTTAATTGTAAAATAAAAAGCTAAAATTGTCAATACCGAAAATTGGACATCTGCAATACGTAAGTGTCAAATTCCCGTATTGAATTGTGCGTTTTGCTTTGTTCGCACCAATTTTTTTGTCAGATATGGTCAAAGGGAACTTGCTATAAATTTCCACCTGACAGCAGTACGAACGAACATCGCAACCCGGGTATCCTGTAAAAAAAGGAGCATCCCATTCGGATGCTCCCGGAAAAACGGCCATCTTCACATTTATTTTCTCTACCGTATAAAGACAGTGCGGCGAGAGCGCAGACGGCACGGAAACTCGCCCGCTTCGCCTTTCGCGTCTGCCGGGAATTTCCGTACAGAACCGTTCCGCCAACCCGAACGGCCTGAATCAGTGCAGGCGTGAGAGCTTGTCCGCTGTGATGACATTCTCCAGCGTATACACCAGCAGAACCCGGTCCGCGCCGTACTGATCGGCCGCCGCGCTCAGGTCGGTATAATCCGCCCGCGAGGACGAGAGATTGAGCAAAACCAGATCAAAATGCTGCGCGAGAAAGGGGGCCAGGCTGTTGGCAAAGCTGTCCTTGAGCAGCAGCAGCACAGGGCGCGGCTCCCCCGAGGACATCCGGACGGTGACAACGTCGTGCGTCCCGTCGAGGAAAGCCGAATAACAATCCTTTTTTTGCAGCCAGCTGCGGGTATACAGCCCTTCCAGCGGCTTGCCGTCGGCGGTGACGGCAAAATCCCCCTCATTTCCCAACAGCCAGAACTCCACCGTATCAGGCTGCACCCACTTCATTCCTCCCGCCGACCACAGCGTGCCGTAAAAATGATCCGATACGGTCTGCCGGGTGAAGCGTTTGGCCGGAAGGATCTGCTCCTCCATGCCATATGCCTTCATGACCTCGCAATAAGCGTAGTACGCGCCAAGCGTGGTCCAGTGATGATCGGTTTTATAGTAAACCTGCTCGCCTGCCCGGAAGCGCTCGCGCAGCAGAGAAACCGTTTCGACGCGCTGCACCGACGGCTCGAGCTCACGCCGGATGCTGTCCAGCAGTGCGTCGCTGATTTCGGTCGGATAGTCGAAGGCCGAGGCGGCCACATCGATATTCCGGCCGGTCAGCAGCACATGGAAGGGGCATGGCAGCGCGTCCGCCGCGCGGTTGATTCCTGCACAGGCAGCACGGACGGTTTCGGGATCAAACGCATCCGCATCGGTCAGCGTGCTTCCATCGGCACAGCGCATCTCAAACTGCCGCCGCGCCAACTGTCCCCCGGCGCCGAGCAGAATACCGTCGTTTTCCCCTTTTCCAAGCGCGATTTCCGAGGCGCCCTTCCAGCCCACCAGCGTGTCGCGCAGCGGAAACTGATCGGCAAAATAATCGTTGACGGCCCCCGAAAAGTCGCCGGACATCAGCTGATCCCACGAGAAGGACGGCAGGGTGCGCAGCCCGCGGTTTTCCTGCTCGGAAAAGGACTTGTCCGGCAGCAGGACAAAGGCCGCCGCAAAGCCGAACAGGATCGACAGAAAGAGCAGCGAGGTGATCCATGACATTCGTTTCATCGCTTCCCTCCTCAGAAATTGAGATACTCGAAGGGGCTGAACGTGGAGTCCACCAGATATGCCACACAAACCACCAGCACCATGGCCGAGAGCACCGGCACCAGCGCGCGTGCCGGGCGGCGCCGCGCCGTCCAGCGCGCAAACCACAAACGGGGCCACGGAGTAGAACCGACCGCGGCGATTGCCAGGAGAGGCAGCAGGCGCAGGAGCTGATATGCTGCCACCGGCACCGAAAAGCCGACGGTCCCAACCCCGAAGAGCGCGCGGAAGCAGGAAAGTCCGGCGGCCAGATCGGTATAGGAGAAAATGAGAAAGCTGACCACAACCAGAAGCATGGTGTAAAAGTGCCGGAACACCGCCGGCGTTTTTTCGAGCCATCGGCGCAGGAACAGATGCTCGCAGATCAGAATCACGCAAAAATACAGGCCCCAGAGTACAAAATTCCAGTTGGCGCCATGCCAAAGCCCGGTCAGCGCCCAGACCACCGCAATGTTGCGGCACTGCTTCAGCTTTCCCCTCCGGTTGCCGCCCAGCGGGATATACACATATTCCCGGAACCATGTGGAAAGCGTGATGTGCCACCGTCGCCAGAACTCGGTGATGCTTTTGGCGATATACGGATAATTGAAATTTTCCGGGAAGGAAAAGCCGAACATCCGGCCCAGTCCGATGGCCATATCCGAATATCCCGAAAAATCATAATACAGGTGCAGCGTGTACAGAATCATAATCATCCACGCGCCAAGAGCGGTCGGTTCAAACAACTGCAGATTCTGGTAATAGGCATATCCGGCCGCCAGTGTGTCCCCCAGCAGCACCTTTTTGCCCAGTCCACAGCAGAACCGCCGGACGCCGGAGGCAAAGTCCTCGATCGTTTCCCTCCTCCGGCTGAGCTGCTCGTCAATCTCCTGATACCGCACAATCGGCCCGGCAATGAGCTGCGGAAAAAGCGTGACATAGGTGCCGAATGCGATATAGTTCCGCTGTACGGCCGTTTCTCCGCGCCAGAGATCGATGGTATAGGAGAGAATCTGAAAGGTGTAAAACGAAATGCCGATGGGCAGGCTCAGGCCCGCAATCTGCGGGAGGCGGAGGATGGAGGCGAAAAAGTTATAATATTTGAAAAAAAACAGAAAGGAAAGATTGATCAGAACGGATACCAGCATCCACCGCCTGGCCTTTTCCGGCTCCCTGTCGCGGCAGCGCTCAATGAGAAAGCCGAACGCATAGGCCGAGGTGACCGACACCATCATCAGCAGAATATACACCGGCTCTCCCCAGCCGTAAAACAACAGGCTGACCGCAAACAGCACGACGTTTCGCCAGCGCAGCGGCGAGAGATAGTACATCAGCAGCACAACCGGCAAATAGGCGAACAGAAACACCAGAGAGGAAAATACCATACCATGCTCCTTTCCATCGAAAATCCTTCATGATACAGTATCGGTCAAAATATGCGCTCAAATTCCCGCCATTCCGCAAACCGCATTTGCAATATATAGCGCGTTATGTTGAATTTTCCGGCGCGCTTTTCTCTTCTCCGGTCATTTTCCGCGTCAGGATTTCGAGATTCCACACGGTCTGCGGATTGAGAAAATGCTCAATCAGCTCGGTCTGCTCCAGCTCGGAGGAGCTCCCGTTGAGCGCGCACAAAAAGCGCAGAATCACCCCGTGCCGGTAGAGCAGATATTCTCCCTCTTGTCTGCCCTTTTCGGTCAGGCGGATCTCGCCGTACGGCTCGGTGGAAAGGTACCCGCTCTCCTGCAGATGCCCGAGCATTTTGCTCACCGAGGAAGGCCGCACGTTCAGCCCCTCTGCAAGCGCACGCACCCGCACGCGCCCGCCCTCCCGCTCCATGCGGGAAATCATCTCGAGATAATCCTCCATCGCGTCGGTCAGCTCCCCGGCGCCTCTTTGCCGGTAGCCCTTCATCGTAAAAAATTCTTCCATAAAATTCTCTCCGATCTGTCACGGCCTGTCGAAAAACCGAATACGCTGTTGTTGAAATGTTTCCTTGAGCCAACATTTCCGGTCAGCCCGCGCCGCCCTCCGGCGGCGGACCGTATTCCAACGTATGCGAAAGGACGCCAGATCATGAATCAGAAACAAACACTGGACAGCATTCGCCCGGGAGAGCGCGCTGTCATACAGCAGTTAAACGTCAGCGGCCAGATGCGCCGCAGATTTCTCGATATCGGACTGATTGAAAACACCACCGTCGAATGCCTCGGCAGAAGCCCCGGAGGCGATCCGTCGGCCTACCTCATCCGGGGAGCCGTCATTGCCATTCGCGCCCAGGACTGCCGCGGCATTCTGATCCGCCGGCCTGCGGAACCCGCGCCATGGGCCTGACCGGACGCTCCACCGGCCGGCACGCAGTGGACCGTGCCCCCTCGGTATGCCGCCGCTCGGAAACCGACCGTGTGGTGGCGCTGGCCGGCAACCCGAACGTGGGCAAGAGCACAGTGTTCAACGGTCTGACCGGAATGAACCAGCACACCGGCAACTGGCCCGGAAAAACCGTTTCCATTGCGCAGGGGCGGTGCTCCGGCCGCGAGCATGACTATGTGCTGGTGGACATTCCCGGCACCTATTCTCTGCTTGCCCATTCGGCCGAGGAGGAGGTGGCGCGCAACTTTCTCTGCTTCGGAGATCCCGACGCAATTGTGGTGGTATGCGACGCCACCTGCCTCGAACGCAATCTCAATCTGGTGCTGCAAACGCTGGAGATCTCCTCCCGCGTGCTGGTATGCGTCAACCTCATGGACGAAGCCAGGCGGAAGCAGATACACATCTCGGTCAAACGGCTCTCAGAGCGGCTGGGCGTTCCCGTGGTGGGAATATCCGCCCGGAAAAAGCAGGATCTGGCCCGTGTGGTACGGGAGCTGGACGCATTACCCGCAAACAATAACCCATACCGGGTGCGTTATCCGGAGCCGATCGAGCAGGCGATCTCCGGATTGCAGACCGTGCTGGAAGCGCGTGAGCTGAAGCGGCTGAACCCGCGCTGGCTGGCGCTGAAGCTGCTGGAACAGGACAAAACGCTGGAGGCCGAGCTGCAGCGTTACCTCGGCTGGGATATTTTGGGTGACGCCGAGCTGCAGGACTGCCGCAGAACGGTATGTGAGGCGCTTGCCGGGCAGGGGCTTGACGGCGACCGGATCAAGGACGCGATGGTTTCTTCACTGGTCAGCGCCGCGGAGGAGTTTGCAGGGGAAACCGTCCACTGTGAAAATCACGGGTACAGCGGCTTTGACCGCAGGCTCGACCGGATTCTCACCAGCAAACACACCGGCTACCCCCTGATGCTTCTGCTCCTGCTGCTCACCTTTTTTCTGACCATCACCGTTTCCAACGTGCCATCGGGCTGGCTCTCCTCGCTGTTCGGCTTTCTGGAGGAGCAGCTCACCGCGTGGTTCACCAGGCTCGGCGCGCCCGATTGGCTGCACGGTCTGCTGGTGACAGGCATGTTTCGGACGCTGGGCTGGGTGGTGTCGGTGATGCTGCCCCCCATGGCCATCTTCTTCCCGCTCTTTACTCTGCTTGAGGACTGCGGATACCTGCCCCGCATCGCCTACAATCTGGACCGCCCGTTCCGGTGCTGCAACGCCTGCGGCAAGCAAGCGCTGACCATGTGCGTGGTTGATATTGGGATACGGACAGCAATGCCATATTCCGCCATTTTGCATGGAGGCTTTCTCACATCCGGTAGGTACGCCGCATGGGCACACCCGAAAAGCGGAAGCGGATTTTAATGGTTTGGAGTCTGACTATCCCTTGCCCGGCTGCTTCATCATATGCCTGCCCGATTTCAATTCGCTCAACCAAACGGAATAACAGGTCCGCCGTCAGCTCCTCCGGCTGTGTCATCCGGTGGAGCAAGCCCCGCAGCCGGTCATCCGCCGACGGTTCGGATGACCCCGGCAGCCCGCAGCGCCGGTATTGCTCCAGGCTGTGCCGGATGGTTCCGGCTTCCGCCTCATAGTTCCGGAGCAGCCGGCGCATGCGTTCCTCACTCAGAATTCCGGCAATCTGATCCTCATACAACCGTCCGGTCAGGACGTCCAGCTCATGCTCCCTTTTCCGCAAAAGGTCAATTTCCCTTTGACGGATGCCGGGAACCGCTTGCTGCTCCTTTTGTTCGCGCACCGCCGCAAGCAGAGCTTCTTCCTCTTCGGGGAAGAGACAAATCGCCTCCCGGACAGAAGCGAGAACCACGCTGTACAATGCCTGATAGTCAATCCGATGATTGCTGCACGCCCGATTGCCGCAGAGCTTATAGCCGCCGCAGACGAGATTTGCGCCTGCCCCTGCTCTCCGGCTTCCCACCGTGGACATGCTTTTCCCGCAGTCCGCACATTTGGCAAGGCCGGAGAACAGATTGTGGAAGCCTTTGCTCGGCGGACACCGCCGCAGGTGACTTCTCTTGCCGGCCAGCTCAAATATCTCCCGGCTGACCAGCGGCTCATGCGTGTGCTCTACCGTATACCAGCGATCGCGGGGATTGTGAACCGTCGCTCTGCTCCGGAACGATACCTTGCTGGTTTTTCCCTGCGCCATTACGCCCAGATAGACCGGATTGCGGAGCATTTTGGTAATTCCGGACGACGTCCATTGCTTCCTTTCGGAAAAAGCATCCGCATTCATGTGCGGATGCTTCGAACATCGGTACAGGATCGGGGACGGTATGCCTCTCTGATTCAGGCTGTCCGCAATCCGAACCGGCAGGAGCCCGTTTGCGGCCTGCTCGAAGATTTCCCTGACAATACCGGCCGCAGCCTCATCAATCACCAACCGGTTTTTATTTTGCGGATCCCGCCGGTAGCCGTAAGGGGGAAACGCGCCGATGAATGCCCCCTCCTGCATTTTTGCTGCAAAGGCGGAACGGATTTTTTTGCTGATATCGCGCGCGTACATTTCATTGATGACATTTTTGAACGGGGCAATGTCCGTGCAGGGGCTATCCGAATCATACCCGTCGTTGACGGCAATATACCGCACCTTTTTGGAGGGAAAATAAACCTCTGTATATTGCCCGGTGAGAATATAGTCCCGCCCCAGGCGCGAGAGGTCCTTTGTAATCACCATGTTGACCTTTTTCTGCTCGATGTCGCGTAGCATTCTCTGAAAATCGGGTCGGTCAAAGCTGGTGCCGGAGTAACCGTCATCCACATATTCGTCATAGACCGAAAATCCGTTTTCTCTCGCATATTCCCGAAGCATTTTGCGCTGCGTCGTAATACTGGCGCTTTCCACCGTGCCTTCATCGTCCTTGGAAAGGCGCAGATACAGTGCCGCCCGATAAACAGTCGTGTCCCGGCCGGTTTTCCCGAATGAATCCATAAGAGCTTCCTCCAGCATCTGTGAAAGCAGAAATATTTCGTTCCCTGTTCCGGCTATCGCAGCGGAGCATCCGTCGGCGAGGGTCCAGGACATGCAGCTGCATCGGCGCTGAGCAGATATTCCAGAAGAATTTCTTTGATGGATTTCCGATCGTCAAATTCGCAAATCACTTGATATTGGGTTGAAAAGTCCGCATTGTTTTCCATATTGTACCTCCGCATTGTATATCCCAATATATGAGGACTTGCTTGTACAATATGAAAAGAACGGCGGGCAACGCTCCCTACAGATGAAAATCCGCATTTGGCAAGGCGATGGAACACAACGCAACAGAAGCCGTATCAAGCGTGACCCCGCGCCCGATACGGCTCCTGTCATTTGGTTTTACGGCCCATAGCAGAATCGCTCTGTTTTCCTTGCCAAAAAAACCGATGCATTTGTATTGATTCATCAAAAGAAATCGTTCCAGGAATAGATATCGCGGTCGCTGCCGTCGCCGCGATAGACCACATCCGAGACCTCAATGCTGCCCATAAAGAACTCGACCAGCACCGTCTCCCGCTCCAGCTCGGGGCAGAGATAGCGTCTCCTGACCGTCCCACGCTCCGCACCGGCGCCGCGGTTCCTCTTACTTCCCGGTTCCGTCCCGGGGCGAATATCGGTTTCCCTTCT
>CALXUY010000084.1 GCA_944391805.1 uncultured Clostridia bacterium
AAACAAACCAAATTGACGCAGGCAATAGTAGATCTATTGACAAGGAGATTTGTGCAGTTTGGCGAAAAAGATGCAAAAAGTTGTGCAGTCAAGGTGCGAACCGTGAATTGCGCGGTGTTGCCTTAAACTTTTTCAAAAGTTTGCGGGGTCAAGGGCGAGTAGCCCTTGTCGCCCTCCGCAGAGGGCGAAATTCTCCTATATGGCGCTTTCTTTTTGCCAAGCTTTTTCTTTGCGCCTACACGCTCAAAGAAAAAGCGGATGAGCGCTTTTGTGCAATTTTTATTTGATGCGCCTTTTGTCTACAACCTAAGGTCCTGTGATTCTAAATCAGAATCACAGGGCCCGAACGGGCGCCGTCTGCACAGGCGCCCGAGCACCGAAAACAAAAAACATTGCTTTGATTGCTGAAATCCGTCCCGGATTGTTACCGAGCATTCCGGACATCCGTCTGAGGCGCATGGAGTGAAAGCCTCGCCAGCCGCATCTGCTGTCCGCCGCGGACCTCGTAGAGAAGATAGAGCATATTTCGGGAGGGATCGGCCGCCACATCCACATATCCGCCATTGTCGGGATCGATGCACATCGGCGTCCAGTCGGCGCCCTCGTTTCCGCTTTCCCAAAGCGTGACGTTCCGACGCTTTTGCGGATCGTTGCAATTGGCAAAATACAGCGTTACGCCGTTGGCTTCGCGCACCTGTGCCATGCCGCCGTAGCAGCCCGGATCGGTCAGATCCGGGTGCAGGCGGGGCACTGTCCAGCCGGAATATCCGTTATCCGAAAAGCTGACGGCCCGCTTTCCGGGCGCATTCCGGATATTCAGCATCACTCTGCCGTCGGAAAGCTGCGCCAGACTCGTCTCGTTGGGAGAAGGAACGCTTGGTGCATCGGGGACGAGCTCTCCCATCCTCCAGGTGTCTCCTCCGTCCGGACTGTAAATCGTTGTCAGAACCGACGGCATATGGGCATCCAGAGGGACTCCGGCCGAAGTCGGAACCATCCAAACCGGTGCGATCAGCACGCCGTTTTGCAGGCAAAGCCCATGACCGGGCCCCGGCGCCAACACCTGATGAAATTCCGGCCTGCATGCCATGGACAAATCCCTTGGAACGCTCCATGTCAGGCCGTCGTCTGTGCTGCGCCGGTAATGGATTCCGCCGCCCCTCACCGTATAATCCACACAGTAGAGCAGGTGCAGCACGCCTCCCTGTCCCACAATCATCACGGGATTGTTGACGGTATTGTGACGGATGGTGCCCTCGCACAGCCAAATCGGAGGCTCAAAGGAAATTCCCCCGTCCGTGCTCCTTTGCATCAGAATGTCCATCAAGGCCCAGTCGCTGCAGGCGGTCCGCGCCTCGCAATACACAATCAGTGTGCCCCGTTCTGTCACAACGGCTCCGGGAATGCGGTGGTGCGAATAGAGCGCATCCGCCTCCCACAGAATTTTGTTCTCATATATCCGGTTTTGCGCCATTTTTATCCTTCCAATCCATGATTGTCGGCCTGAACCAGCAGCTCCTGGTAGGTCAGAACGCGGAATACAATTTTCGCCTGCTCGGTAAAGCTGTTTCCCTGCTCGTACAGCAGCGCCACATGATCGGTGCCAAGCTGTGCCAGCGCGCTGTACGCGCTGGTGAGATAATCGATCAGAAGCGCATAGGGATAGGTCTCGCCGTTGTCCTCGCTGACGCGGACGGTGAGATTGACGCGCCTTGTGGGATGGGCGGGGTTGCAGAAGATCAGCGATTGTGTCAGCGTTCCGTCCTCCTCAAAGCGGTAAAAGCAGATCTGTGAGGCTTGGCAGCCGTTGTTGTTGCTCTCGATCAGCAGCGGGTGATTCTGATAATTCTGCCAGAACATTCCGCCGGAGGTGCTGTAGGAGATGCGGCGCTGCCCCTCCGAGGTTCCACGGTCGTTGCGCATGAGGGTACCATCCGGGAGCTCGACAATGGTCGTCTCACCGCCCGAATTGTTGGATGCACTCTTCTTCCAGGTTTCCCCGTGGTCGTCACTGAAAAGCACGAAGTTGCGGCAAGGAATGATCAGGCGTCCCACTTCTTCCCCATAAAGCAGTTGAATGCCGTTGCCGGGACCGGGCCAGTTGCGCTCATTTAAGATCAAACGCTCCTCGGACCACGTCGCTCCGTTGTCGTCGCTGTATTTGCAATAGACCCCGTCGCGCGCACGGTCCGCCTCTGCCTCACTGTTCAGCACAGCAAACAGCCAGATCCGCCCGTTGGTGCGATCGGTGACCACGGTGGGATTGCTGACCGATTCGGTGCCGTAATCCCAGATCATCTCCAGCTCGCTCCATGTTCTGCCGTTGTCGGTACTCCGTTTGACAACCAGATCAATATCCCCCCAGTCGTCCATATCTCCCACTCTCCCCTCGGCAAATGCCAGCAGCGTGCCGTTGGGAGCCACGCACAGGGAGGGAATCCGGAATCCCGCATATCCGGCCTCTCCGCAGACATAAAGATCAACCTGCAGCGCTCCGACAGTCCCCTCCCCGGTCGGGAAGGACAGCAGAGCAAGCTGCTTTTCGGATTCGGTCGGTTCGGGCTCCTCGGTTGCCGGCTCGGCCGTTGACTCCATGCCGGACGTTTCCTCCGTGACGTTCCCATTCTCCGCTGACTGTGCGCAGCCGGTCCACATCAAAAGCATGGACAAAAGAAACAGAAAAACAGTTTTACGCTTCATACATATCCCCCATCTGCCCGTCAGCCCGGATTTTTCGGGAATCCCGCAATGAACTCCTCCATCACGGTTTGCAGAGTGACCAATTGCGACGAAAGATTGCGGTTGTTGCTGCGGAACATTTTTTCAAATATGCCGTCCCGGATTTTGCCGTTCAGCGTGGTGTCTCCGATGTCAATGACACGGTGCTCGAAAATGTAGTTCAGCATCTCTGCCGATTCGCTGTCACGCGAGGAACGCCGAACTAGGCAGTTTTCGTAATACTCCGGGAGCACGTAGTTTGCATACTCACAGTTCAGTGCCTCGAGCAGGAAGCCCGTGCGCTCCAGATCCTTTGTTACAGAGGGAACGACAGACGGGATGTAATACTCGACACGGGAGGAATACACTCCCTGCTGCAGCTCGGCATCGTACATCGGATAGGGGACGATGCCATACCCATCGTAATTGCGCATTTTCCGGTACAGAATGTCAAAGGTGCAGTCCATAAACAGGGAACGGTCCGAGGTGAATGCAGAGATGCACTCCTCGGGGACGTCCAGCCCGGTGGTCACAACCATCCAATTTCCCGTATTCCACAGCATGGTATAAACCTTGTCGAACACATTGATGAATTGCAGATCACTCGCCGCAAGATAAGGGACGTCGGTGTTGGGGTCCTTGGCGACGCTGGTCACACCCGCCGCGATCCAGAAGGAGGGCAGCACCTCCTTGGCATGTGCAAGATACCCATACACCGTGGAATCGCTCTCCCCGTCAAGCGTGTGCACGGCGTTCATCATCTCCAGCATTTTCTCAAACGTCCAGCTTCCGTCGGTCACGGTACGGTAGAGATCGTCAAAGCCGTAGGAGGCCACCATCCCCTTGTTGAACAGCAGGCAGTGGGTAAAGCCATACGTGCTCATATTGTATTTGCCGACGGCGACATACTGATCGCCCTGAATGCTGAGGCACTCGTTGATGTCCTTATCCCAGTATCCCGCGTTCAGGTCAATATAGGGGATACTGTCATACGATAAAATCAACCCCTGCTGATACATCTGATATGCCACGGTACAGCGGCAGTTGCCGAGCGCATAGACGTCATCGCCGGACAGAATACTGGTGGAAAACGACGTCATGTTATCGGCTACCGTTCTTTCGGTCAGATGGATCCGGTAACGGTCGCAAATATTTGTATACGCCTGGTATTTTGCCTGCTCGTAGGTGGTGGAATTCTCATCCACCTCGGATTGAAGCGTATTATAGGAGCCGTTTGCATCCTCGTAGGTCAAAATCAGAAAATCTTCTCCGTCAAAGGTCCGGTCGGGCAGCTGGGTTGCATAAGGCAAGTCGGTCTCCGAGGTCTGCACGGTCGTGCCGGTGGCTTCATCTGTGGGAGCGTCCTGCCGCTTGCAGGACGCTGCTGTCAGAAGCATCACCGCGCACACAACAACAGAAAGCCATTTTTTCATCTTCGTCCGCTCCTTTCACGACGGGTTCCGCTTGCCCCTGCGCCCCAGCCAAAGGCCGCAAAGAAGGGCTGCCAAACCAATCATCCATACCACCGTTCCCGAAAGCAGAGCCGAAGAACACCCCTCGCCGGAATCAGGCGAGGCCGGCACGGTGCCGTCCCCGCCGGCGGTATCTTCAGCGGCGCCTGTGGGGGTCTCGGTGTCGTCCCCGACCTTCTCGGTCGTCATCTCCTCCGTCGGATCTTCGGGCTGCTCCCCCGACGGTTCCTCTCCGTCGCCCGTGCTGCCGCCGTCTGTCACCTCGGGGTCGTCATCCGGCAGGCCCATAAAGGCAGAGTTTTCGTCCAGAGGAAGCGTCAGCGCCTCGTGAAGGGTGATCTGACAATCCGGCTGATAATATCCCGACACAAAGAAGCCGACCGTCTGATCCGTTGGAGTGGAGGCTTTGAGCACACCGCTGGTCAGAATCATCCCGGAAGCGCTGCTGATCTGCCCGACAGCCGAACCGATGTACGCGGACGCCGTATCCGCATCCAACGCCACATTTCCAAGGCTGAAGCAGCTCACCGCGGTAGAGTTGCCCGTCACGGTGCCAAACAAGCCGCCTGCATGCGCGTTTTTCCCCAATACGTCGCCGGTATTCCAGCAGTTTTTCACCTCGGAGGAGGGACCGCCGCCATAAACCCCAATTAGACCGCCGACATTGCCGCCGGCGGAGGAGCCCGTCAAAACGGTCACACTCCCCGCAAAGTAGCAGTTCTCCATTTTGATGTTTCCCTGTGCCTTTCCGATCAGGCCTCCCGCCGTAGCGGTACCGCCCGTGCGTTCAATTTTCACTTCCGCTTTGCTGTAGCAGTTTTGCACGGTGGTATCCACCGCCAGGCCGACAATGCCGCCCACCCAGCTTTTTTTGGAAACAATACTCCCGCTCTCGATTCCGAGATTCCGAATCGTGGCGCCGATGGTTTGGCCGAAAAAGCCGGAATGCCACAGCGGCTCGCTGATTTTCCAGTTGCTCACGGTGTGGCCGTCTCCGTCGAACACGCCGCAAAAGGAGGCGTCCACATAGTCGGCGTCGCTGTTGTTTCCAACGGTATTGCCGCCGATGGGCAGCCAACCGTCCTTGTTTCCGCAGTCCACATCCACCGTCATGCGGAAATATACCCCCTGATAAGTGGTATGATTGCAGACATTGACGGCAAGCTGAATCAGGTCCTGCGCGCTCCCGATCAGATACGGGTCTGCCTCGGTACCGGCGCCGCCGCTGAAGGCTGTGCCGGGATCCGGAGCCGGGACCACGCCGTCCCAAACAGAGGGCGCGCTCCCGTCCTCCTCTGCGCCGGCGGTTTGCACAATGATGAACGTACAGCAGGTAAGAACCAAAATCATACTGAATATGGTGCAGAGCAATCTGATTTTCTCGGGTTTCATCATTTCCAATTCCTTTCTACAAATATGTTGTTATGCCTACAGCATCGGCAGCTCGGTCATCCGCAGATTGGTGCAGCCGTACGGAATCCACTCGACAACATGCCGTTTTGCATCGTGTCTGGTCGAGTCCGGGCGATTGCGGCACCTTCCGTATTCCTTGGTCCACGGGATCTCATACATCTCGGCATGGATTGCACAGGGCGCGCCGTCAGGGGAAAAGGGATAAGCTCCCGGCTCCCGCTCCTCATAGGTCATCCTGCCCCCCTTCACAAGCGCATAATTCCAAGGCGATTCGGCCTCCACGCGATAATCGCAGAAGGGGTACACGCGGGGCGTTCCCGTATCGGTTTTCTTGCGTTCATAATCGATCTCGGTCCATTTTTCCCGGATGCGGAGCGCGTAGAGCAAGGGGCCGCGGCGCATGACAAACATTCCGCTCGGGCGCTGTTCCGTGCGGATCGAGGCCTGCAGCCGCAGCTCCACACGCCGGTTTTTGCAATCCCCTGAAATCGGAATATCGAGCATTGTGCCGACCGGAACGGCTTTTCCGTCGGCTGTCGCTCCATCCGCGCTGCCCGGCACACGGACGGACAGCCGGAATTCCGCCCCGCCCGGGTTCTCCACCTCATATACCACCGTGTCGCGGAAGGGATAATCTGTGACAATGCGGACCGTGACCGGCTTCCCTTTCCTTTCGGTTTTCAGCTCGGCCGGATAGGGCATCCATGCCACAATTCCCTCCCTGTCCTCGAAAAATACCGACAGCGCCAATTTGGGATAGCCCTGGTGCAGATTGGCAGTGCAGCAGCCAAAGCTCGGCTCAAGCCCGAATAAATTGGAATCGGCCGAAATGGTGCGATAGACAATGTGCTCCTGCGGCTGAACCGAGCACTCGATCTGATTTGCCATTTGCACATACTGGTGCGAGCACATATCCGGGCTGAGGGTTGCCGGCAGCGCATTGACGGCTGCCGCCTCCAGCCGGTCCCCCCATTTGGGCGCCATGGTCAGCGCGGACAGAACCTCATAGGAATACATCGCCTCCACGACACCGCAAAGCTCGGTGCCCTGTGTCGGCTCGGTGCCGGACAGGCATTCGTCCCCCGAAAAATGTCCGTACGCCTGCCCGTGATGCTTCATCAGCAGCCGCCATGCGTGCTCTGCAAAGGCGTCGGGGTCACGTCCCTGCGCGCAGGCCAGCAGCGCATCCGACTTGAGCATCATGGCCTGATTGACCACGTGTGTCAGGAGGTCCCACCGGTTCTTGGGCTGCTTGTAATACCAGTTTTTGTACAGCGTTGGGTAATGCGTCCCCTGCACGCTCAGCTTGACAATCAGCTCCTCCATCCAATCCTCACGCCCGCGAATGCGCATGAGCCGGTACAGCGGAATCAACCCCTCATACCACCGTGCAGCGCCCCAATTGAACAGCGAATGGTGCTCCAGATGGAGGTTTAGCTGCCGCAATGCACGGGCTACGGCATCCGGGATCCGCTCGTCCCGGCTGCAATCGTAGTAGACCATCAGGGCCTTGCAAATCAGCAGTGCCGCCCAGACGTCATAGGCTGCCCGTTCCTTTTTCTCGCAGGGACAGATCCAGCCATCCTCACACTGCCGCTCCAGAATTCCGTCGATATAGCGTTTTGCGCGTTGTTTGAGATGTTCGTCATCCAGAAGCCAAGCCAGCGGAACGAAGCCGTCCAGCCAATAGGGCACGCGCTCCCAAGCCTCACGGTCGCCTCCAATCCACTTGCTCTCCTTAATATCCAGCCAGAATTCGTCGAGGTGCCCCGAAAGGCCGTTCGCCTGAATCTGCAGCTGGCGCAAAAGCCAGCCCTTCGGCTTTACCTCGTTTGTTGTATAAGGCATCATCACCGACGCTTTTTGTTTCAAGCTCTTTTCCTCCCCCGGAACTTGCCGATCCAACGGCGCGCAAAGGGATGCGATGTTATTTGCATACCCCCGCGGCCGCCGAAAGGCTTTTATTTTCATCAGGTAAAGTCTTCAAAATCGAGCTCTGACATCTCGCCCAGCTCATCAATCCGGGAGAGGGTCAGAATATCCTGTTCCTCCGGAACCGAAATCTGCATTTGGGGTAATTGATACTGCTTCATGCCCGTCACCATATCCTTTCTCAATCGTTGGAATAGCTCACAGAACCGCTCACGGTGTAAGCGGCAACCGCATTTTCCGTGCCCTGCACGGTGGTGGAAAGCGACGCGCTGCTCCAGCCGCCCGCAGGTACATTGGAGACCACAACGCCCAAAAGCACACAGCCGTCCGCAGCGGCGCAGAGCTGATTGGCCGCGTATACCGAACGGAATGCCGTCAGCTGCGACATAGGGACCACCGCGGTGCGGGTTTCGCCGTCTGTCAACGTAAAGGTCAATGTAATGGCAATATCCTCAATCTCTTGCAGATACCGCTCATCCGCACAGATGATTGCGCGAACCTTCTGCCTGCCGCCTGCGTCGGCAGCGGTCCACTGCAAATACGCCGCAGGTTTGTTTTCGTCTGTCAGCGTCAGAACCTGCGCTTCATATGCCAGAAAATTGCCGTATGCGGGCTGCACAGAGACCGACTCCACTGCGTCAATCCATTTGTAGTTGTTGGTGGTATCGGTGGTATCGGCAACCGAGCCGACCAGCAATTTCATATACGCGGTATTCAGAACGCCGACATTGTTTTTTGCCCCGTTTGTATAACAGGTGTTGGAGTTTCCGCCAAAGCGTCCGATCAGAGAGCCGATGTAATACCCCCCATTGGCAGCGGCCGTTACCAATGTGCCCGGCCCGCTGTAGGCAACCGTGCCGGCATTTCCGCAATCGACCAGAATCGGCGCATCCATCGAGGCGCCGATGACGCCGCCGATGCTGCGATTATTGCTCGACTGAGAGCCCGCATTCTCCCCCAGCTCGGTCACAGTCACATCCCCGGTGTTGACACAGTTGGTCAGATACAGCGTGGCCCCCGTGGAAGAGCCGATGATTCCCCCGTCCCGGAACTGCTGATTGTTGGCAACCGTGATGGAAATATCCCCCGCGTTCCAGCAGTTTTTGAAGATTCGCGCCGTGCCGGCCTCTGTCGTCACACCGCAAATGCCGCCCACGTTGGACTGCGTGGTGTTTCCGGCAACCACCGTGATATTTGCCAGGTTATAGCAGTTCTCCACCGTGTTGCTCCCGCACGCATAGCCGACAATGGCGCCGACACGCGCCCCCGAAACCGAAATTGCGCCGCTTTGGATGCCGATGTTGCGGATGACTGCGTTTTGAATCTCGCCGAACAGGCCGTTTACATTGTAAATGATCTGTTCGCTGTTCCGGTCGGCAAGCGCAAAATTCTCAATTTTGTGGTATCCGCCGTCAAATACGCCGGAAAAAACAGTGATTCCCGTTGTTCCCGTCATCGCGCCAATCCCGATCCACGGTTGGTTTGCCATGTCAATATCCACGGTCATGCGGAAATAGGTATCCGCCCAGGTGTTGCCGCCGTTCGTGCTCGCCGACAGATATGCCAGCGCCGCGGCGGAATCAATGAGGTACGGGTCTTCCGATGTCCCCGCGCCGGAAAAGACGTATTCCGCGGGATAGGAGCCGTCCCAGGTGTCACACGGAGTGATGCCTGCCGCCGATGCCGGAATTCCGGAAAGCAGCGCACAAAGCATTGCAAGAGTCACGAAAAAACTGATCGAGCGTTTCATAAAATGCTTCCTCCTTTTGATGATTGGTTTTTTATCAGCAACCGCTCAATTTGGGTATGATCTCGCGGCTGATGAGCTGTTTTTGATCGGGGGTGAGCGTGCCGAAGGGCCTGCGGCAGACGCCGAAGTCAAAGCCGAGCTGATTGAGGATTTCCTTTTCGGCCTGCATCACCCCCACCCTGCAGAGAACCCGGATGATCCGGTTTGCCTCCTGCTGCATGGCATAGGCCTTTTCCTTGTCTCCGTTCCGGAAGTGCTCCTGAATGGCCGCGAACCGGTCCGCCATAAAGTTGTAGGTGCTCCCGATTCCGCCGTCGGCCCCCATGGAGAGCCCGGCAAGGAACATCTCGTCGTAGCCGTTGTAGATGATTTTGTCCGGGAACGCGCTCTTGCAGCACTGCATTGTAAAGAAATCGCTTGAGGTATGCTTGATGCCCATGATGCGATCATCCCTGAGAAATGCGCTGAGCTGTTCGAATGTCAGGTTCACCCCCGAGTTTGCCGGAAAGTTGTATACCAGCATCGGAAGGCCGACACGCTCCGCAAGACGGAAATAGTAGCTCCGGATCTCCTCAAAGGAAAATTTGTAGTAGAACGGAGCCACGGAGGAAACCGCGTCGTAGCCAAGTGCAGCCGCGTATTCTCCGAGCGCCTCCGCCTCCTTTTCGCAAAGGCACCCGATATGTGCAATGAGCGTCTGCTCCGGCGCCGCTTCGCGCACAATGCGGAAAACGGTTTTTCTTTCCTCGGCCGTCATTAAAAACGCCTCTGCGGTGCTGCCGCTGACATAGAAGCCTCTCACGCCCATCCGGATATTGAAGGCCACCAGCTCCTTGAGAACCTTTTCGTTGACACGATCGTTTTGATCAAATGGTGTAAGTAGCGCTGTGAATATACCGTCGAATTGTTTCATGTGTTCAAATCCCTCCTTTTCATAATTATACCACATCCCAAAGACAAAGAATAGGGTAAATCTTGCTTAATTTTTGTCCGATCTTGCTTTTTTGCCGAAAATATGATACAATATGAGTCAGAAAACACAAACAAATTTGTCAATTCGCTCGAAGCCGCATTTTTGGAGGCACTAAAATGGACTATACCCTGTATTACCGTCAGGTTGGAATATCCGAGGATTTGGACTACAACAAGCATCACTCCCACGATGACGCCATTGAAATCATTCAGATTCTCAGCGGAACGGGACGGATCCTGCTTGGAGATCGCCTCGGAACCTTCAAGCCTGGGGATTTGTACATCATCGATTCCAATGTCATTCATTCCACAGCTCCCGACCTCCCTGAGAGCTATGAGAGAAACAAGCTACTCTTTAACAAAATGCTGCTCCTACGCCTGCTCAACCAAAAGGTTCCCGCGTCGCTCACCCGCTATTGCTCGAATACCGAAAATCAGACGCTTTCGGAGCTGTTTACGTCCGTTTCCGAAAAGCTGAACGCCGACGAGCCGCCTCTGCTGATCCTTTCGGACATTCTCAAGCTCCTGAACTTTTGTTTTTATAATCCCGACGAGCATTTTGTCACCAGCAAAAGTCTCTCGGCGGAGGTGATGGATTATATCGGGCAGAATCTCTCCGGTGAACTCTCGTTGGATTCCATTGCAAAGGTCATGCACATCTCCAAATATTACCTCTGCCATTGCTTCAAAAAAGAGACCGGGCTGACGCTCGGCACCTATATCCACACCATGCGCTTTTTGCTTGCCAAGCAACTGCTGGTTTCCACCAATGATACCATTGCTTCCATCGCGGTCCGAATCGGCTTCAATGATACCGCAGCATTCAGCAAAGCGTTTATTCAGGAAAACAAAATGGCTCCAACGGCATACCGCAGCATTTACAGGCAGTAATCTCCGCACGGAAGCAGATGAACCAGACCGAGGCAGCCTTGTCGGCTGCCTCGGTCACAGACTGTAGACCAAAGCAACGGCTTTCGTCAGATTGATGAAAGTTTTGATCAAACTTTTTCAAAAGTTTGCGGGGTCAAGGGCGAGAAGCCCTTGTCGCCCTCCGCAGAGGGCGAAATCCCCTCATTTGGCGTTTCTTTTGGGCAAACTCTGCGAAGCAGATTTGCGGCTGAGCAACGCGAAGCCTTTGCTTCTTTCTTTGCGCCTACACGTTCAAAGAAAAAGCGGACGAACGTTTTTGTGCAATTTTTATTTGATATGCCTTTTGTCGACAACCTGAGACCGAGGCAGCCTTGTCGGCTGCCTCGGTCATTCACGGTCGTCTTTGCGCCGATCTGAACACGCAAGCAATGCTATATCAACAGGAGGGCCACACTGTGACCCTCCTGTTATCATATTGGCAATGTGCCGCCGGGCAGATTCCTCATTGCGGAGCACGGAACATGAGTACTTGTTTTATAACCGCAGACGCTGCATCCCGGCCCTGTCCCGTGCGATGCTGATGCCGCGTATCCAATCAATCATCGGTTCCCCGCATGCAGCGGCGCAGCGCCCGTCACTGCCACTGCGCTTATGTGGTGACCTTTGCCGATAGCTGCAGCACCATTTGCGCAAAGGCGTGCGTTTCCATCGGAAACCCGCTCACAATCCACGCCTTCATCATACCGATGACGCCGCTGACACAATAAATATAGGCATAGCGCTCGCTCAGGCTGTCCACATTCCCGGAAACCCGACGGTAACGCTCCATCACTGCCTTGACCAGCTTTTGGTTGAAGCTGTCGCTGTCCCGCACCACAATCATGATGCGAAACAACCGCTCGTTCTCCCGCACATAGTCGAAAAAAACCTTCAGCGTGCTCAGAAATTTTTCATCCGAATAAATATCCGGCCGCTCCGGAGAGCCCGGAAGCTGCGCAAGCACATCGTTCTCAATGTCCAGCATGAGCGCCTCCACGTCCTCATAGTAGGCGTAAAAGGTGGAGCGGTTGACATCGGCCGACTGGCATACGTCGGTCACGGTAATTTTGTTCAGCGGATGCTGCTCCAGCAGTTCAAGCAATGCGTCCTTCATCAGCTTTTTTGTCATCCGTACCCGTCTGTTATCTGCCATAAATCCTCCTTTGCGGTTCGCACACAAAACAGTCACCAAAAATTCAGCATTTCCAACGTTGTATATCCAACACATCTTTGTAATGTGTCGGATACACACCGTATTTACAAAAACTGATTGTTGAAAATCCTACAGTTTGTTGATATAATAATATCACAGAAAGTTACAGTTGTCAAGAGGTTCTCTGATAATTCCGCCCGAGAATGGGAATATTCCGTATACATCCCAAATACTGCGTGGCGGGACAGGAGCCAAAAGGAGGTTGCCATGAGCGGTCATTTCATTGAATTTGAACAGGTGAAAAAGGAATATCGGTCGGGAGAAGTGCCGGTGGTGGCGCTTCAGGATGCTACCTTTTTCATTGAGCGCGGGGAAATCTGCGTCATTGTGGGAGAATCCGGCGCCGGTAAAACCACTTTGCTCAACATTCTGGGCGGTATGGACAGCCTGACCTCAGGCAAGGTGACGGTGGACGGTGCCGAGATTTCCGCCTATAACAAACGCAAGCTGACCGACTACAGGCGATACAACGTGGGATTTGTGTTCCAGTTTTACAACCTGATTCCGAATCTGACCGCGCTGGAAAATGTGGAAATCGCAGCGCAGCTCAGCCGCGGGGCGTTTTCTCCGGTCGAGGTGCTGAAAAAGGTGGGGCTCGGGGACCGCCTGAAGAACTTTCCTGCCCAGCTTTCAGGCGGAGAGCAGCAGCGCGTGGCAATTGCCCGGGCGTTGGCCAAAAACCCGAAGCTGCTGCTCTGCGACGAGCCGACCGGAGCGCTGGACTACCAGACCGGAAAAACCATTCTCCAGCTTTTGCAGGACACCTGCCGGGATACCGGAATGACAGTCGTCATCATCACGCACAACAAGGCGCTGTGTGCCATGGCCGACCGGGTGATTCACGTGCGGAGCGGGCGGATTGAGAGCGCCGGGGTCAACGAGGCAGTCACTCCGGTGCAGGAAATCGAGTGGTGAGCCGAAAGCGCTTTGGGGCAGGCAAAGCCACATAAACAAATGGCTGGCTGCAGGAGGGCTTTGCGCCGTCCGCCGGAGGGAATTTGTTTCAAAGTAAAAATTCGTATAATCACCCGTTGGTAGCAGTCCCCTTATGGCTTCCTGATGCCGTTTGAAAAATATGAAACGAGCATCGAAACAGACATGCGTAGCTGCGCGAGTTCCAAAATCCTCCGCAAATGGATGAGACCCGCTTTGGTTTACAGTCTGAGGCTTTGCCCTGCAAATTTCAAAGTCCCATATTGCCCTTTTGTGGCTGCGAAAGGAATGGTCCAGAATGATGAAAAAAAAGAACTTTACGCTCAAAACGTTGTTCCGCGGCATCCGCAAATCTCTCGGGCGTTACTTTGCCATCATGGCCATTGTGGCACTGGGAGTTGGCTTTTTCACCGGTCTGCGCAACGCACAGCCCTCCATGCAGCAAACCGCCGACAGCTATTTTGACGATCTGAACATGTATGATTTTCAACTGCTCTCCACCCTTGGGCTGACCGAGGAGGATGTTGCTGCCTTTGCCGGTATGGAGGGTATCGAGGCGGCCGAGGGAGGCTTTCAAACCGACGCGCTGGTGCACCGGGAGGAGGGAGAGGATACGGTGTTCACGCTGCTCTCTCTGCCCGAGCAGATCTCGCTACCCCTGCTGACCGCCGGCCGGATGCCGGAAACCGACTCCGAGTGCCTTGCCGACTCCAAAGCCTTCAGTGAGGCCGACATCGGCTCCACCATCTATCTGTCCGACGGGAACAGCGAGGAAACGCTGGACGGTTTGACCCGGCACAGCTATACCATTGTCGGGCTGGTGCAGTCCCCCCGCTACCTCAGCATTGAGCGCGGGAGCAGTTCCTTGGGCAACGGGCAGATCGAGGGCTTCCTGTATCTGACGGCCTCCTGCTTTACCTCGGAGGTCTACCATGAGCTTCTGCTGCGCTTCGATCTGCCCGGCATGGCCTTTTCGGACGAATATAAAGCCGCCGTTGCCGCCAAAAGGCCCGCGGTGGAGGCACTGCTGGAGGAGCGTGCCGCATTGCGCTACGAGTCGATTGTCTCGGATGCGGAGCAGCAGATTGCGGACGCCCGTGCCGCGCTGGAGGAAGCGCGCGGGCTGTACGAGCAAATGCAGTCCGCCGGCGCCTCGGAGGACATTCTCTCGGCTTTGCTCACCCGCATCGAGGAGGGGGAAAGCCAGCTTGCCGCGGGAGAGGAGGCGCTGGCCGCAATCCCCTCCCCCGATACCTATGTGCTGGACCTCGGCAGCAACACGGGCTATGCCTCGTTCGGCAATGATATTGCCGTGGTCAACGGCATTGCCAACGCCTTTCCGGTTTTCTTCGTCATCATCGCCGCGCTGGTCTGCATCACCACCATGACGCGCATGGTGAACGAGGAACGCACTCAGATCGGCACACTGAAGGCGCTGGGCTATTCGGACGCCGCCATCTCGTGCAAGTATCTGCTCTATGCCGTCAGTTCCGCGCTGCTCGGATGCGTTGCCGGCTATTTTCTCGGTACCGGAGTGATTCCGCAGGTGGTATGGACGACTTATCGCATCAACTATGATTTTGCGGACCTGACCTACCACTTCAGCACTGCAATGTACGTCGGATGTATGGCAGTGGCAGCCATCGGCTCGGCAGCGGCCACGCTGTTTGCCTGCCGTGCAGAGCTGGGCGGCAAGCCTGCCGAACTGATCCGCGCCAAGGCTCCGGCCGTGGGAAAGCGCATTCTGCTCGAGCGCCTCACACCGGTCTGGCGGCGGCTTTCCTTCCTCAACAAGGTCACCATCCGCAATGCATTCCGATACAAAAAGCGGATGTTTATGATGCTGCTCGGCATCGGAGGCTGTACGGCACTGATTGTGACCGGCTTCGGGCTGAAGGATTCCATTGCAAACATTCTCGACGATCAGTATGATGAAATTCAGACCTACGATATATCCGTCAGCTTTGACCGGAGCGATGGGACGCAGGCCGCCATCTCCGAGGAGCTGACCGGGCAGGCTGACCGCTTTGCGTTCGGCTATATGAGCGAGCTTTCCGTCCGGGCGGGAGAGCAATTCCATGACGCCTATATCGTTGCCCTCTCTCCCGAGGAGGCAGGCGATTATTTTGATCTGCACAGTGCCAAAGACAGCCTGCCGTATCCCGGTGCGGGAGAAGCCGTCATCAGCGAAAAGCTGGCGGAGCTGCTCGGCGTTTCGGTCGGCGATCAGATTTCCGTTTCGTTCTCCGGCACCGCCGTCACCCTGACGGTCAGCGGCGTCTGTGAGAACTATGTCAATCACTATGTCTACCTCTCCCCCTCCTCTCTGCCGGACGATACGCCAAACACAGCCTTTGTCTCGGTCAAGGACGGGACCGACGCCAATGCGCTTGCAGCCGGGCTGCGGAGCATCTCCGGCGTCAGCTATGTCACCGTCGTCAGCGAGGAACGGGCGCTCATGGAAAAATCCATGTCCAGCATGAACTATATCGTTCTGCTGGTGCTGATCTGCGCAGGCGCTCTCGCCTTTATCGTGCTCTGCAACCTGACCAACATCAACATCATGGAGCGTATCCGGGAGGTTGCAACGGTCAAGGTGCTGGGCTTCCGCTCCCGGGAGACCGCCTCCTATGTCCTGCGGGAAAATCTCTTCCTGTCGGTCACCGGCGCGCTGCTGGGGCTGGGACCGGGAAAGCTGCTGCATTGGTATGTGATGTCGCAGATTCATGTGGACGCCATGGCCTTTGCCGACCGCATTTCGGTATGGAGCTACCTGATCTCCTTCGGGATGACCGTGGTCTTTGCCGTGCTGGCAAATCTGTTCATGCAGATCCGGCTGGAACGGGTGCCGATGGCCGAGTCGCTCAAATCGGTGGAATAACCGGCCCCCGCGGCTGCTCCGGTACTCTGCCGCCAAGGCCGCCCTGCCGGCCGGTTGGAAGCAAATGTAGGGTGGGCCGCCGAAGACCGGCTTTCCCGCACAAATTCGGCGTTTTTTTGCTCAAAACCCGTATTCCGGAGGAAGAAAATCAAAAAAGCTCTTGACAAAATCGCAATTTACAGGTATAATAATGAATGTTGTATCTGATGTCAGCCGAAAGTGGGGTGAAGCAATGGTTCTGGATATGCGGCCAATGCTGCGCGGCGAGATCAACCGGATCGATTTTGATTTTTCCCTGCCCCTTTCCCTTCCGGTTGGCGCGGAAATTCCGGGTGACGCGCAGGTTGTGGGTACGGTGACCGATCAGGCCGGGTATATGCATCTGACGCTGACCGCCTCGGTGGACTACCGCGCTGCCTGCGCCCGGTGTCTGGAGCCTGTGACCGGCAGCTTTTCGGTCACGCTGGAACGCACGGTTGCCGCACACGAAAGCCTGAGCGAAAAACAGCTCGAGGAGAATGTGGACGAATACGCCGTCATCGAGGACGGCGGGCTTGGTCTGGACGAGCTGGTTCGCGAGGAGCTGCTGCTCTGCTTTCCGATGCGCTTTCTGTGCTCCCCCGACTGTCCCGGGCTGTGCCCGAGGTGCGGGAAGCCGCTGCGGCTGGGTGACTGCGGCTGCCCCAAGCACGAGCCGGACCCCCGCCTTGCCGTGCTGAAGACACTGCTGGATCAGCCGGATGATGGGGATCGGCATCAGTAAAATCATATTTCGGCACTGCGTCCGTCCCGGACGTGTGTGCAATGAGGAGGTGTAGAGATGGCAGTACCGAAGAAAAAGGTATCAAAAGCACGCAGAGACAAAAGGCGCTCCAACAACAGCAAGCTCTCGCTGCCCGGCATGGTGAAATGCTCCAATCCGGCATGCAACGAGTTTGTAAAGAACGGCTGTGTCTGCAAGGCCTGCGGCTTTTACAAGGGCAAAAAGGTGATGGAAGTCAAGGCCGACCAGAAAAAGGCCTGATTCCCCGCCAAACAAAATCCCCGGGATCGCAAAAGCGATCCCGGGGATTTTGTTTGCTGCTGCCATTCTCCGCCACCGTCTGCCGTGTGAGCCGCTCTGCCCTGCCTGAGAAGGCCTGCGGTCCGCAGCGGAACAAATCCATTTGGAAGGAGCCGGCAGACGATGGCTTCCGATTCGGTCAAAAACTGTCAAATCACAGACTGTTCCGATGCATTCCCTGTTTCTCTTCCGCGCCGGAGCCAATGTGCCGGAGATGCTCTGTATAGCGGGTCAGAGTGTACAGCGTCACAAATTTGCCGTCATGGTAGGAGCAGGTTTCGCCCGCCGACTCCCGCACAACAAACAGCAGGTCGTCTCCCGCAAACGCGAAATCCACGTACTGAAAGGCGTGTGCATATACGGAGTGCATGGTGTTCATCATCTGACGATCCACCAGCAAAACCTCAACCGCCTCCCAATGCAGCAGATCGGCCGACACGGCCAGTCCCAGCACGTTCCGCTGATGCGTGTATGCCGCAGTGGGGAAAGAGGTTAGGGTCAGATACAGCCCGGTGCGGGAATCACGGCGGATACAGAACTTGGACTGATTGGACGGAAATTCGATGATGCCGCGGCATTCCTCAACAGGAGAGAGCACCGCGCCGTCCGGCGAAAGCCGGAAAATGGCGGCCTGCCCCCATGTAGGGGAGGCATCGATGCGATACATGGCATACAGCGCCCCGTCCGGCCCCAGCACCACATTGCCCTCCTCAAAGCAGAACTGCTTCTTCGGATCGGTGCGCTTGCCGGTACGCGCCTCATAGTCGGCCCTGGTGATCAGACGGTTGGGATCGTTGGAGACCGTCCAGCTTTCGGTCTTGCATAAATCATCGGCGATGCAGGCGCTGATCACGGCATGGTTGTGCGCAAAATAGATCCGGCCGTTCGCCACCGCTGCGGCACAGGGCGCGCTGCCCGCCACCTGCAGGTCAAGCTCAGCCGTGCGCAGGCTGCCGCCCGCAGGGTCATATATGGCGAGCTGCACATTTCCCGTCGAAAGCCGGTTCCCCTCCAGCAGCAGCCTGCCGTTCAGCTCCAGCAGGCTGGCCCAGCGCATGTCATCCACATGTGCGAGCTGCTCCCAGGTCCTGCCCCCGTCGGTACTCCTTTTCAGCACCGTACAGGTGGCAATTTCGGCATGGTTCCGGAGCTCACTGATCTCATGCGAGAGATAGATCGCCGTGCGTCCGTCCGGCTCCTGTACCGTGCATACGGCTGGTGAATAGTAATTGACATAGGTATGCTGGGTATAATCAAAAATCCATTCGCTCTCATACCGCGAGCCGGCAACCTCCACACGGGTCTGCTCAACGCTGCAGACAGGCTCCGGCAGCACGGGATTGTGGAAAAACGCCTGCATTCTGTCAAGATACTGTGCATTGGAATAGCCGTTGATCACAGCGTCACGGTCATCATAGGACGGGGTATCTGCCGGCGCCGCCACGGCAATGTCCCCGGACGCATCGAGATCAAGGCGGTGAGAGGCACTCCGGCTGCAAAGGTCGGTGAGGTCCGCATATCCATCCGCATCGGCAGCGACGGCCCTGCCGAAATACGAAGCCGCAAATGACGCCGGAATCAACACATGCCGCTCGGCCGAGAGCCTGGTGACTCTGCTGTAATCCCGGGGATCCAGCTTTACCACAAAGCCGCGGAGCAACGCGCTCGAGCTGCCGGGTGACAGCACCAGCGTCCGCTCGCCCATCCGCCGGATCAGCGCGTCAACCAAGGCGATGTCGGCGCGGTCGCTCTCCCCCATCATGGAAGCCGCATGCTTTTGTACCCATGAGCCATAGGTTCCGTACAGTTCCCGGGCCAGCAGAACGGCCCTGCGGTAACAATCGTCCAGCGGCAGCTCCGACACCCGGCCGCAGATGAGGCTGTCATCCGCATCCTGCTCCGCACGCCCCAGCCGGTCCAGCAGCATCTGCGCCGCATAGGCAAGCCCGAAGCGGTCCTCCGAGGCCAGCACATAGGCCCCTCCGGCCGCACCGGAGAGAAACGCATCTCCCTGCGGCAGCCTCTCTTCGGGCAGCACTGCCCGCGCTGCCCTGCCGAGCAGAATAACCGGTCCGCCTTCTGCCGGAATTTTCCGGCTTTTTTCCTGCGGTACCGCCAGTACCGGAAGGCCACAGGCGGCCTGCAGCCGCCCGGCCAGCTTTTCTGCCGTCTCACGGGCGTTCTGCTCATCCGGACAATAAATGATCGGATACGGCTCGGCCCGGTTCTTATCAAATTTCATGATTCGGCTCCTTTCCCGCTGCCCTGTCGTTATGCCTGTGGGAGACGCTCTCGGATAAAGGCGGCATAATCCGACAGGGTGTAGAGTGTAATGGCATTGGAGTTGTGATAATTGCAGGCGTTTCCGAAGGCCTCACGGACAATCATCACAATATCGTCCCCGACAAAATCGAAATCGATATACTGGAAGGCATGTGCATACATCGAGAGCGTATTGTTCATCATCTCGCGCTCGACCAGCAGAACATCCACAATCTCCCAGCGCAGCAGGTCCTCCGAGGCAAGCAGGGCCATTACGTTCCGCTGGTGGGGAGACTCGTTGGTCACCAGAGAGACGAACGTCAGGTACCGTCCGGTCGCCTCGTCATACTTGATCATGAACTTGGACTGCCCGGAGGGGAAGGCGATGAAGCCGTCCGCCACGCAGTGCTCGGACTGCACAGGAGTCAGGGTTCTGCCGTCCTCCGAAATCCGGAAGATGGCCGCATAGCCCCAGGTGGGAGATGCGTCGATCCGGTAAATCGCGTACAGCTCCCCGTCACGCCCGAGGACAATGTTCCCCTCCTCCAGCCAGAAGCGCCCTGTCACCTTCTGACCGGTGGCCGCCTCATAATCGGCTTGGGTCAGCACCTCATTCGGGCTGACGGATTTGGTCCAGCTTTCTGCCTTGAGCAGATCACTCGTCACAGGTGCGCTGATCACCGCATTGTTGTGCGCGCGCCAGATCCGTCCGTTTGCCACGGCAATCGCCGTCGGCGCGGTTCCCATCACCGAAAAGCCGAGATCGCCCGACTCGAAGCTGCCACTGACCGGATCATAGATACACACCACCACATAGGAATTGCTGAAGCGCACCCCAAGCAGCAGTATTTTCCCATCCAGCTCACAAAGCCCGCCATAGGTCATGTCCTTGACCGTGGCAAGCTCGGTCCAGGTTTTGCCGCCGTCAATGCTCTTGAGAAAGCGGGTGATGGAGGAAAGCGTGGAATTGCCGCTGGCCATGCTCATCTCGGTCTCATCATATGCGGCATACAGGGTGTCCCCCACCGAGAGGATGGCAGGCGAACCATAGCAGATGTAAATTTCACGGGTATAATCGTATACGTAGGTGGGATCCGGTTCGTTCGCCACAATTTCCACCCGCGTCTGCTCCACGTTGACGGTTGGCTCTGGCAGCACAGGGTTGCGGAAAAACTCCAGCATCCGCGCAAGATACTGCCGGTTGGTGTAGCCGTTTACCTCGGCTGCGGGGTCGTCAAAGGGAGCAACCCCGGCCGGCGTGACCACAGCAACGCCGTCGCCGCCGGCATCGTCGAGCGTGTATTTGCCGCCGGACTGCGCGCAATACGCGGTAAGGTCCACATAGCCGTCGGCGTCAGCAGTCAGCGTATCGCCAAAGTACTGCGATGCAAAATCGACCGCAACCAGGATATGGCCGTCCGGCGAGCGCTTGGTCACCTTTCCGTAATCCACAGTGTCGAGCTTGACGACAAACCCCTGATGCAGGGCACTCGAGCTGCCAACCATAACGGCAAGACTGTCTCCCATGCGGGAGATCAGCGCCTCCACCAGCGCCTGGTCGTCCTGATCCGCCTGGCTCATCTGGGAGAGCTGCTTCTCCACCCACGAGCTGTAGGTTCCGTACAGGCTCTTGGAAAGCTGCACCGCGTTGGCATACAGCGCATCCTTGGGGCAATCGGCAAGGCCGCCGACAGCGTTGTCGGTCGAGGAAAGCTCCAGCGTGCCGGTACTGCGGTTGAACGCTTCCACAAGCTGCTGTGCTCCCAGCGCAATGCCGAACGGCTCGGTGGAGTAAATCACATAGGAGTCATCCAGCACACCGTACAGATAGGCCCCATCCTCTGTGATATATTTTTCCGCCAGCGCAGCGGCATCCCGCTCCACGCTGCCCAGCAGAATCTCGTTTTCAAAGCTCTGGCTGTCAGCGGCGGCCGTCACATTCAGTCCGCTGTTCTCCCTGATGTAAGAGGCGAGGCGTGTGGCGATCAGCCACTGCTCCGGGTCGGTGGCGCTGTAAATCAGCTTGTACTCCGCATCGCCTGAAAGAGTCATATGCGAGGCCGAGGCCACGGGGTCGTAGCTGTAGGAGAGATCCGCATTCAGCTCCCATCCCTCCTGTGCGGCAGCGGCAAACAGCGTATCGGTGAAATATCTATCCAGCAGCAGATACCCCTGTGTACCGGAGGCATACAGCGCCAGCGTTTCGGCATCAGTCCGGACCGCATACGCATTCTCCGGCGTTTGCGCCTTCAGCTCATCCGAGATCGGGCTGCCCGTGTCTCCGATGAGAATTTTGTGCTCATATCGGTCCAGCTCATCGGCTCCTCGCAGGGGCAGCATCACGCCCGTGGTATTCCGGATGGCGTTTTGCACGGTCAGGGCAAAGCTCTTGGCAAGCGGATCGGTGAGATCCGCAAGAATGGCAAAATCACTCTTTCCGTCGGCAACAATCGTCAAAGCCGACTTCCCGTCAGGCGGGGTAACCTGCCCGGACGTCACCGCATTCGTGACGGAATCGTCGGGCGGACCGCCCTGCGGAGTGCAGGACATCAGCAATGCAATGGGCATCAGCAAAAGCAGAAATCGTTTTTTCATGGGTTTCATTTTCATCCTTTCACAGGGGCGCCGTGCGGAGGAAGCGTTTTCCGAAACGGGTTCCCCATGCCCCTTTCAAACATGTTCAAAAGGCAATCGACCGTACAATCGATCTTCCGTATCCGGTAAACATTCTGATCCGTGTGCTTTGCACAAGTCACCGGCTTCAGACGGTTTACAGGCGCAGAGCCGGTCCCATTGAGGGAGCGGTTGGAAATGTTCCCGTCCCGCAAAAATCTCCCCGCGCCGGCTCTGTTGTCTCCAACCCGGGCCGCCGGCTCCCAATGAGGGTGCCGGCGGCAGAAAGCATTCAGTTCTTCTTGGTTTTCATGGCCAGCCACGCACCGCCGACAATCAGCAGCAGCGAGGAAGCGCTCAGCGCCAGAGAGGAGGCGCAGCCGCCGTCATCGCCGCCGGAAGCATCGGTCTCGGAGCCGGAAGGCGTTTGCGCTTCATCCTCGGTTTCCTTTGGTTCATCGGTCTCATCATCACCGGGGGTTTTGCCGGTCTCATCGTCCCCGGGAGTCTCGTCGGTGTCATTGCCGCCCGTGGTCTCCTCGTCCCCGCCAACCTCGTCGGGGTAGTTGATGGCTACCAGATCATCATCGGTCAGCACCTTGTTGTAAACACGCACGTCGTCAATATCGAACTCTGTTGCCCCCTTGACATTGCGGTTGCCCAAAGAAATCATTGTGGCTGTCGACATATAGTCCTCGGCATTGTCCGCGCAGGAGGCCTCCAGCACGGTCAGATAGGTATGCCCGCCGTCAATCGAAAGGTAACACAGATAGTTCCATTCCTTGGCCGTTTCGTCGTACTGCATGGTAATGGCAAAATGCACCCAATCGCCGCCTTCATAGGGCAGGGTCGCCACTACCTGGGCAGCCAGCGCACCGGAGGTAAAGGAATAGTCCTTGGTTTTGTTGGCGGTGTTGCAGTTGCCGCTGTAAAAGCGAAGCAGATGGCTGCTGCCGGTTTCGGAAACGCGGAAGAAATCCCGGAAGCCGCCCATGGTCAGACCGTCGCCATAGAGCTTGAAGGAGTAGTAAAAGGTGAATTCCCCGCTGTCGTTGGAGGGCAGGTCGGTATTGGCAGCGTTGCCGTTGGCATCGGCCTTGTCAAATTCCGCGACCAAACCGTCAACGCCCTTGAGATGCGCCACGCCGTCGGCAATGCTCACATCCTCGGCCTTGTAGGCCGTGATATCGTCCTTGGAGCTGCCCGCGGGCGCCTTGTCCGAGAGCTGGGTTTCGATGTCGTCGCCTTCAAAATCGTAGTGAATGATCAGGTTTTCATCCAGTGAAGCCGCGGGCTGTTCCGCGGCCGATACCGGCAGCAGACCGGCAATCAGAGCCAGCGCAATGAGGCAGATCAAAGTCATTTTTTTCATGATGCAAATCCTTTCCTGATTCAAATTTTTTTACTGCTTCTGAAAACATCCAGAAATACATATGTGAGCCTGATACCGACCGGATCAGAGCTGCAGGCCGTTCCCATCATTCCAGCCGAGAACGTCACCATAGCCGGAATCATCTGCATTCAGGCTGGTGGCAATCAGGTCGGCTGCCTGCAGGCGGGCCGCGTGCAAAGCAGGAGCCTCATAACTGCGTTTCATCGTCCGGGTTCCTCCTTTCCGGCCAACTCCGCAAGGGGGGATACAGTTGAGGAAGATTGCCACACTCCGCCCGTGTACACCACGGTGCAGGTCGTGCCGTATACCCGTTCGCCATTGCCGTCGAGCGCCACATGATAGGGCCGGACGGTAAAGGTGACCGTGAAATCCGAGCCGTTCTCGGATACGGGAATGTCCTGAATGCTCAGCGCATACAGGTAGCTGCCGGCACCGCGCAGCTCCTGTGCCGTGTAGGTTCGGACGCCGCCGAGGCCTGCCTCATCATTGGCAACCAGCGAGCCGTACACACAGGACGCGCTTTTTTCCCAACGGTAGCCGTTCTGCGCGGTGATCTCAAAGCCCACCTCACGGTATGCAAGGCTGTCGATGCTGCCCACAAACCGGACGGCATAGGTTCCGGCATCAGGGCCCGCAATGGCGGTCTGCACACCGTGGAACACCGCGCCGGGTGCATCCGCGCCGACGGAAGCCAGCTCCTCCGGCGTCAGTACTTTGCTGTATATACGAAAATCGTCAAAACAGTAGGCAATTTTACCTCCACTGGTATTGGAATATCCGAGGTTGATCTGCGAAGCGCTCGAAAGCGGATTGGCCCCCGCAAAGGTAAAGGTGCCCTTGTTTTCATATGTCCGGCCCCCATCGGCAGAGAGATACAGCATACAGGTCAGCTCGCCGGAGGCTTCATTGAACTGCATTGTCAGAGCCAGATTGATAGATTCGCCCGCCTGATTGGGTATGCTCACCAGCTCCTGCGCCGTCGGGTTCCCGGTATAATTTCCGCCCTTGATATACAGCTTGGTGGTATCCCCCGTGGAGGGGACTCCATAAACCCGAACAAAATGACGGATCGAGAATACATCCTGATAACCGCCTGTGCCGATTTTCTCGGTGTTGACCAGATTGAAGCGGGTCAGGACCGTGATCGCGTCCCCATTTTGGAGGTCGCGCGCCGCACTGCTGCCGAACACGTGATAGAAATGCGGAGCTTCACCGGGGGCCACATATGCAATTCCGTCTGCAACATAGCTGGTGGTTCGGTCTTTGGTTGTAAAGACCAGATCTTCCCCGCTGATACCGGCCTTCGCCTTGTCCGAGAGTGCCTCTGCTTCGGTTTCGCCCTCAAAATCGTAATGCACGACCAGCTCATCATCCAACGATGAGGAACTGACAGCCTCCTCCGCCGTAGCAACGGGGATGGCACCGCAGAGAAGGAATACGAAGCACAGGATCCATGCAACTGTTTTTTTCATTGTTATTTCGCTGTTTCCTTTCATCTGTTTGGTTGGTTCTGTCCGAGCCTGTCCTTACCGCCGCACTCCCGCGGGAGTGCGGCGGCGTTTTTTTACTCCTGCGCTCCGGTCAGAGATGCAAATTTATTGATGTCCGCCTGAATCAGGCCGACAATGCCTGCATATCTGCCGACATATCCGCCCATTCCCTGCGTAATGGTGGTTCCGATAAAGGTACGGGAGCCGCCGAGATTGGAAACGAGATTGATATCAAAATACATGTTGTCAAAAATGATGTCAAGAAGCTCGGAAGAGGTTGCATCCTGCGCCACCTGATATTTGACCAGTGCGTCGTACTTTTCCGGCTTGATGAGCTCATAGCCGAGGAAGCAGTAGGCCTCCAGGAACAGGCCGACCCACTCCAGCCGATCCCCTCCCACATAGGAAGGAATCGCAACCGCAAAGCTGCTCGAAGGCCACGAACAACTGATGTACTCCTCCTGCTGGGTGTCATATTTGGGGCAGGGGATAATGCCGTAATCAATCGGAGAGGAAGGCAGGAAATTTTCCATATATCCGACAGTTGTGAAGTAGAACAGCGAATCGCCGCCGGTAAAGCTCTCGGAGGATACGGTGATGTTGCCGTAAATGGTCTTGGCCGGATCAAACGCGGCCAGAATCTTCTCCAGAATCTGCACATTCTCGTCGCTGGCCAGATCCACAACAATCTGCCCCTCCTCAATTGTGGCAAACCGGCCGCCCGCGCTGGCAAACAGCCCGTAAGGGCCAACGCCAGAGGAAAACGCGATGGCGCAATCCTGCCCTTCGGCATTCTGAATCACATTGTCGGTACAGATCTTCTGCATTTCCTCCAGCGTCCAGTTGCCGGAGGTAACGGTGGTGTACAGGTCGCCAATGCCAAGGTCATTGGCCATGCGCTTGTTATATGCCATTGCCAGCACGGCGCCGTAATACCACTCGGCTACAGGCCCCGCCGTGATGTACAGTGCGTTGTTGATGGTGAGGTTGTCGTTCAGAGACTGGCACCACCACTCATTCTCCAGTGACAGAGAGTTGACGGTGTGCAGGTTGGCCGCCACACCATTGATGGCCAGCTGCATCAGATTGTCCGGCTGTTGAATGAACATGTCCACGTTGTCTGTGTTCAGCAATGCCATCTGCAGCATTTCCCGCGCCTCGTCGGCGTCCTGCCCGTTGACGATTTCGGAATAACTGACCACAATCCCGTAATCGGCCGCGAGCTTTTCATCCCGTTGATATTTTTTCTGGTCTACCGAATCCGCATCATCCGGCATTTCCTCCAATACAATATTGGAATCGATGGTGCAGATTTTCACATCCTTATACGCGGAATCGGCCAGTGGAAGCGTGTCGAGGTAATATTCCTCACCGGTTTGCTCTTCCCGTATAGCCTCGGTATCCGTAGGCTCCTCCTCGGTCTGTTTGCAGCCTGCAAAGGCAAACAGCAGTGTAACGATTGCCAATACGCAAGCAATCAGCTTCTTTGACATGATCGGTTCTCCTTTCTAATTGGTTGATACAAATTTCAAAATCATACAGTGTACAGATTGTTCTCCTTCACCTCCCGTTGATGAATTTTCTGATTCCGCAATCATACCCCCCTTTCTCTGTTCCGGATCCGACCATCGGCTGTTTTACAGGATCACCTCATGCCCGGTGGCGGCCGATTCATAGCTTGCCGTTAAAATCTTCATCAATTCAATCCCGTCGTCCGCGCTGTTGCGGCAGGGCTCGCCGGTTTGTATGCAGTGGAGAAAATGTGCGATTTCACTCCGAAAACCGCTGCCCATATCCAGCCCGGTCTGCCCCTCCAACGAGACATTGGAGAGATACCCGTTGAGTTGGCTGAATAGCTGTACATCATCCGCCATTCGGACGCCGCCCTTGGTTCCGAAGAGCTGGATGCTGTTTTCCTCTTTTCCGATGTTCAGGCTGAAGCTCATTTCCACCGACAAGGCTGCTCCGTTCTCAAATCGGATCAGTACCGAGGCCAGATCCTCGCAGTCGCAGATGTCGTGATCCGTAGCGCTGGCAGATACATAAAATTTGGGTGTTTTGATATCCGGGCGGCTGCCCAGCTTTGTGTACGTCACCCCATAGACCGAAACCGCACGGGGCTTTCCGAGCAGATACCGCACAAGATCGATCGAGTGCACGCCAAGGTCGATCAGGGGTCCTCCGCCGGAGCGCGCCTTTTCGCCAAACCAACCGCCGGGGTTGCCGTTGCGGCGCAGATTGACGGTTTTGGCATAATACACCTCACCGAGATTGCCGCTGCGGATCATGTCGGCCACAATGTCGCAGTCCCGGCCGAACCGGCGGATAAAGCCGATCATCAGCAGCCTGCCATTGCGTTCGGCAGCCGCCTTCATGGCCTCGGCCTCCTCCACATTCATCGCCATCGGCTTTTCACACAGCACATGCTTGCCCGCGTCAAGAGCCATGATGGTGCAGGGTGCATGCGCGCTGTTCCAGGTACAAACGCTCACTGCATCCAGCTCCGGCAATTCCCGAAGCATTTCCGCTTCATCGGTATACAATCGTTCCACTCCGTACCGCTCTCCCATATACCGCAGGCGCTCGGCGTTGATGTCGCAAAACGCATACACCTCGGCGTTGGGGTTTGCACGATACGCCGCAATGTGGGAGTTGGAGATTCCACCTACACCCACAATTGCAATTTTCAGTTTTTCCATGATATTGATCCTTCCTGACGTTTTGATTTCTTCAGTTTTCCGCAATGATTTTGAGCAAGTGATTTTTGGCGGTCAGAATATCCGCGGAGGGGTCCGCCCCCGCCTCGCGTTCGATGGTCAGAAATCCGCGGTAGCCGACATCCTCCAGAGCCCGCAGATAAGCCTGAAAGTTCACGCTTCCCTCCCCCAGCGGCACCTCACGGAAGAAGCGGATTCCCTCCAGCTCCTCCGGCTTGGGGGTCACCCTGTAGATGTACTCCGGGTTGGTGCGCTGAAGCATGACGCCATCCTTTGCGTGTGTATGTACAATGTAGTCCTTCAGATTGTAAACCGCCTCAACCGGATCATCACCGGTCACCATCACCAGATTGGCCGGATCGAGATTGACCGCAACGCCGGTGGAATGCAGCCCGTCGAGAAACCGTTTCAGCACTGCCGATGGCTCCGGCCCGGTTTCGATTGCGAAGTGAGAGCCGATGCTGTCGGCGTACCGGGAAAGCGTGAAGCAGGCCTCCTGCATGACGCCGTAGCGCGGATGTGACGGATCCTCCGGAATCACCCCGATATGGGTTGTAACCACATCGGTTTCCAGATCCTTTGCCAGATCGAGAATCCGCTTCGAGCGCTCGATCAGCTCCGGGTTCCGTTCCCTGCGGAAGAAGCCCTCCCCCAGATCTCCGCACAGTGCGGAAAAGCGCAGCCCGTTGGATTTGACCATATCCAACAGCTCCCGGCGTTTGGCAGGCGTCAGATTTTCCGGGCTGTTTTCGCCCTTGGTGGCATACATCTGCACACCGTTTACCCCCAAAGACACCGCTTTCTGAATGGCCGTCCGCGTATCTGTGCGAAAGGAATCCAGTATCACACCGATGGGAAATTGATACATAATTGTTCTTTCCTCCTGATCAAAAATTTCAAATCGCAAGCCGCATATTTCATCCAATCATTTGTTATCAACAAATTTCAGAAAAAATCTTGCTTTTTCATTGGATTTATTATATAATAACCTCAGGTACATTATATCATGCTGTGGCAAAATTATCAATCACAAATTTTTGCTGCGGCTTTGCACGATTTTGCTTTACAGGAGGCTTCCATGAGTACATACGAAACACACATCTGGAAAAACCCCCAGCTCCCGTTTATTTTTCAGCAAATGCATCTTGGCGTTCATCAGAATTTCAGCGGGGCAAACTGGCATGAAAATATTGAGCTGCTGTATATCACAAGCGGAAGCGGTACGGTTTGGAGTGACGGCGCGCAGATTCCGGTTCGGGCAAACGACCTGATCGCATTGAACTCCAATTGCCTGCATGATATCTCCACGGATAGGGATCTGCACTATTACTACCTGGTGGTGGACCGGTCCTTCTGCCTCTCTAATCACTTTGACACCAACCGCCTGTTATTTGACACCGTTGCCTTTCATGACGCAGAGCTGGCCGCGCTTTTCGGGAAGCTGATTCTGGAATATCAAACCGCAGAAGATTCCCTGTTCCGCACACAGGCCATCCGTGCGCTTGTTCTTTCCATTCTGGTTCGCATCTGCCGCACACACAGCCACCCGACAGACGAAAAGGAGGAAACGCATCTGCTCTCCTGCATCAAGCAGGCCATCGGTTTTATCCGCTCCAATATCGACTCCCCCGATCTGTCGCTGGATGAAATTACCGAATTTGTCGGCTTGAGCAAATATTATTTTGCTCACAAATTCAAGCAGATCACGGGTTACACCTGCGTGCATTATATCAATATGCTGCGGTGCGAAAAAGCCAAAGCACTGCTCTCCGACCATCGGTTGGAGCTTGGAAGAATCGGCCAGAGCTGCGGATTCAACAGCCAGTCCTATTTTACCCGCACATTTCACGCCTACACGGGGTGCTCTCCGAATACTTATCGGCAGAACAATGCCGTATCCGGCAGCGCCGCGGCGCAAAGCGCCGCTCTGCCGGCAGTGCCGGGCGCCGCAGGCGACAAACATGCGCGCCTCTGCCGAGTGCGCAAAGCTACCCGCGGTTAAGGCAACACACCACACGTGTTGCGTGCGTCGCCGCAAAAACAAAAAAGAGCCGGCCGAGAGCCGACTCTGAATATGCCTGTTGCAAGACGTACCGGATCCGAGCCGGTTTGTCGCCGGCGATGAGAAAATGCCATCCGGGTTCCGGCGTACTGCCTGCCCAAAGAACCCAAAAGGGCCGGTTCCTCCACTGAAAAAGGAGGAGCCGGCCTTCTTTGATCGTCAGAGAATGCCTGCCGCCACGTTGCCGTGCCAGTTGTTGTAATTGATATATTGTCCGTTTGCTGCCGGGGACATCGGAAGCGGGGCGGACTCCAGCTCCTCAATCCGGTCAACCTCCCCGTTCAGGTAGGCATTCAGCAGCGCGCGCACCGACCGGATGCGCTCCATCAGGCCGCCGATGCGGATTTCCTGCGTGATGAAGCCGAAGGTCTTGTTCTCCCGGTACCACTGCCGGCGGAAGGCCGCAAGAAAGGCCTCCAGCTCGGAGAGCAGCTGCGGGATGGCGTCGTTTGCCAGCGTGGAGAGTGCGGTTTTGTCGCCTGCCTGATAGGCCTCGTACAGTCTCCAGCCCATGTCGCATTTGATCGAGAGCACAAGGCACAGCCTGCCAAGCGTCTCCAGCGCATAGCCGAAGCTATGATCCTTGGAAAGCTGCATCAGGCGCGTGGCATGTGCGGCATAGGCCTGGGCTGCAGTTTCACGGTTCATGTGGCAATCCATAAAGCGCTCCAGCAGATCGTTATAAAGCAGATACTTGCTGGGGTTTTTGGGCTTTTCAACCTGCTCCACCGTGGTCTCGGGCAGGCTGTCCGGCAGGTCAAAGGCCATCAGCGTTGCAAAATCCGTGCCGAAGCACTGCTTGGCGCGGGCGTCCATCCATGCCTCATCCACCGCGTCGCAGTAGCAGCGTTCGGCAAAATACAGCATGCTTGCCAGCGCCGAGAACTGCGAGGCCTCCCCGCCGTTGTCTCCCCATGAGGTGACAATCACGCGGTCAATCCCCTGCTCGGCACAAACATCCAGCTGCATCTTTGTGGATTTGAGTGAAAACGCATTGTGCGCGCCAAAGCCGTACCACTTCCACGCGCCGCCGGCGAACACCGTGGCATTGCGGAACTGCTTGTGGCAATCCAGCATGTGGGAGAACAACTCTCTGTCCATCGAGTAATAATCCCAGTAAATCAGATCCAGACCGTCCGGCACCTTGGCAACCACATCGGCCGGAACGCTGCCTTCCCGAATGTAATAGGTCCCGCCAAAGGCCATGCGGAAGAACATGTCGCTCCACATCATGGGGTGGAAGCCGGCCTGATGGCAGATCGCAACCACCCGTTCCATATGCTCGAGCATCACATCGGAGGGCTTGCGGTAGCCGTTCTTTTTCAGGTATTCCCCGCAGGCAATCATATGCGCCTCGTCCATGCCGATGTTGATCTGGCGAGAGCGGAAGCAGGCGGCACACTGGCGCACGGCGGCCTCGATGAAGCGGTAGGTGCGCTCGTCCCCCACCATCAGGATATCGCCTGTATCCCTGTAACCGGCAAAATCCGGCCAGCGCAGCGCGGTGCTCAGGTGCGCCAGCGTCTGAATGCAGGGGATCAGCTCAATACCGAAGCTGTCGGCGTAGTCGTCCAGCTCACGCAGCTCCTGTGCCGAAAAGCGCCCGCGCATATAGCCGAAATAGGGGTAATCGGGCAGCTCGTAGGTATCCTCGGTGTAGAGCATCATCGAGGTATAGCCCATGCCGGCGAGTGAGCGGATCATTTTTTTCGCCGTTTGGATGTTGTAAACCGCATTGCGGGAGTTATCGGCCATATAACACAGCATCCGGTATTTGCCGGTCTGGCAGATCTCCTTGCCGCCCTCCAGCGTATCGGGCAGAAAGGTCAGTGCCCGGAACCACTCATTGCGCGCCCGGTAGGTGACCAGCACCTCGTCGGCGCTTCTCTTCAGGGAGAGGCAGTCCCCCCGGGAGGCGCGCACCCGGATTCCCTTACCCGGACAGACCTCCAGCCCGATATCCCGGCAAAATTCCTCGGTGGATGGCAGAAGAGCAGCATCCAGCCCGATCAGTTGAATCTGTTTCATTGGTAGTTCTCCTTGTATATTGAATTGAATTTTCAGATACTGTTTTTCATCAGCGCCTGGCGCAGCGCGCAGCCGATGGCGTCCGCCATCAGAGAAAAGCCGATATCGGTGGGGTGTACGCCGTCCACCGTGCATTGATCCTCATGCGGGCCGCGGAAGATCTCTCCGCCATCGAGATAATACACATTGCGGTCGCCCCTCTCCCGGGCAAACCGGAAGTTGTCCAGCACGGCCTGGCGGTTGTCCAGCCGCAGCTCATAATACGCGCTGTAATCGTCGGTGCGGGTCACCATGAGATAGGGGATATCCGGATGCGCCGCGCGCACCGCCTCATAGAGCCTGCGGTGGGTTACGGCCAGGTGCGCGGTGCCGGGCGCGTTGTGATCATAGTCCGAGACGAACGCCAGCATCGGCAGCCCCGCAAGATACCCGATCATCGCATCCTCCCCCCTGCCGTTGCCGGAAAAGCCGAAATTGAGAAAATCCAGCCCCAGCTCCCGGCTGATGATGTTCTGGTAGGCATTGCCCGGGCGGGTGGCGCAGGCCCCCTGCGTAATGGAGCTGCCGTAATAAACCACCGGCAGCGGGCTCCGGTACTTCATCCCCTCCCCCACCCTGGCGTCCCGCTGCAGACCGATATACAGGTTGCGCACATTGCTGTAGCTGGGAAAGTTGATGGTGAACCAGCGCTGCTTCCGGTCGGCAAATTTGACCTTGGATTCAAACCCGCCCTTTGCGTCGATGCTCGGCCGGAAGGCCTTCCAGAAGCGGCTCATTCCGGTTTCGGGCGAATCGATGTAGAGATCAAAGCCCGCGCTCCCGGTAAACGCCATGTGAGACATCAGGCACATCACCGGCATTTCGGCCTTGATGGCAACATACTGCGAATCGGTGCAAAAGCGCACCCTTCCCCCTGCCGTATTGCGCGCCAGCTTGGCAACTCCGTCGCTCACCTGCACCGCAATATCGTCCGGCATCCGCTTGAAGTCCGGTTCGGTCCGGTACCGGTACAATCCGTATACCTCGAACGGTTCCCGTCTCACATCATAAAACTGTACGTCATCCTCTCCGATGGAGGTTTCGATCACCAGATTCTGATCAGGCACCTGATAGCTCATCAATCCGTCTCCTTTTCCGAAAATGATTCAGCACAATTATAGCAAATGAGGCAGAAAAAGTCAATACAGAAAAGCAAATTGTGACATTTTTGTTGCAACTGGTTCCATTTTTCAAACTCAGTATTCCTGAAAAAGCAAAGAACACACCCGCTTTTGATACCGGCTGTGTCCCAAACACGCAGCCGGAACCGTATTGCCGGTTCCGGCTTATGAATCCTGAAGCATTTCCGAAATGGATACATTCAGATACGCTGCAATTTTCGCCAGCGTATCCATTCTTGGGTTGGCCTGTCCGCGCTCAATCAGGCTGATCAGCTCCACACTCAAACCACAATTTTCTGCAAAATCCTCCTGGGTCTCTCCCAACATCCGGCGCTTTGTAATCACATAACGAGACAATGCGGTGGTTTCGGTCAACATTTGTCACACCCCTCTATCAATTTAATGGTTTTTTTGGATGATTTTGTGATTATAAAGATTATACACGATTGTTATGAGAATTACCACAGATTATAATACGGAATTTTGATTAAATTGAAAAAATAAATGCAGAATTCGAGTCTTTGTGACATTTTCATTCAGATCAACACGATTTCCCCCACACCTCATCCGTCCAAATGTATCTATAACATAGTACCAAACGACAAAAATATTTTCTTCAATTGGTTTATCAAATCTGTTTTCACACTTTTTTCTCCTTCAATGCAAAAAATCTTTACATTTTTTTGAAAATAGGAGCTGCGGTTCCTGTTAATAAATGACAAAATACGGTATAATGATATTGATTTCAAAAAAATTTTTTTATTGGAGGAAAATATGAAAAGCAGTGTCGACCACGCGGAATGCTTTGGATTTGGCAGAATGATTCGCACCAAGCGCCGCGAATTGAAAATGAATATCGAAGAACTTGCCGAAAAATGCGAGCGGAGCGAGCGCGAGGTCCGCGATATTGAACTCGGCAAATGCGAGCCGAAGCTGGGAACCGTCCTGCGCCTGTGCAAGGCGTGTGACATTCACATCGGAGAGCTGGAGCAATTTTATCCGAATATCGAGGATGCTTCCGCCTGACCCCATAAAAGCAGACTGCCGATCTTTTCAAAAGCGCATCAAACCGGGCATGTAGGTATTATGAAATAAAATATGCGGCTGCTCAATGCCTTCCGGTCATGAGCAACCGCTTTTTTCATTTATGATGCAATCCTGCTCTGCATTTCATGAATACATATGCGCATTCCAAAAACTGATACTCTTTATACGGTCTTTTGCGCACATAGCCGCAGGCGGCCTCTGCGTCTCATAAAAAGCAAATATACACAGCATATCAAGCCGAGAATCGGACAACTAAATGCATTTTATTCCCGAAAGGAAAAATCACAGTACAGAGGCTGGTGGTCGGAAGCGAAACGGGCTGCCTGCCCGCTCTCCCGACCAAAGCCGAACGGATACAAGCCCTTTGTATGGAAAATATGGTCGACCGACCACCGGCACCCATCAATGCCTTCGCAGTCCTTCATCCCACTCAACTCCAGAAACCTGACATAAGCATTGGATTGCGGCAGGCAATTGAAATCTCCCATCGAAATACACTCCACGCCATACCGCTCCTGCAAGCGCCCGATGATCCGGGACATGAGTTCTGCCTGCTTTGTTCTGTCCTCATCTGTCGTGCACTCCCAATGCGTGCCGCAAGCGAGAAAACGCTTGCCGGTCGCGCGCATCTCCAGCAATGCCCAGACAACCACCCGGTAATTGACGCTTTTGATGATTGGAATGTCCTCATACCCAGACGCAAGAACCCTGACGGTTTCCGTTCGATACAGCATGGCGGTGCGGTTGGAATATCCGTCCGGACGGTTCAGCTCGATAGTACCATAGATTGTCCCCAGCAGGTGAGGCAAAACGGTTGCCCAGCGCTCAAAAACCTCCTCACAGCACAGGATATCCGGCAGATAGCCGCGTATGATGCCGGTGACAGGTTCCATCCGGTATGGGACCGGTCCGCGGAGGATGCCGCCCGATCCCCATCCGGCGTATTCCACCAGAACATTATAGGTCATCGCGCGCAGCTCTCCCCGCTTCTCCGGAAATACTTCGGGAAGAACAGACCGATCGCATTCGACGGAATCCCGACCGGCCTGCAGTGCCTCCAAAAAGCAGTCACAGGCTCTCAAATCGGTAAACGGCGTGTTGCCTGCCAGCAGGATTTTATCTCCTTCAGTCTTTATGCGAAAGGACATCCAAGCCAAAGGCTCCTGTTCATACAGCCTCTGTGCTTCGGTCCGGCGGCAGGGCCCGAGCAGAATTTCATGTTCCGCCTCCGCCTCCTCGTCCGAGCATACGGCCGGCTGTGCGCCGACAATTTCTCCGAGCTTTACAGACAGCTCCTTCGCTGCTTCCCGGCGGTACACGGCAAATTCATCATCCGCGTAGACCACTTGCGCGTTCGCAATCCATTCCAAATCTTTCATGATGATCTCCTGTTTTTGCTCTTATGAATGATTCAAATTGACATCGGCATAAATCAGCCGATGGTCGGAGGCAATCTGCGCGGCTGCATTGCCGTCGGTACCGGCCTTGACCACATACAGCTCGGGAGTGCAGAGGATGTGGTCCACCCCTGGATAGTGACCGGGCGCATAAGCACTTGTAAAATCGGTGTTGTCGATCAGCTCCTGATAGGCATCTCCGACGGATGTGCTGTTGAGATCGCCCATGAGTACAGCAGGAACCTGGTACTGCTGCCGGAGCCGCTCGGTAAAGGCCACAATGGTCTGGGCCTCAAGGAGGCGCTCGGTATCGGAGACGCTGTCGAGGTGTGTGCCAAAGACCAAAAACCGCTCGCCGCTCTCCCTGTTTTCAAACAGCGCCCACGTGACCACCCGATGATTGACGGTGCTGACGGTACTTTCAATGTATTGATACCCGGATTCCAGCACACGGAGCCGATCCTTGCGGTAAATCAGCGGGGAGCGGTTGCAATTTCCGTTGGACAGCTCCGGCTCCACCCAGTCGTAGACCTCCGCCAGCATAGGCGGCAGGTTCTCGCTCCAGGTGTCAAACACCTCGCACAGTGCTGCCACATCCGGAAGGTAGCCGAGCAGGATAGCCGCTACCGGCTCTTTTCGGATCTGCACATCGGAAGGGATGTCTCCGCCGCTGCCCCAGCCCTCGTATTCTACCAGTATGTTGTAGCTGGCAAAGCGATAGTCCCCGGTGTGATCGGGAACGGTCAGCGCTTCGGACGCCTCCAGAGAGATGCCGTCCAGAACACCGTCGTCGCTGTCATTGAGATAAGCGGCGAAGGCCGCAACCGCCTGCCCCAGCGAATAATACCCGCCGGCCGAGAAAACCAACTGCCGGTCGCTGATTCCGACGCGGTAGCACAGCAGATCCTCTTTCGTGGAGACGTTCCGATTGGTATTTCCGATCAGAATTTCATAGTTGCTCTCGGGCTCCGCATCCGTCACCACGGGCAGCACATACCCGCTCGCACGGCCGATCGCCTGCTGGATCTGCTCGGCAAGCTGCTTCGGCGCTGTCGAAAGTGCGTCCGCGGCATAGACAATGCGGTATTCGCTCAACGCGACTCCCTGTATCGTCATCTGCTCCAAGCGATAGGAGGAGGCGGTGTAGCGATAATCCTCCCACATCAGGTAATGGTTTTCCCCATCCTGCACCACACCGTCATGCTCCAGAACGGCGATCAGGTAGCGGATGGCTCTGAGCACGGTTGTATCCTCGTGCCCGGCGATCAGAATGTTGGCTTCCGTCGCACACACCGCATAGTCCCGGTAGCGCAGCTCCTTCAGCAGCTCCTGCGACTCGGTGCGCCGGCAGTTTCCGATGACCATTTCGCTGGCACCGCTCACCACCGCGCCATCTCCGGTGCGGTCATTGGAGATGTAAAACGCGATACCGGTCAAGGAAACCAAGGCTTTGCGCAGCGTTTCCACCTCCGCCGAGAGTTCCTCCGAGCAGTCCTCCGGCAAAATGATCCGGTAAGCGGCACGCCCATTGTTGGTCAGCTGCAGCCGGCGCACCGGCTCATCCTCCCCGGCCGGGTCAGTGACGGCCGACGTCCCGGTCGTGTCCGATCCGGCCTTCGGCGGCGTCTGTGTGCCGCAGGAGCACAGCAGCAGCGCCAGCCCCGCCAACAGGCAGATCAGCCTGTCCGCAATTTTGTAACGCTTCATATCCATTCCTTTCCACAAATCATGATCAATCCTTCCGGTAAAGCCCCTGCCCCGCCAAAAGCGGAGCAAGGGCTTTGATTGCTTTTGCAGGGCTGTTTACGAATGATAGAAATCATTCAGTTCACCCGTCACCTCGGTCATGCCCGGCCGGTAGTTCTGCTCAAAATTGGATACCAGATTGGTCAGGTTCAACTGAACGGCATTGCGGAACATCGACAACGGCTCATAGCCGTAATCGAAGCTCAGGGCATACAAAATGCCCACATCGGTGGTGCAGCCGGCCCGGATGATGTCAAACATATTGGAAACATCCTCGTTCTGGCTGTACTGCAGCTTCATGGCCTCCCCGAAGATGATCGGAGTCACCCGGTCATAGCTGGCATATGCCATCATCTCCATAAACACCGCGGAATGCTCCGCATCATCGATGTCGTCCGGAATGCAGTATTGGGTGTGCGGGTTGGAAACCAGCGTCAGATACCCGGTTGTATCCCCGGCCAGATATTTGGGGAACGGCAGCACGCGCAGATGGTCCACCTCCTCCCGCAGCGCCGTGCGGAACTGATAAACGGTGTTGATGCCGAACACCGATTTGCCATCTGCCATGGGATTGTTCCCCCCGGTCTGAAAGGTCATGCTATGGTAGGTATTGATGGAGGAATACACCATGTTGTAGATATCCAGCATTGCCTCACCGTTGATGTCGGCCGAAATTTCCAGATACCCGTCTTCATTTTCATTCAGTGTGGTCAGGCCGGTGGCAAAATAGAAGGAATCGAGCATATTGGCACTCTCCATGGTGATGCCGTAAAAATCTTCGGTGTTCCAGGTGCCGTCGCCGTTGTCCTGGCTCATATTCTGGGCCAGTTCAAAAAGGCGTTCGAGTGTCCACTCATTGTCATAAACCATCCGGTAAAGCTCTGTCTCCGGCAGCTGGTTTGCCGCGGCTCTGTCCGCATCAAATACCACAACCTGCATATTGTACAGCAGGCTGGAGGAGATATCCCCGCTGAGAAAATAGGTCCGGTTATTGATGGTGCAGGCGTCCACCAGAAATTCCGGCCACCAGACCTTGGATGTATTGATGAACTGGGAATAATCCTGCAGATCCACCAGCAGCCCCCTCTGTGCCAGAAGCGGCGGCGTCAGCGAATAGGTCCCGATCAGATCCCATGAAGCGTTTCCGGCAAAAACACTTTGTTCCACCAGTTCCACATAACTGTTGACGTCCGCGTATTGCCCGTTGTGGGAGGTATCCACAGTCAGGTATACATCCAAGCGCTCCTCAAGCCAGAAATCCCGCCCGATCAACTCTTCGTTGACCGAGTCGCTTGTTTCGGCATCCGCCTCCCCAAACTCGCTTACGTTGGCATTATAGCTGAGCACACGGAACTCCCCGCCGATCTGATAGTCGGCCGGAATATCCGGTGTGGCATCAGGATCGCCGCTGTCCGTCTGATCACCGCTGTTGTTGCCGGACGGCGTGGTTTCACTGCCGGGGTCGTTCGTGGAGCCGCAGGCTGTCAGCATTCCGGAAATTGCCAGGAGCACAGCCAGCAGCAACAGTACCGTTCGTTTCATTTCCATTCTCCTTTTCAATAATTGTGTGTCCAGGAGTCCAGAGGCGTCTCTTCTTCGGTTTCTTCATCGGTTGTCTCAGGCGTTTCCTCGTTGGTATCCTCGGCAGAAACGGTTTCGCTCACCGTCGTACCGTTCTCGCCGGTGTTGGCAGAGGGTTCGTCGTCCCCTCCGCAGGCAGTCATCATAAAAGCAATTGCAAGAATCAGCAGGCCAGCAATCCATATGCGTTTTAACATGTCGTTTCCTCCTGTTTATCGAAAAATCGGCTCAAAGCAATCGTCCAGATAGCAGTCTCCGTCCTCTCCGGATGTACGGATCGGGTCCAGAAAGCCGCAGCGCTCTATTTCCATTGCGGGTGTATCATAACGCTGTTTCATCCCAATTTCCTCCTATCCATGGTATCACTGCAAAAAGCCCTGCAGAATGGCCAGCGCTTCCTCGTTGTCGCTGTAATCCCCGGAGTCGATTGCCGCCTGCGCCACCGCACGCACCGAGCGTGAGGACGCGGAAGCGGCGCATCCGCCGTACAGTGTGTAGGAGCTGCCGTCCTCCAGCGTGACTGTGACATAGCCGACTCCTGTGAAGGCGCGGTCATAGTTTTCCGGCTTCATATTCACAATGGAGCCGTACCAGCAATAATAGCCGTCGGTTTCCGCGGTATCCGCGTTTGCCCAGCCGCTGTTGACAATGTTCAGATAGGTGATTTCAAGCGAATCGAGAAGCTCCATCGATACCGCGCCAGCGCAGACGCCGTTGGCGGTCAGATAATCGGTGGGCAGAATGAGTGTGCCTGTGGTGACCGTGGCGCCGCTCGCCACCAGCGCGTCATAGGCGGCCTTGTCGATATGCGTTTCATACCGCAGGCCGGAGGGAGACGCCAGACGCACCGCCGCGCCGTACTGCGTTTGCAGTGAAATGACCGCACTTGCCCCCACCGGAGAGAGCCACCCCTCGCCGGCATATTCAATTCCATGATTCGACGCCGTCTTTCCGGTCAGACTGTTCCACCACATCTGCTCATATCCGGTGTCGTTTGTCGGCGCGCCTTCGGCGAGGCTGTCCTGCACCATCACATCCAGGAGAATGCGACGGTTGGCGGCTGCGTTGGCCTTGTCCGAGAAGGTGTATCTGGCTTCGATCATCACGCCGGTTTCATTGCGGACCAGCGCATACGAAAACCATTCCGGCTCGACTCCACCTGAGGTCCATGCCGGGTTGACGCTCGAAAGTGTGGAGGTCCGGCGATCGGGTGCGGAATTCGCGTCGGTCAGGTCGCTGCTCACAATGCCGCGCCCGGCGCCGCTCTCCGAAATGCAGAAGATAAAGCCGTCCTGTGTCCAGACATACCCGGTCTGTCCGTTCTCCGCGTCCACCGCCGTGGCGTCCTTCACGTCAATCAGCAGGTAGAGAAAGCCCTCCGGGTCCCACATGGCCTTAAAGCGCGCGCCAAACGCCTGCGTTTGCTCTCCTAATATGCCGATCTGCGCAAGCGGCTCGGACCACGGGAGGTTCTCCCAGTGCTCCCCCTCCCCGGCAACGCCGTCGATGGTCATCTCTCCGTCCGCCCGATAGAGCGTATAGGAGCGCCCTGCGCCGTCAATTTCGGTTGCCGCCGCGCACACGCTGACATCCGAAATCACACCGGTTCCCGTATTTGCGATCACATCCACGTTGTTGGTACCGTTCCAGGAAAGCCGCCGGTAGGAGCCGGCGCCGCAGTTGTCCTGTATGAACAGGTCAAAGGCGACGCTGCCGCCGGGGGCACAGCAGTCCGGATTCGCAAATTCATACCGCAGCTCTACCGTGTACTGCGTTTCGCTGCGCCGGAGCGCATAGGTCAGAACCGGGCTGCTCTCGACCGTTGTTGTGGAAAGCGTGCCGCACCGGCGGCTGGTGCCGGTTTCAGAGTTGACAGCCGGGTTGGTTTTCCGCTCACCGGTCTCGTCAATCAGGAACACAAAGCCGTCCTTCGTCCAATCCGTCGCGGCGCTGGGAGTGGCGTCAGTGACCTCAATGAGATAATAGAGGCAGCGCGCCTCCCCCTCGCTTTTCCACATGGATTTGAATCTGGCGCGGAAGCCCTCCTGCATGGCGCCGGTGCCACCGGCATTGGTGAAATCCCACGACCATGCCACGTGATCCCACTCCTCGCCCTCGGATACCAGCCCGTCCAGCGTCATTTCGGCCTCAGTGCGATAGATGGTCACCGAACGGTTGTTTCCGGCGGCGGACGCCGGAATGCCGGCAAAAGCCAAAGCAACCGGCAGCAGCGCCAGAACCAGCGCCAAGGAAATGAGTCTGTTTGCGGATATATGATGTTTCATGGCTGAAAGCTCCTTTCCCATATCAAATGGAATGCATCAGGAGCCGATAAACTGCCTGAGCAGGTCGAGCTGCGCCGAGGTGTACGGGCTGAAGGAAAAGGCCGCGTAATCTCCCACCGCATAGTCGCTGCTCACCCGGAACGCATAGTGGATGCCGTTCAGCTCTGCGCCGACGTTGCTGCGGTCGGCAAAGGCAGCCTCGGCCACCTGCGCCACGCTGCGGGCATTGTCCTCGGCCGTGTAGCCGGTATAAAAGCGCCGCTCGGTGTTCGCCTCATCGCTGTAGCGCACGGTAATATACGCGCCGGCGGCCCAAACGGCGGACGTGTCGGTGATTTCATCCAGAATCAGGCGGAACATGTTCTCTCCCTCCGCCTCTTCGAGCGCAACGGTTTCGTAGGCGACGCCGGCAGCATCCAGCTCCTCACCTGTAATGTACCCGTCCGCGAGAATCGCGTCGGTCAGCAGGCTCTCTGCCACCGCCAAGCCGCCGGCGCCGGTGACAAACGCCTCCAGGCTTTCCAGCTCCGCCTCGTCGTATACGGCAGTAAAACGAATGGCGCTCGGCTCCTCGATCAGAACGGAGGCTCCCGCCTGCAGATACAGCTCGAGCGTTGCGGCAGTGAAAACGGTTTGGGTATCGGTGTCGCCCACCGCAAATACATAGCCCGCGGGATACAGGTGCTCCCCGCTCTCATCCAGCCAGCCGACAAACGCGGAACGGGAGTCCCACTCCGGCAGCGTCACGGTTCCGTCCACCGCATCCATGGATGCAACGGTTTCCTCCCCTACGCGGAACAGCACGTCGGCGTCCGGGTCCACTTCTCCACCCTGCGCCTGCCCGGCCGCCGTCTGTTCGGAGAGAATCCCGACGCCGACCTGCGGATTGAAGGTTCCTCCGGAGCCATAGTTCACACCGCTCCAGGAATACTGCATCACGGTTCCGCCTGCACACTCGTTCTGTGCCACAACATCCATACGGATCTGCCCGGCCTTGGCATAGGAGGAATCTACAAACCGGTATACAGCCTCCACAACATATCCGGAATCGGAAGCGGCAACCTGATACTCCAGCAGATTGGAGGTGCTCGGCGAACGGGTTCCCATGGTTGCCGTGCGGCGGCAGGTGGAGGTGGTGCTTTCGCTGACAATCGCGGTTTCGGCCGTCGCCTCACCGGTTTCATCGATTGCGAAGATAAACCCGTCCTTCGTCCAGGCTGTGGAGGACTCGGTGGAAGAATCCCGAACCTCAATCAACAGGTAGAGATAGCCCTCCCCGTTGTCATAATTCCACATGGCCTTGAACTTTGCGCCAAAATCAGGCTCTGTTTCCTGCGCATTTGAATAAAACTGGGTAAAATCGCTCGACCACTGGACATAATCCCAATCATCGCCCTCGGTTTTCCCATCCAAGGTCAGCCCATCGGTGCGGTAGATGGTGTATGTAGGCAATTCCGTGGCGCCGGCGTCTTCCGCAGAAGCGGAGAAGCCACTGATGCTGCTGAAAGCGATCAGCACAAGCACCTGGAAAACGGCCTGCATTGCGGTGAACTTCCTCTTCAGATCTTTTTTCATGGCATAATCCCTTTCTCTCATTTTTTGTTTGACGGTTTTTCTGTTCCGCACAAGAAAACCCCAGTCAAAACACAGTTTTATTATACATCACTCACAATCATAAGTAAATGTCAGAACTTCATGATTTTTTTGTCAATTTTTTATATTTTGTTGCTTTTTTTCAAAAAAACAATAAGGAATACTTAATAAGATTTTATTTTTCCTTGACAAATGGAAAAAACTGCTGTATAATTACTTTGGAGGTAACCGAAATGCTGTCTAATTACCATTTCAAGCTTGAATACCTGACCAAACCGCTGGAATACAATTCCATTTTGCTCTACCAGATCGGGCGGCTATACTGTACGGAATCCACACTGATTGACACACATTTTCATCTGAACTGGTTTGAGCTCACCATTGTCACCGACGGCTCCGGAACCGTCACAACCAACGGCGTGGCCAGCCCGATCCGCCGCGGAGATATTTATCTCTCCTTTCCATATGAATCGCACAAGATTGAAACCAACCCGGACGAGCCTCTGAAGTACGATTTTTTTGCCTTTCACAGCAACCGGGAGCATGTGCGCTCCGAGCTCAGCCGCATTGTCGAAAATTACTGTTCTCCGGACAAGCGTCTTTTTCAGGACAGTCGTATCCGAACGCTCATCGGGAATGCGATTGCGGAATTTGGGGCAGAGCAAGCCGGGAAAGAGGAAGTGTTGAATGCGATTTTTCAGCAGACACTGATTTATCTCATCCGTAATTTTCAGACTGCCACTCAAGGAAAAGAGTATGATACCGTAACGCAGCCCGAGGCCTTTTGCTACCGCGTGATGCATTATATCGATTCTCACATCGATTCCATCAAAAATTTAGAGGAGCTTGCAGACGTCACCGGATACAGCTACGGCTATCTCTCCACACTGTTCAAAAAAACCACCTCATCCACTCTTGCGCAGTACTATTATGGGAAGAAAGCTGAAATTGCAAGATTGCTGATTCTGGAAAAACGATTGAAAATCTCCGAAATTGCCGAGCTGCTCAACTACACCTCGGTATATGCCTTCAGCAAAGCCTTTCGGAGCTGGTACGGCTGCTCGCCGCGAAACTATGTAAGGCAAGCCGAATCAGCAGAAAGTGACCGTCTACCCCCCTCTGAGGGATTAAAAAAAGAATATCACAATCAATTGAACTGACAAAGTCTGTCTCAAGTAAGGGTTAGACTTTGTTTTTTGATTAAAATCAAGGCAATAAAGCAAAAAAAATAAGCCATGGGATTTCCATAGCCTATCATGACCTTCTTCATAATGTTCAACAGCAGCAGGGAGTGGGTAGGCTCCTGATGCCTTATTCTACCATAAACATAACAAAATAGCAAGCGTGCGATTGGATCCTGTCAATCGTTTTTCCGCAAATTTGTCTCTGAAAAAACGGAACGGCTGTATGCGTACCCGTCCGAGATCCGGAAAATGACCTACACGACCAACACGACCGAGAGCTTCCACTCTGCCTTGCGGAAGGTGACCAACCGGAAGGCAGCCTTCCCGAACGCCACGGCGGTGGTTTCGGGGACCTTCGTCTCATTCCGATAACGGCAATTTTTCAGACCATAGAGGTCCCCTGACGGAAAGCAAAATTCTCCTCTTATTCTTTTCCGAGAAAACCGGACCACGAATCCGTTTCTCCAAACCCGCTCTCTCTGCCCGAAAGGGTGAGCAGATCGGCCGGCTCCGGCGCCAGAATGCACAGTGCCGGACTGACATATCTCTGCTGATTCATCTTCATGAGCTTCTCCTTCTGTCGCATCAGGCGACGCATATTGTGATGGAACGTATATGCTCTAATTGGCTCCGACCTTCAGATTGCCCTCTGCCCGGAGCGCTTCAAAGCTGCCGGCATTGTAAACCACGGTGTAGGCCGGACCTTCGGTGCGCACGCCGTCCCGCACGGCCCATGGGCGGATGACAAAGGTGACCTCCCCCTCTGCCGCGGGAATGCCGGTCAGGACAAGGGCGGCAAACCAGCTCCCCCCCTGCGCGGCAATTTCCTTCAGCTCCCCGTCCTCCGAGGCGAGAAGCGTGCGATAGACCGTTTGGATGCGGTAGGATTTCGAGGCGAGCGTCTCCCCTCCGGCCGCGGCGCTCAGCTCAAATCCGACCTCCGAGCAGGCCAGATCCCGGACCTCCGCCAGAAAACGGACGCTGTATTCGCCCGCCTCGGCAGAGGTCTCCTGCACGCCGCGAATGGCGATCGGATTGCGGTACGCCACCAGATTGCGGATACCGTACACATCGCCGTTCCGCCCGGTCACGCGCAGAATGCCCCGTGTATACGGAAGCTCGGCAGCGTTGTAGGATTCAATCAGCCTCCACGACTGCGCCGTTTCGTCAAAGCAATAAAAGAACAAGCCGTTTTCATCCTCGGTGATCCGGATGCGGCAGGAATCGCCCTCCTCGCCCCGGCGGGGAACCGTGACGCAGTCGGAAGCACCGGCATTATCCACATTCACGCTGGAGGCAGACACCAGCCCCCGGTTATACGGGTACCACCAAAGGCCGGTCCCCCGGAAAACGCTCGTCTGCTTGCTGCCGTCCGCCGCTTCCTCATACACGCTCACACCGAAGGTGGGGTTGGACGAGGTGAGCGTCTCCAGCACCACCTCAAACTCCACGGTCAGGCCGCGCAGCCAGTGTGCCCTGTCCGCATTGATGTATGGCCCGAGGTGGACAAGTCCGGAAAAGCGATTCAGCCCGCCCGTTGCTGCATCGACATTCAGCTCAAGGGTATCGGTTTGTGCGTTGTAGGAAGCGGTGGTTCCGCCTCCCTCCTCCACAAGGGTTTCCAGCAGCCCGGGGTTCCCGCGCAGCTCTTCGGACCGGAACAGCACCTCCGGAAAAGCGGGCGACTCATCCGCCGGGGTTTTGGAAACCGTCAGGCTGCGCAGACCGTACACATCGCCCCGGCGCAGACGCAGCCACGGATTGCCCGCACAATTGAGCAGCTCCTCGGTCGGGTGCGCGGCAAGCAGCACCCATTCGGCGTCCGTTCCGTTCCAGCAGTACTGAAACAGTCCTTCCTCGTTTTCCAACACCCGAAAGCGCAGCGCGGTTCCGTTTTCCTTACCGGTTGAAGGCAGCTTTTTGCTGTTGAACTGATCCTTGGTCGGGTAGCCGTTGGTGGCACATACCCCCTGTGTGGGATACCACCAGACGGACGGTCCTGTCTCCGCATTGAATGACGCGGAAAGGTTTTCTCCGGCTCCGTGCGCATAAACGCCAAGCTGAAACAGCGGATTGGCGTCCCCGATGTCGGCCAGCACCACCTCATATTCCAGCGTCAGCCCGCGGAGCCAATGCTCCCGGGTGGTGTCGATCCAATCGCTGATGTCAAAAAACGCGGTATTCAGGCTGCTCGTTGCGGCTGTGGTATCCGCAAGATAAAGTCCGCTCTCCTCGTCATAGGAAAACGCTATGACCGAGCTTCCCTGCGGCTGTATCAGCGCAGCCAGCTCCTGCGCATCCCGGAGGTCGGCAAGTGAAAACAGCGTCTCACCTTCAGCCGCGTCTGCGGGTTCCGCCGCTCCCGCCGCCACCGGCAGAGCGCCGAACAAAAGGAATGCACAGAGAGCCAAACACCATAAAGCTCTTGTCTGTTGTCTCATATCGGAAAATTTCTCCTTTCGTTTTGCATGATCGGGGCGCGCGTTTATTCTGGCCGGTTCCTCACCTCCCTTGGTGATTTCCGCAAGGCGCACATGCTTCTTCCTCCGCGTCGGAAAAGCGGAAGGAATACACGTCCGCATCCGAGAGGATGATGCGAAGGCGTACCGGCTTTCCCGCAAGCGTGCGCAAATCCCCCTCAAAATCCACCGTGCGGTCGATGGAATTGCCGAACAGCTCGCAGCTGCGGAACCCGTCAAGCGGCTTTCCGTTGCCGTCGGTCAGCTCCACCAGCATACTTCCCGCCGCGCTGGTTTCAAAGTTGACCGAAAGCCGGCTGCCGGAAAAGACAATGGGCTTTGTGGTCAGCACCCGCGGGGCATAGCCCGCCCATCGGCTGGCGAAGCCGTCCACCCGCAGTCCGTAGCGCACCAGCAGATTGCCGGAGGCCTCCTGCGTCCACCGCTTGGTGGGGGAAAGGAAGGAAAGCTCGGGGGCCTCGCCGGGATAGATGGACGGCGTTTCAAACATTCCCGCATTGAGGAAGCAGTCGCCGTACCGCCAGGACCAATCGTTTTCGGGTCCGGGGCGCAGAAAGGCCTCGTCCGGGCGGAACCAGCTGCGCCCGTCGCGGGAGCACATGAAGAGGCAGTCGGTTACGGTAAGCCCGAAGCGGGGGCAGTCTTTCATCCGCTCGCGGCGCTCCTCTCTGCCGCACAAGCGGTCGTAATTGGCGCTCCACGCATAGCGGTCGGTATAGCGGGCCGGAAAGCCCACCAGAATGTGCCGGGCGCGGTAGTACGGCTCCACACCGTTGGTGTACAGGTGGAAATCCCGGCTGTCCTCCCCGAAGGCCAGCAGCTCCGGCTCGCTCCAGTGCCGGAAATCCTCGGACTCCATAACCCGGATGTCCCGGATCAGATCCTTGCCCTGCCCGGCCGTCCCTGCGCCGGCGGGGGTCAGCTCGCTGCGGTGCCAGCCACGGAAGTAGCAGAAATATTTCTTTCTCACCGGGTCATAGTGCGCGGTATTGAGCGAATCGAAGAACATCGGCCGCTCGTACAGCTCCCAGCCGTAGCGGAAGTGCACGCCGTCCGGGCTAACAAAGCACCGCAGATACCGCTGCTTTTGACAGACAATGCCGCAAACGCCTTTGTAGCGCTCCTCCTCCGGGCAGGCCGGGTTGGAATCGCGGAACACGAACAGATTGTCGGATATGGCACCCGGCAGCTCCGGAATCATGGATGCATCCAGAACAATGTTGTTCTCCCGGCTCCCCTGAAACGCACAGATGCCGAGCGAGGGCTTTTCCCAGCGGAGACCGTCATGGCTTTCGGCAAGACAGATGCGAACGCCTGCCGGCGCCCCCTCGCCGCTGGCATGATAATACATCCGCAGGCGATCCCCATCCCGGAACATGTTGATAAAATAGCAGTGGCTTCCCTCCCACGGGCGGTCAAAGCAGATGACCGGTTCGCGCCGCTGCGGACTGTGCATCCGCCACGACGCGGTGGTATGCTCGGGGTCGATCACAAACGAATCCCAGAACACCTCCCGGGAATTCCCAATGAAAATTGCTTTCATAAAATGTTGTCCATTCCTTACTGATTGTGTTGGCGTTGATGAGGTTCCCGTCATTTTCGGGTGTCAATCGTGGGCAAAGCCGACCGCAACGCGCACCTGCCCGCCACTGACCGTTGTCACCTTGCCGTATCCTGTCGGCCCAGCCCTGACGGATGTGCCCCTGACGCAAAGTGCCGGAGCTGGCCGCACAAACCGCAAAAGCCCGCAAAAGCGCGTATTCAGCCGCTTTGCTGCCAAGGCGCAGACCGACATATCATCAAAGAAAATTAGTATTTTCAAGTAGAGTATACCATAATCAAACACGGATTGCAACCCTACAATCGGACCAACTATCTGTACTTTTTACGCATGGCTATTTACTTTTTCGGATAAGTATGGTATACTTCTTGAAGGAAAAAACCGGCGCAGCCGGGAGAAAGGGGAAAAGTCGATGTTTCAATATTGCTATCCGCCCAATCAGGCGCACACGCTGACCTCGGAGCGGCAGAACTCGGCCGCGGATATCTTTGTCCGGGCCATCGGACACAGCATCCTTCAGCACGGCTATCTGTTTGAGCAGGAGCGGAACAGCTACGTGCTGCACTTTCTCCTGTCCGGAAAAGGCAGTGTGATGGGAGAGACGGTTTCGGCACCCATCGGTTTTCTGTTCACTCCGGAATGCACACAACAATACGTGGTGAGCAAGGATCCCGCAGATCCGCTCTGGGAGCAGTATTGGGTGATTTTCGGCGGGAAAAGGGTGCCGGAGCAGCTCGCCTCGGCCGGCTTTCGCTGCACCCCCGGCACCTTTGAAGTTCCGTATCACAGCCGGCTCAATCACATTTTCCGGATGCTGTTCCAATATGAGGCGTATCAGGATTCCGACGACCACTTTCTGCTGCTCTCACTGCTCTGGCGCATCTTTTCCACACACAGCTACTATCAGCAAAACGGCAGCTCCTCCCCGCCCGTCCGGAATTCATATGTGCAGAGCGCAATGCGGTTCATTCAGGGGCACTATCATTTGAAAATTGACGAAGCCTGCATTGCCGAATCGGTTCATATCTCCGCAAAATACCTGTACAAGCTGTTTGTATCCGAGCTGGGGGTTTCCCCCATTCAATATCTGAACCGCTACCGCATTCAATGCGCAAAAAACATTCTCGAAACGCAGAGCATCTCCATCCGGGAAATTTCCCGAACCGTCGGATTTTCCGACCCGGAATACTTCTGTCATGTGTTTCAGAAATACACCGACGGGCAATCCCCCTCCGCATATCGGCGCGCAAGTCAGTTGTTCTGACCTGATTCTGCATACAGAATGCCCATAAGAGACGGGAACGCCTCTGTGGGTATTTTGTTTTTTGGGTTGTCCGCAGGATCGGCGCAGAGCAAAATGCCAAAGCTGTTCGCTCAGCCATCAAAGCAGCCAAGAAAAAAGGTCACTGCAGAGCTGCCGCTCCACAGTGACCAACGCTTTTCATCGGCGTGTTCGGAAACCGGCTTTTCCCCACCTCTAAAAGTTGCCCAAGGGCTGAACCAAAAGGAACCGACTCAGCCCCTCGTCATCTCATCTGCGGCGCGGCGTCTGTCAAATTGCCGGCTCAGAAAAGATCACTATTGTTGAAAACCTCATCGATCTGAGCCGAAATGGAGTCCTTCATAATCGCTCCTCTGGTTCTCCAGTTCAGCTTGTGCATCATTGCCTTGCCGGGCAACTGAAAAATATATGCACCGCCAAAGGAATACGAGGTAGACTGTCCCAAATCAAACACAACGTTGGCACGGATCAGATCAAACATTTCGGAATGTACGCTGTCCTGAGAATACTTCAGCTTCATACAAACCTCAAACACCGCAGGCGTTATGGTGCGGTACGCGACGCTGCCAAAGTCCTCCAGAACCGCGCTCAGCATTTTTGCTTCGTCCGGAGTGACGTTTGAAACCATGCTCCACATCCGGCTGAGTCCGGGGCGGACAGTGGACAGATATCCGTCTTGAGACGCCTCGTACTTGGGCATCGGAAGCACGCCCCATTTAAAGTTCGTTTCTTCCGCCTGCAGCAATTTCGCATAGGTCAGTGAATCCAGATGAAACAGCGCGGAGCCCTTGGTAAAGATCGGACGGTCTCGTCTGGTGGCGTCTGCGTAATGCCCATCCGTATCCCGTTCGCAGAAAACATCGGGCGAATCCAATAACGCGGTCAGATCGTCGATCAGGTCAACAGCCGTTTCGCTGAAAAAGTCGGGTGCCAAAATCACCTTGTCTTCCGTATCGCTGTACTCAAAGCAGGTGAAGCCGCTGCCGAACCAAAAAGCGTCCAGGTCATAACCGGCGCAGGTAAAGCCCCATGAACCGATATTCGGATCGGTGCCTTCCTCCTCGGTGCGGATATTCTGGGTCAGCTCCATAAATTTTTCCAGCGTCCATTCCCCATTTAAAACGAGATCGGTTATCGAACCGAGGTCATATCTGGCAGCCATATCTGTGTTGTAAAACATTGCCCAGATGCTATACAGATAACTGCTGGAAATATCGCCGCCCATCATGTAAAGCCGATCGCCGATCTGAACATTGTCAATCAGTGAAGCCGGCCACCAGGGCTTGTCATAACCAATATAGGAGCCGTCAATGGAATGGAGATCATAGAGCAAGCCCGCGCACATATACATGCCCTGACTGCGAAGATCGGTGGAGAAAAGCGAATATTCATTGGTATCCGCCAATACATTTGCTTCTACCTCCGCCAACAGATTGCTGCCGTCATGCGTAATCAGATTCAGCATTACGCCAAGATCATCTTCCACCATAATTGTCGTTTTCCATATACTCTCATCCACAATATCCATGTCCGTGCTGTACTCAAAGAACATCGGCTCCGGCATTTCACTGTAAATACGGGCAAGGACTGTGACCTCGGTTTTTCCGTAGTCCAATTCATCCACCGGAAGGTCGCTCATAATGTAGCCGTCGTCTTCTTCGCCGCCATTGTTTGTGTTATTCCCGGTGTTCCCGCTGGGGGTGGTTTCACTGCCGGAGTCTTCTCCCTTTTTTGTGCATCCCGCCAGATTCAATGCCAGCAGCAAAAATACCATCAGGATGATCAGAATTTTATTTTTACTTTTCATATCAACCTCACAATTCGGGAAGACAGGTCCGCTTCCCTCCCCTTTCATAAATTCGTATATTGTATGGCTGAAACTCCGACATGCCCTTCATATCCAAACGCCTCAATAAGAGCGGTTGTTGCCGCAAAGTCACGCGGAGAATATTCTGCGTCTGTCGGAATCGATATTGAAAATCTACTTCTTTTTGCGTTTGCACGCCGCCACTGTAACTGGGACCGTGGCTGCAAGCATGAGGACGGCCGCCGAGGGCAGAACGGCAGAACCGCAGCCCTTGTCCGGTGTATCGGCCGGGCCTGTGGCGCCGGGGGCTCCTTCGTCAGAAGTGACGGATGTGTCGGTGTTGGCCTCTCCGCCGTCGGTTGTGGTTTCTCCATCCGGATCGTTATCACCATCGTCATCGTCGTCGGGGGCAATCCAGGAGTTGGATTCCTCGTTTTTGTACATGGCAAAGTTTTTCATGCCATATACATCTCCGTTGCGGAAGGCAAACCACATATCGCCCTGGTTGAAATAAAGCTCGTCGGTCTCGGTGATTCCCATCAGCTTCCAGCCGTCACCGTCATCGTAGTAAGAAGTGATCCCATACTCATCGCATATCAATTTGAATTTGACAGAGTCGCCTTCCTCCTTCTTGAACCCCGTAATGTCGTAAATACCGGAAAATCCGCCCTCGCAATTGGTCATTGTCAGATTTCCGGAGGTCATATACCACCGGATTGCGCAGCCGTTATCCACATTCTCGAAATCGTCGAAATACAACCCAATCTGGGCCATTGGATTGGAGTCATTGATATCAACCAGCACCAATTCGTACTCAACGGTATATCCCATAAAAGCGTTTTCCTTGCTCGAATCAAATTCTTCAAAGGAAAGCGTATTTCCCTGAATATTCCCGTTCTTTCTGGTGTCAAACAAAACCATATCGGCCTCATGGTCATATGTCACCGCCGTCTGATTGGCGCCGTTCTGCCAAAACATGTAGCCGGATGTCGGTTCACCTATCGCAGGGAAAAAGCTGGCCACGTTTTTGGCCTTCCGGAAGGTTTCCTGAGAAATGAGGTACTTGCTGTCGCTCTCCTGTGTCGGTTCCTTTTCAATTTCGGGAATGTCTCCGCCGGGATTGTCGCCGCTGGCGTCCGGCAGGAGCGCTTCGCTATACACCGTCAGGTTTTTGATGCCCCATGTGTCCTTTGGTCTGCTCGAAAAGAACGCAGCCCCTTGATTGACCTTCAGATCGGCTATGGCATGACCGTCGTCAATGGCGATCCATTTCGCCGTTGTTTCATCATAATAGCAGTGAATCAGGCGCTCGGCTGTCTGTACCATGCGGAATTTGACTGCCGTTCCCTCATTGCCGTACACAATCTTTTCGGCAATGGTGTGCTCATACGCGGTGCCGCCCGGCACCGGTCCGACCGGATAGGCATTGACCGATGCCAGTGTGCTTTTTAACGAATACCACCACATGGCAGGCCCGTTGTTGTCATCGTTGCTGTATTGCGGGTTCGAGGAATCGGATGTCTCGGAATAAGTATGCATGGTGAGGGTCAAATTATTGGTCTCATTTTTCACGATCACCACCTCGTATTCCAGCGTCTTGCCCTGCAGCCAATTGCTCTGGGTGGTATCCGCAGCCGTTTGGGGAAGATTGAGCTTGAACAGCTTCCAGCTACCGGTATTGGTCACCTCAACCCGGTCTTCCTCTTCATTATAGACAATGGTTGTTGTGTCTGCGTCAACAGGAGTGAAAATGCTTTCAAGCTCTCCGTTCTCGTTGGCCGCGCGAACATCGTCCATGGAAAAGAGAACATTGTCGTCATTTTCTGCGGCGGACGACGCAACCGGAGCAAGCAGAGCCAGCGAGCTTGCCAGCATCGCGATCAGCGTCAGCGTGGATAAAAATTTTTTCATGATGTGCTTTCCTTTCTTAAATTTTGTCTTTGTTTGAGATGACATACTGAAACGTAAAATGATGATCTGTGCATTTCCTCCTTTCTTCCATACACGTTATCTTCGGTCATGATATACCAGAGTGTCATATGATGAACTATGGATTTCCCCCTTTCCTCCGTGCGCGTTGCCTTCAGCCGATGGAAGAATCGTCGGGCAACGCAAAACCTGCGCGGTGCTTGCCGCAAGAGGAACAATATGGCCGTTGCAGAAAGCCTCCCGCATCCTTCCGAATCCTTCGCAATGTCAATGGTCGTCCTGAGCTTTTCGCAATCGTCTATGATTCTATGATCTGATTGTCTTTGAGCAACTGGCGGTAATCGCTCAGCCGATAAAAGGTTACGCACGGCGCGTCATGGCAGTACCGGACGGTACGTTCCCCGCTGTTTTCACGGACAACAAACAGCAGGTCCTCCCCTTCTATAACAAAATCCACATACTGAAATCCGTGCGCCGTGATGGACTCCAGCTTGCCGAGCATCATACGGTCAACCAGCAGTGTATCCACAACCGTCCAGTTTACAAGATCCTCGGAAACCACAAAGCCCAAAACCGCCCGCTGAAGATAATCCGCAAAGAAATAGTCGGTGCTGCTGTCTCCCATGTACAGGCACATCAGGCTGATATACAAACCGGTGCTCTCGTCGTAATGAATCGCCGGCCGGGAAACGGATGACGGCGTTTCAACCAGGCTTTTCTTGGAAAGGACGGTGCCGTTGCATTCGGTCACATAGGACAGCGTTTTTCCATCCTCGCTCAGTTGGAAGAGCAGCAGAGTGCCGATCTGACGGTTGCTGCGGTAGGTGACATACAAATTTCCGTCCTTCCCAGGGATCACAGAGCCCTCCTCCCAATCAATACCGGGATTGGCATCAATTTCCTCAATAAAGCCAACCTCGCGTCGCCAATCGGGGTTATTATAGAGCGAAGAAACCGTTGTGCTGACCGTCCAACTGCCTGAAGCCATCAGATTGCTGTTCAAATCAGCGCTGATGACCACATCCGCATAGCTCTTGTATACGCGCCCGTTGCGAATCAGAACGGTACCGGGGCCGCCGCTTCCCGGATCGATATCCGTAAATTTGACCGATTGAATTTCTCCGGTTTCCCGGCTATAGCGCGTGATCTGTACATCCGCAAAGCCGCCCATAATATAGATATACCCGTTGTGCTCAAACATGGACGGCACACTGTAGCCACGAATTGTAGCGATACGCTCCCAGGTTGCGCCGTTATCCTCACTTTTTTCAAACGCAAGGCTGGTGCCCTGATTTGTCCCCTTGACATACGAAGTGACGCCGAACGCGCTGTAAAGCGTGACGCTGCCATCGTCCTCCCGGACCGAAAGAATTGTGGGGTCAAAATAGATATTGAAGGTTGCCCTCTCATAATCCAGAATGTTGGCGACATCGTAGCACGCATCGTCCCGCTCGATTTCCACCCTGCTCTGCTCGGTGTTGTTTTGCGGCTCCGGGCTGTAGGGATTGGAAAAGAAGAGCTCCATTCTTTCCAGATAAGCCGCATCCGTATAGCCGCCGGATGTTCCGCTCTGACCGAACGCGACCCCGTCCGCGGGCATAACCACGCTGATTTTCGATTCGGGATCGGTATACAGATGATAGCCGTTGGTGTTGCAATATGCCGTCAGATCAAGATATCCGGTTGAGTCAATCGGAACGGAATCTCCGAAATAGGATTTTGCGAACGCCGCCGGGATTTTGACGCTGTCGGCGGTTGAAACGGTTACACGGCTGTAATCGGTCGGATCCAGCTTGACGATGCGTCCATCCAGGAGCGCGCTTGAGCTTCCCCCCATCACCGCAAACCCGTCCGCCAGTCGTTCTACCAGCGCGCGCACCAGCCTGACATCCTCTTTATCCGCATTGCGGAAATGGGCGTCGATAAAATAATCGACCTGAGACGAGTACGTTCCGTAAATGCTTTGATAATACTGGACATAGGACATATCCTGATACCTCGATTCGCTGTAAAGCATGTCGTTGCCCGATGGAATCACCAAGGTTTCGCCATTGCTTGAGGAGATCATTTCATGTGCAAAATACTCAAACAGATAGGCGTACGCGCGCTCATCCGTTGCATACAGAATCAGATCATTGTCGCGCACGGTAATCAGAAAGTCATTTTCGGCAGACAGCCCTTTTTCGGTTGCCAGTTCCGCGACCCCTTCGCGCACATCGCCCACCACAATTTCATGCTCGGCGGTGGATTCGTCCGCATCCCTGCTCGGTATCAGCACACCGAATTTGGAATAAACCTTCTGGATAAACGAAGATACATATTCCGAGAGCATTTCATTGCTGAAATCAAGCACGATGACATAGTCGGTCCGGCCATTTAAAAACAGCGTCAGGAACGAAAAATCAACATCCCCCTGGCTGTATGTAACCGAAAGCTGCCGATCCAGCACAATGGCATTTTCCGAGTTGACAGCCAGCAGGTCGTTTTTCAGATAATAGGTCATGCATGTATACATGGCCGCATCGCTTGCCCATAGCACCAGATCGTTTCCGGACACCGCGACAATGAAATCCTCATCCGCCGCCGATGAAACGACATCCGCTACGGTGTCTCTGGCATTGCCGACAATAATTTCATTTTCGTAGGTTTTGCTTGAAACATCGATATCCACCGTCTGAATCAGCACGCCGGTTGCACTGTAAATCATTGAGACAAGCTCGCCGACAAACGTTTTCGCATCATCATCCTCTCCGTCGTATATCACGACGTATTCGGAGCGATTCTGTGAGACGAGGGTCAATGGCTCTTGATTCATGCCGGATGACGTGTCATCGGTCGAATCCCCAACATTTCCCTTTTGGTTTGCACACCCACACACTCCGGCGAGCATACAAATACATAAAATCACAGACATCAGTTTTTTCAAGTTCATTCCTCCTTTTCCGATCCGGATCGCGGTTATCGCTCCACATCCGGCCGATGATTCTCATTCCTGCCGAATATAAACAACCGTCTCTTCTCCGTATGACAACTTGCCAATGCCACCCCGATGCGCAGCTCTTGCCCGATCCGCCGTGACCTGCCGGAAGAAAGCGAACAAAATATTTTTAGGGTCAAAAACCAACGCGCATTGTAAAATGAAGTTGCAATAGTTAGTTTTCAAAAAAGGATATCCATAGTAACGATTCTGTGGTAGAATTGAAGTTGCTCAGACAACAATTCCGAAAGGATCGCCACTATGGACAATACCA
>CALXUY010000085.1 GCA_944391805.1 uncultured Clostridia bacterium
GTCCTCCGGTCCGATTCCTCCCGCTTGAATTGTCTGAAAAAGCTCTCGCAGACCGCGTTGTCAAAAGGATACCCCTTCTTGGAAAAGGACTGGACCACATGGAGCTCGTCCAGAAGTTTTCTGAAAGGCTCGGCTGTATACTGCGTTCCGCGATCGGAATGGAACATCAGTCCCTGGATTTCCTCGTGCGCCGTGCTTTTCGCATCCCGCGCTTATTTCTCGTCAGAGAGCTTTTTGTAGTCGTCCTCCTCCACAATGCAGCCAAACTTTTCGCCGCACGCGGGACAGGTGAGATTTTCGGGGTCCAGCTCCTGATCAAAGCAGATGGTCTCCCCACAGGAGGGGCAGACGATTTCATAGTATTCGTCGTCGCAGCCGCTGCACCCCTCACAGTTGCCGTCGCAGTCGTCCTCCTCATCATCATCGTCATCGTCATCGTCAGCTTCATCGTCATCCTCGTCGAGGAATTCCTCCACGGCGTCGAGATCATCGTCCAGCTCCTCCACATAGTCGTGCAGATCGTCCATGCGCGCCTTCAGGCCGTCCAGCTCTGCGCGCAGGTCGGTAACCTCTGCGGCAAGCCCTTCGGTCAGCTCCATCAGCGCGGCAATAATTTTCCCCTCCTTGGTGGTCGGGTCAAACTCCAGCCCTTGGGCCAGTCCCTTGAGATAGGCAGATTGTTCGGTCAGCTTCATCGCTCGTTCCTCCAAATATTGAGATTTTTTTCCGCATCTCCGAATGCGGCTGATACCTGCAAAAGCGGGGAAGCCCCGCAAAAGGCTCCCCCGCCGGTATGCCGGAGCCTCCGCTTATGCGCGGGAGAGATACTCCCCGGTTCTGGTGTCAATCTTCAGCACGTCGCCCACATTGATGAAGAGCGGAACCTTGATTTCGGCCCCGGTCTCGAGAGTGGCCGGCTTGAGCGTGTTGGTGGCGGTGTTGCCCGCAAAGCCGGGATCGGTATCGGTCACGGCAAGCTCCACAAACGTAGGAGGCTCCACGCCGAACACGTTGCCCTTGTAGGAGATGATTTTGCACATCATCTCCTCCTTGACAAAGCGGAAGTTGTCGCCCACCTTGTCGTGCGGAATCAGGGTCTCCTCCCATGTCTCGGTATCCATGAAGTGATAGAGATCCCCGTCATCGTAGGAATACTGCATATCCTTCCGTTCAATATAGGCGTTTTCAAACTTATCGGTGGGGCTGAAGGTTCTCTCGGTCACCGCCCCGGAAATCACGTTCTTGAGCTTGGTGCGCACAAACGCAGCTCCCTTGCCCGGCTTGACGTGCTGGAACTCAATCACCTGCAGCACATTTCCCTGCCCGTCGTCAAAGGTCACGCCATTCTTAAAATCGCCAGCTACTACCATTTTCTACCTCCCAAAATGCAAAGCGTTAAAATCTGAGCCGGCGCAGCGGCGCGACTCCACAGTTACTTATTATTTTACACCAAAACGGACAGATTTGCAATAGTTTTTTTCTCTTTTTTCCACTTTTTGCGCTTTCTATGAAATTTTTTTTGGAATCCGGGGGATTTTCGGCTACATTCATGGGCTTCCGGGGCACATCCGGCATCGCAGCCTTCCCGTTTCATCCCCTGTTTTCTGCGCCGCCTGCCGCACGCCCCGCTTCGGTCCGATTCATCAAATTGATCAATCCGGTGGGGTTCTCCCCGCGGTTTTCAAAAAAACTTCTGAAAATCCCGGTAAAATCTTGACTTTTGGACGAAAATAGAGTACAATAAAATGAAGAACCATGCGCTGGAAGGAGGAACGGTGTTGATTCGGAGCATGACAGGCTTTGGCAGATGCCGGGATACGGTGAACGGCAGGGATGTGACGGTGGAAATCAAGTCGGTCAACAGCCGGTATTTTGACTGCTCGGTGCGCATCAGCCGTCCGGTCGCCTATCTGGAGGATCGCGTCAAGCCCTATCTGCAGCAATTGGGGGTGCGCCGCGGCAAGGTGGACGTTTGGATCACCGTGGAGGATGCGGGCGGAGACGCCTCCCGGGAGCTGGACGAGGCCCGCGTATGGGAATACCTGCATGCCCTCCGCCGGCTGCGGGACGATTTCGGTCTCAGGGACGACATCTCGGTGATGACGGTGGCCCGCAACCCCGAGCTGTTCACCGCGAAAAAGCCGGAGGAGGACCCGGACCGGGACTGGGCGGAGCTGTGCCCCGTGCTCGACCGCGCGGCCGCCGCGTTTCTTTCGGCGCGGGAGCGGGAGGGCGAAAGCCTTTGCCGGGACATCCGCGCAAAGCTCGCCGGCATCCGTCAGGCAATCGGTCGGATTGAAGCCCTCTCGGCCGAATGCGCCGCGCAATACCGCGAGCGGCTGACCCAACGCCTGCGCGAGGTGCTGGCCGAATACAGGCTTTCGCCCGACGAGGGGCGCATTCTCACCGAATGTGCGGTTTACGCCGATAAAATTTCGGTGGATGAGGAGCTGGTTCGTCTGCGCACGCATCTGGACGCGATGGAACAGGTACTGACAGGGGACGGCGCTGTCGGACGGCGGCTGGATTTTCTGCTGCAGGAGATCAACCGGGAAATCAACACCACCGGCTCCAAATGCAGCAGCGCTCCGATCGCCGCGCTGGTAGTGGACGTCAAGTGCGAGCTGGAAAAGGTGAGAGAACAGATTCAGAATCTCGAATGATCAAAGGAGCATGGATATGAGCGACTATCTCGCATCGGCCGGACGCTACGCGGACATGACCTATCGCCGCTGCGGCAAAAGCGGGCTGCTGCTGCCGGCCGTATCCCTTGGCCTGTGGCACAACTTTGGGGATACCGCCTGCTTTGAGAACATGAAGCGGCTTTGCCTGACCGCGTTTGACCATGGCATCACGCATTTCGATCTTGCCAACAACTACGGTCCGGAGCCGGGCAGCGCCGAGAAAAACTTCGGACGCATCCTGCGCGAAGCGCTCTCGCCCTACCGCGATGAGCTGATCATCAGCACCAAAGCCGGGTATCTGATGTGGGAGGGGCCATACGGCGACTGGGGAAGCCGGAAATACCTGCTTGCCAGCCTCGACCAGAGCCTGCGGCGGATGGGGCTGGACTATGTGGACATCTTTTATCACCACCGCATGGATCCCAACACCCCGCTGGAGGAGACGATGGGGGCCTTGGCACAGGCGGTGTCCAGCGGAAAGGCGCTCTATGCCGGGCTCTCCAACTACGACGGGGATACCATGCTCCGCGCGGCCGCCATCCTCGAGGAGCTGCACTGCCCGTTCGTCATCAATCAGAACCGCTATTCCATTCTGGACCGCAAAATCGAGCAGAACGGTCTGAAGCAGTGCGCCGCACAGGCCGGCAAGGGGATCATCGCCTTCAGCCCGCTGGCACAAGGGCTTCTGACCAACCGCTACCTCAACGGAATTCCGGCAGACAGCCGGATTCGCACCGACGGCCGCTTTCTCAAGGAGAGCAGCCTCACACCCGAAAAGCGGAAGCAGCTTCAGGCGCTCAGCCGCATTGCCGAAGGCCGCGGGCAAACGTTGGCAGAAATGGCGCTGAGCTGGCTCCTGCGCAGCCCGGAGGTGACCAGTGTTCTGGTCGGTGCCTCCAAGCCCGAGCAGATTCTCGAAAATATCGGCGCGCTGCGCCACACCGCATTTACCGAGGAGGAGCTGAAGGCAATCGACACCGCCTGCGGGCAGGCGCCGAACTGAGCCGAACGCTGCCGAAGCCTGACACAGGCGCCGATAGCGCCGCGTGAGCAGACAAAACCGGCCGTTTCAGAACCGTATGCGCGAGTGACGCCGCGCAATCGACGGCCGTCTGCCGCCCGTTGCACCGCTCCGGCCGATGTCGCGGCACGCTTATGTAACGGCCGGCCCGGCGGAGCTGATTTTCAGCCCGCGCCTTCCAAGCCATCCACAAACGCAGAGACGAGAGAAAAGGAAACACCGATTATGAAATTTATCAATGTGGGCTTCGGCAACATGGTGGCGGCCGAACGGGTGGTGGCGGTGGCCAACCCCGAGTCGGCGCCCATCAAACGGCTGATTCAGGATTCCAAGGATGACGGCCGCGCCATTGACGTCACCTGCGGCCGCAGAACCCGCGCGGTCATCATCACCGATTCCGAGCATGTGATTCTGTCGGCCATCCAGTCCGAAACCATTGCCAACCGGCTGGAGAACAGCGAAGCCGGCGAGGGAGACCCCGCCGAGGACGACCCGGAAAACGCATAGCCCGGGGCCTCGTCGGTTCTTCCCCGCCTCTGGGCGGCGGACGGCTGCGGGCTTTCTGCCGGCGGCGAAGCGCCCACGGGAAAAGCGCGGCGCAAATCAAACAAGTTAAGGATGTGCAAAGATGGAAGAAGGATTGTTGATCGTGCTCTCGGGCCCTGCCGGCAGCGGCAAGGGAACCGTGAGCCAGCTATTGCTCCGGTCGCCGGATTTCGCGTTTTCGGTGTCTGCCACCACGCGCGCGCCGCGCCCGGGAGAGGTGGACGGCGTGAATTACCACTTCATCACAACGGCTGATTTTGAGGAGCGCATCCGCCGCGGGGAGCTGCTGGAATACACCAACTATTGCGGCAATTACTACGGCACGCTCCGCCGGGAGGCCGAGGCGATCCTCGGGAGCGGAAGGAACCTGCTGCTCGAAATTGAGGTGGAGGGCGCAGCCAACATCAAACGCCTGCGGCCGGACGCCGTGCTGATTATGCTGCTGCCTCCGTCGTTTGCGGTACAGGAGCAGCGCCTGCGGGGGCGCGGAACCGAGACCGAGGAGAAGATCCGCGCCCGGCTGACCCGCAGCCGGGAGGAGCTGGACCGCCTGCCCATCTATGATTATATTGTGTACAACCGGGATGACGGAGCCGAGGCCTGCGCCGACGACGTGCGAGCCATTGTCCGCGCCGAGCGCTGCTCGGTCCGCCGCAATCCCGATGCGGAGAAAAAATTTTTTGAGAGATAAGCAAGAAGGAGAGCCATTGCCATGCTTCACCCAACCATTGACGAGCTGACCCAGGGAAAATTCAACCGCTACGAGCTGGCGCTTGCCACCGCGCGGTGCGCCCGTCTGATCACCGACGAATACGTGCGCCAGCATGATGCCGCCGAGCGGTCACAGACCGGAAACAAGGAGACCGACCGCCCCATCAACACCATGATTGACCGCGAGCTGCGGGACGAAAAGGCCGTGAAGGTCGCCATCCGGCGGATCGCCAACGGAGATTTCATCATCGACGAAAACGCCGCCGACTACGAGCCGATCGACCTTGCCGCAGAGCACGAGGCCGAAATGCAGGCCAGATACCCCGACTTCTCGGACGACGAGGAGGATGAGGACGAGGACGATGCGTTTGCGGAGGACGAAGAGGAGGCGGATACCGCGGACGCCGCACAGGACGGCGATTCGGCCGACAGCGACGCCGGCTCTGACGAGGGCGAGGGCTCTGCCGCACAGGAGGAAGACGCTGCCGCGGCAGACGACACGCCCAAAGACGCCGCGGAAACCGACGGCGGGACGGACGCAGAGCCGCAGCAGCCTTGATCCCGCAGTTTGCAGGCGTCTGTCTGCTGGATAATCCCTATCACATCGACGGAACCTATGACTACGCCATTCCGGCAGAAATGCGGGAGTCGGTCACACCCGGGGTGTTTGTCACCGTGCCGTTCGGCGTGCGAAACCAGCTGCGGACCGGGCTGGTCGCCGAGGTGCGGGAGCACTCCGCGTATCAGGACACCAAGCTGATCCGGGCGGTTCTGCCCGAAAGCATCTCTCTGGATGAGGAAATGCGGGGGCTGTGCGGCTTTCTCAAAACCCGCACACTCTGCACCACCGGGGACGCGGTGCGGGCGATGGTGCCGGCCGCGGCACTCTCCCGGCTGCGCGAGCTTTACTCCGTCAACCCCGCCCTCATACCGACCGACTCCGACGAAATTCCATCGTCGGATTTGTTCGTATATGAATTTTTACAGGCACATGGAGAGACGGCCCTGCCCCGCCTGCGGGAGGCGCTGGGCGTCCGCGCGGAACGCTCGGTGCGCCGGCTGCGGGAGCGCGGCTGGCTCACGCGCCGCATTGTGTACGACGAGCCGAAGGAGGGGAAGAGCGAAAAGCTCTGGTCGCTGGCGATCCCTCCCGATACGGCAAGGGAGCTGGCCGACGGCAGGGAGTGCGGCGGAATCAGGCTGCGCTCTCCGGTGCACCGGAGCATTCTCTCGGTGCTGCTGGAGGAGGACGCGCCGGTGAGCGGCGCTGACCTTGCCGCGCAGGCGGGCTGCGGCCCTTCCCAGCTCCGGGCATTGCTCGCAAAGGGGCTGCTGCTCTGCGAGGAGCGGCGCACCAGCCGCAATCCCTATACCGGCGCGCCCTGCCTCGGCATCACGCCGCAGGAGCTGAACGGCGAGCAGGCTGCCGCGCTGGAGACCCTCACCGCTCTGGCGCAGGCGGGAGAACCGCGCGCCGCCCTGCTCTACGGGGTGACAGGCAGCGGCAAAACCCGCGTGATGACGGCTCTGATCGACCGCCTGCTGGCCGACGGCAGGGGGGTGATCGTTCTGCTCCCCGAGATTGCGCTCACACCGCAGTCGGTCGCCATCTTCTGCTCACGCTACGGGCAACGGGTGGCCGTGATGCACTCGGCGCTCTCGGCCGGGGAGCGCTACGACGCCTACTGCCGCATCCGCAGAGGGGAGGCAGACGTGGTGGTGGGGACGCGCTCGGCCGTGTTCGCCCCGGTGCGGCGGCTGGGCGCCGTCATCATCGACGAGGAGCAGGAGCACACCTACAAATCCGACCAGAATCCCAAATATCATGCCAGGGACGTGGCGCGCTACCGCTGCAATTACCACCGGGCGCTGATGCTGCTGGCCTCGGCGACCCCATCGCTCGAAAGCTACAAAAAGGCGGAGGACGGGGCCTATACGTTGGTGACGCTCCCCCACCGGTGCGGCGCCGCACAGCTTCCGGCCGTAACCGTAACCGATATGCGTCGGGAGCTGCGGGAGGGCAACACCTCGCCGCTGGGCGCCGGGCTGACCGAAGCCATCGGGCAGACGCTCGCGCGAGGGGAACAGTCCATTCTGTTTCTCAACCGACGCGGGTACCACCGCGCCGTCACCTGCCGCGCCTGCGGGCAGGCGCTGGTCTGCCCCCGCTGCTCGGTTGCCATGACCTATCACACCCGCCGGGGCAGCTATGCCGAGGGGGAGCTGATGTGCCACTGGTGCGGCGGCAGACAGCCCCTGCCCCGGGTTTGCCCGGCGTGCGGCTCGGAGCATCTCGGTCACACGGGCTTTGGCACGCAAAAGCTCGAGGAGGAGCTGGGGCAGCTTTTCCCCTCGGCAAGGATCCTGCGCATGGACGCCGACACCGCGGTGGGAAAGGAGGCCTACGACCGGATGCTGGGCCGCTTCCGCCGGCATGAAGCCGACATTCTGCTGGGCACCCAGATGGTGACCAAGGGACACGATTTCCCCGACGTCACGCTGGTGGGAGTCCTCCTGGCGGACGCCTCGCTGTATCTCGACGACTACCGCGCCGCCGAGCGCACCTTTGCCATGCTGACACAGGTCATCGGGCGAGCCGGGAGGGGAAAGCTGCCGGGACGGGCCGTGATTCAGACCGACAACCCCGAGAGCGAGGTCATCCGGCTCTCCTGCGCACAGGACTACCCCGCGTTTTATCAGCGGGAGCTGCGGCTGCGCCGGCTGCTCTGCTTTCCCCCGATCTGTGACATCGCGCTGATAACGGTCAGCGGCACGCTCGAGCAGGAGGTACTGCTGGCAGCCGGAAAGCTGCCCGGAGAGCTTGACGCCCTGCGCGGGCAGGAGGCATACCGGGACGTGGAGCTGATCCCGTTCGGGCCGTTCGAGGCCCCAGTCTACCGGGTGGACAACCGCTACCGCATGCGCATGGTCATCAAATGCAGGCTGACAAAGGCTACGCTCGGTCTGTTTCACGCGCTGCTCTGCCGCATGGGCACGGGCTGTGGGAAACGGGTGCAGGTCAGCATCGATCTCAACCCGTCCAATCTGTAAAGTATCGCCGCAAAGCAGTGAATCCGCCGCAAAGCTCTTTGTCAAACGGAGTATTGCGGAACCGAAAAAGAAACAACAAGCGCGGTGGTCGCGGCAGGATTTCCTGCATACATTTTTGAAGAAAAGCAAACCATACAAAGCACGGAGCTGCGCCGGAAGCGCAGAAACCTGCAGGCATGTGATCAAACCTTCTGCCCGACCGGCCGACGGTCTGCAGGACCGCACGACAGTCCGAATGCCACAAAGCACGCCGGCAAAAACCATTGCCGGTCAACACGCATCATTCAACCTTCAACCAAAGCCGGGAGCCGCATTGTCCCCCGGAATCTCCCGAAGAAAGGAATCCTATGGCAAAGCTGAACATTCTCAAAGACGGGGACGATACCCTGCGCAAAATTTCCCGGCCGGTGGAGGCCATTACCCCCCGTATCCTCACGCTGCTCGACGATATGCTCGAAACCATGCGCGCCGCACAGGGCTGCGGCCTGGCCGGACCGCAGGTCGGTGTGCTGCGCCGGGTGGTGGTGATTGAAGTGGAGGAGGGGAAACCGATTGAGCTCATCAACCCCAAAATCATCGCGTTTTCGGGGGAGCAGGAGGGGCTGGAGGGCTGCCTCTCGATTCCCGGCAAATGGGGAGTGACCAAACGCCCCGAGCATGTGACCGTGCGCGCGCTTGACCGCAGCGGCAAGCCCTTTGAGCTGTCGGGCAGCGGCCTGCTGGCGCGCGCCTTCTGCCACGAAATCGATCATCTGGACGGAAAGCTCTTTACCGATATTGCCACCAGCATCGAGGAAGAATAAAAAGGAGCCATCATGAAAATTCTGTTTATGGGCACCCCGGATTTTGCGCTCGCCTCGCTGCGCGCGCTGTGCGAGGCCGGGGAGGACGTCATCGGCGTTGTGACACAGCCCGATCAGCCCAAAGGGCGGGGCTATGCGCTCACGCCGCCCCCGGTCAAGGTCTACGCGCAGGAGCGCGGCCTGCCGGTCTTTCAGCCCGCCACCCTGCGGGACGACGCCTTCTATGATCTGCTGCTGTCCCTCGCCCCCGACCTGATTGTGGTGGCGGCCTACGGAAAGCTCCTGCCGCAGCGGGTGCTGGATTTTCCCCCCTTTGGCTGTGTGAACGTGCACGGCTCGCTGCTGCCCGCCTACCGGGGCGCGGCGCCGATTCAGCGCGCCATTATGGACGGGCAGACCGTGACCGGAATCACCACCATGCGCATGAACGCGGGGCTGGACACCGGAGACATTCTGCTCACCGGCGAGGTTCCCATCCGCGAAAACGACAATTTTGAAGCCGTGCACGACCGCATGGCCGCCTGCGGAGCCGCGGTTCTGCTCCGCACCATTGCCGGTCTGCGGGAGGGCAGCATCATCCCGCAGCGGCAGGATGACAGCTGCGCAACATACGCCCCGAAGATTGAAAAAAGCGACTGCGTGCTGGATTTTTCGGATTCCGCGCGGCGTCTGCACAACCAAATCCGAGGGCTCTCCCCGTTTCCGCTCGCCTTCACCCGCACGCCGAACGGCAGGCTGCTCAAGGTGCTGGCCTCCGAGGTGGCCGAGGAGGGGGACGCAAAGACAGCTCCGCCGTCCGCCGCAGCCATGGGCAAGGCCGCATGCGCCCAACCCGGGGACAGCGGACTTCCTCTCCCCGGCACGGTGCTCTCACTGGAGGACGGGAAAGTGACCGTTGCCTGCGGCAAGGGGAAGCTCGCCCTGCTTGCGGTGCTCCCCGAGGGCAAGGGCCGGATGCCGGCCTCGGCATGGATCAACGGACGAAAAATCCGGGTCGGCGATTGCCTCGGGCAGTGCTGACGCAGTGATCAGACCGGCGGCCGCCGGCTGCCATTCCACCAAACAAACCAAAGCGATGCATCACTTCCCGCCGTCAGGCATCGCCTTATCATTCACCTGTAAAGGAGGATTTCCGCTATGCTATTCGGATGGTTTTACTTTGACTGGACGATTCTCATCGTGATTCCCGCCATGCTGTTCGCACTCTGGGCACAGTTCCGGGTGAACAGCACCTTTTCCAAATACAGCCAAACCACGATTCGCTCGGGGCTTACCGCTGCGGAGGCCGCCCGCCGTCTGCTCGACGCCAACGGCCTGTATCACGTGACCATCAACCGGATTCCGGGAAAGCTGACCGACCACTACGACCCCCGTACCCGCACGCTCAGCCTCTCGGAGGCGGTGTATGACTCGGCCAGCGCCGCCGCCGTCGGGGTGGCCTGTCACGAGGCCGGACACGCCATCCAGCACGCCGACAACTACGCGCCCCTGACCCTGCGAATGCAGATCATTCCGCTCTGCCGCATCGGCTCGGGGCTTGCCATGCCGCTCTTTCTCATCGGTCTGATTTTCGCCGGACTGTCGGTGTTTGGTGATTGGCTGATGCTGGCCGGCATCGCCTGCTTCTCTCTGGCCACGCTGTTTCAGCTCATCACCCTGCCGGTGGAGTTCAACGCCTCCCGCCGGGCGCTGGCCGGCATCCGCGAGCAGCATCTTCTGGCCGAAGATGAGCTGCCGGGCGCTCGCCGTGTACTCACGGCGGCGGCCATGACCTATGTGGCGGCGCTCGCCACCTCGCTGGCCTCGCTGCTGCGCCTGATTCTCATCGCCATGAGCCACCGCAGGGATTGAGTGGTATGGAAAATCGCCGCATGGGTGCCCCCGGGGCTCGGGAGCTGGCCTGCGGGGTGCTCACGCGCTGCGAGCAAAGCGGGCAGTATTCCAATCTGGCACTGGACGCGGCTCTGCGCCGCGCCTCGCTGAACGGGAGTGACCGCGCGCTTGCCACCGCGCTGGTGTACGGCGTGCTGGAGCGCAGGCTCACGCTGGACGACTGGATCTCCCGGCTCTCCTCCCGCCCGACGGAGGAAATCTCACCCGACGTGCGCAGTCATCTGCGCATCGGGCTGTATCAGCTTGCCTTTCTCGACCGGATTCCCGATCATGCGGCGGTCAGTGAGGCGGTTCGCCTCGCCGGACGGCGGGCCGGCGGCTTTGTCAATGCGCTGCTGCGGGAATTTATCCGACAGGGCAAGCAACTGCCTCTGCCCGATCGCAGCGCCGACCCGGTACGGTTCCTCTCGGTCAAATACTCGGTTTGCCAGCCGCTCTGCCGGCGGCTGCTTAGGGAATTCGGGGAGGCGCGCAGCGAAGCACTGCTGGCCGCCTCCTTCTCGCACCCCGGGCTGACGCTGCGGGTCAACACGCTCCGCACTACGCGGAAGGGGCTGACCGAACGCCTGAACGCGGCCGGCGTGCAGACCGAATCGACCCTCCGCAGCCGCAGCGGTCTGCGCATCCCGGGCGGAGCTGCTCCGTTGGAGCTGCCCGGCTTTGCCGAGGGGCTGTTTTTTGTACAGGACGAAGCCTCCCAGCTCTGTGTGGAGGCGCTGGACGCCCGCCCCGGAATGCGGGTGCTGGACACCTGCGCCTGCCCCGGCTCCAAATCCTTCGGAGCGGCCATCGACATGAGAAACGACGGGGAGCTGGTCTCCTGCGATCTGCACGCCTCCAAGCTCTCGCTGCTCACGTCAGGAGCCGCACGGCTGGGGCTTTCCATCCTGCGGGCGGAGCGTCGGGACGCGCGCGAGCCCTGCCCGGAGTGGATCGGCCGGTTTGACCGCGTGCTCTGCGACGTCCCCTGCTCGGGCTACGGCGTAATTGCGAAAAAGCCGGAGCTGCGCTACAAGGATCCCGAAGCCAGCGCCGCACTGCCCGACATTCAGCTCTCGATCCTCCGCCGGTCGGCGGAATTTCTCGCTCCGGGCGGACGGCTGGTCTACTCGACCTGCACGATTCTGCCGCAGGAAAACCGCGCCAATATCAACCGTTTTCTCGATGCTGCCCCGCAGTTTCGCCTGATCGCCGAAACCGCCCTGTACCCGGACACCGACGCGACCGACGGCTTTTATATCGCTGTTCTGGAGCGCGGATAAAAAGGTGCCGTGCCGCTTTGATGGCTCCTGCGGCTTAGCCTGTTTCTGCCGCGTCGATCCAGTGGCTTTCGCCGCCTGCGGGCGGCGACAAGGGCTTCTCGCCCTTGACCCCGCAAACTTTTGAAAAAGTTTGATCAAAACTTTCATCTGACGAAAGCAGTTGCTTTGGTCTACAGTCTCTACAACCGCCATGGCGGTTGTTTGCGGCATTTGCCGCCTGCCGCCATTTTGAAAAAAATGCGCGTTGCGCATTGGCGAAAACTTAAGCCAATCTGACAAAAGCCATTGCTTTCGTCTGCAATCCGTTGCGTGCATCCGTATCACGGATCAGAATATGCCGTGCAATCCGGCGGACTCCCGTTTTTCCGGGAGCCGCACAGATGCCGCGCCAACCGATTTTTACAGCCGCCCCGCGCCCACGCGCCCGTGCGGCGGAAAGGATATGCATGTCAACCCCACCCCTGCCCGACCTGCTCTCGCTGACCCCGCGTGAGCTGGAGGAGCTGATGACCGGGCTTGGAGAACCGAAATACCGCGCTGCGCAGATCTTTCCGCAGCTGCACCGCGGCGTGCCTCCGGACGAAATGAGCAACCTGAGTCTGGCGCTGCGGCAAAAGCTGAAGCAGGCAGCGGTCTGCCGTTTGCCGCACATCGAACGCAAGCTGCTCTCCGCCCTTGACGGCACCGCAAAATACCTGCTGTCGCTTGCCGACGGCAACTGTGTGGAGAGCGTTCTGATGCAATACGAGCACGGACTGACGATTTGCATTTCCTCGCAGGTGGGCTGCCGCATGGGCTGCCGCTTTTGCGCCTCGACCATCGGCGGACGGGTGCGGGATCTGACCCCCGGCGAGCTGCTCGGGCAGGTGATTACAGTCCAGAAGGACTGCGGCGCCCGCATCTCCAATATTGTGCTGATGGGCATCGGAGAGCCGCTGGACAACTACGAAAATGTCGTCAAATTCCTGCATCTGGTCAATGATCCGGCCGGGCTGAACATCGGTTACAGGCACATCTCGCTCTCCACCTGCGGTCTGGCCGACCGCATCGACCGTCTGCGCGAAGAGAATCTGCCCATCACGCTGTCAGTCTCCCTCCATGCGCCCGACGATGCATCGCGTTCGGCAATTATGCCGATCAACCGGCGATATGGAATCGACCGGCTTCTCGAGTCCTGCCGCGTATATTTTGCGGCCACCGGGCGCAGAATTTCTTTTGAGTACACGCTGATTGCCGGAAAAAACGATTCCGTCGGACAGGCGCGACGGCTGGCCCAGCTTCTCACCTCCCGTCTGCGCGGAAAAGAGAAGCACGGAATGCCGATTCACGTCAATCTGATTCCGGTCAACGAGGTGGAGGGAACCGGATTTACCCACGCAGGCCGGGAGGCCGTCAGGCGTTTTGCTGCCGAGCTGGAGTCCCGGGGCATCCGCGTGACAGTGCGCCGCACGCTGGGAGCCGACATCAACGCCTCCTGCGGGCAGCTCCGCCGGGAATATATGCAGCAGGCAAATACGGAGCCTGCCGCGGAGACAGCCGAAAACAGCACCGTCACCATCTCACAGCGCGGTGACGGCTGAGGCTACCCGGCACCACCGAACACGGGCGCCAACGCCAAGCATACTCCGCCATTGCAGCATATTACGCAGCCCGCATTCCACCGCTTTCTCCTGTTTGGATGCTTTGAGGGAGTGTGTGGAACCCCTCGGCAAAAGGTTTCATCACCGCATCACCTGCACACCTGCATTTCCTGCGTCGCCCTGCGCCTCCCCGCACCGTACATCAAAACACATCGGAGGCTCAAAATGGGTAAAAAGCTGTTGTTTTCTTTTTTGCTGTTCGCGGCGGTCTGCTTTGTCACGGCGGACAGCCTGTTCGACATTCTTCGCCCGGATGGGGAAACGGTATCCATGCCCGACTTCTGCGGGCAGCGGGAGGACGCGCTGACCGCGCCGGACTGGGTGGAGCTGCAAACCGAATACCGCTATGATGCCGAGCATCCCGCCGGCACCGTGATTGCGCAGATTCCTGCCGCGGGAAGCCTGCACAAAATCAGCGACCGGCGGCCCTGCGAGCTGCTGCTGACCGTCAGCCTTGGCGCCGAACGCAAGGAGGTACCGGCGGTTTCCGGGAAAGACGAGCGGGAGGCCGCCGGCCTTTTGCGTCAGAGCGGCTTTGCAGTACAGGAGGAGGCCGTAGCTGGCGGCAGGGCGGGAACAGTGGAGCACACCGACCCGCCCGCAGGCTCCCGAATTGCGCCGGGCAGCACGGTGACAATGTACGTCTGCGCGGGAGAGAGCGCCGAAACCGTCACCGTGCCCGATCTGATCGGGCTTTCACGCGGAAACGCGCTGCTGCAGATTTTTCTGCACGGATTGAGCGCAGGCGAGGTGGCGGAGGAGATCTCGGATGCGCCCGAGGGCACGGTCATCCGCCACAGCCCTGCGGCAGGCAGTCTCGTGCTGCCAGGCACCCGGGTCAGGCTGGTCATCAGCAGGCAACGGGACACCGGAGCGCCGGGCGGGAACGGCGATGCCCCGCCGGATCCGGCAGAATGACGGCTTCAAAGGCGCGCCGCCCATCCCGTTCTGCCTTTGGCGCAGATGCTTTCGGACACAGGTGTTTCACACAGACATCCCGTGCGCAAACCGGCTTTGGGACAGATATTTTGGGGCACGGGAGCTGACCGGATGCCGCTTTGCGCTTTGCGCAAAGAATCCGCCCGGTCGGCATTTCCCATTTGTACCAATCATACCAAGCGGCCGGTTTTATAGCAATTCATGTTAATTTGAGCAACGCAATATATCAGTTTGACGGAATATAAGGCCAAAGTAAAAGTAACGATTCCCCCAATTTTATCCGGTGCCGGAGCCGCGTCAGCGGTACCGACAAGCCGCTGGCGGGTTGTCGGGCGGGGCGTCCGGAACAGCACTGACTTCATAGCTATCGTAATAACCCTTTATTGAAAGTTTTTGAGGATTGTTAAGGGACTTTTTTCAAAAAGTCCCTTAACCGGAGTTTGAGGCAGAGCCTCAAGACCTTTTACTGCTCGGATGATTGTGAATTACTATAACCGGATCCGGCACAAGGCGTTACGCCGCAAAACAAGCCAAAAAGAAGGGAAGCCTATGTATCAGGGAGAAGGAAGAGTGATCAAGGGCGTGGGCGGGCTCTACACGGTCCGGCTCGACGCCGGCACACAGCCGCTGGACGGCGCCACCGTTTCGGCGCGCGGGCGGGGCATTCTGCGCCGCCGGGGCGCGCTGCTCGTGGGCGACCGGGTGAGAGTCTGCTATGAAGAAAGCGCCGTTGCCGCTGCGCTCGGCACCGCGGCCGATTCGGAGGCCGGTGCGGCGTCGGCTGCGGCGGACTTGGCCGTAAGCTCCGGCATTGCCCCCGGTGCGGAATCGGGTTCCGGATGCGGCACGGCATCCGGCGCGCCGGCCAGCACTCCCCTGCCCTCTTCGGACGGCTCCGGTATCGCGATCTGCGAAATTCTCCCCCGGCGCTCCGCCCTGATCCGCCCGCCCATGGCCAATCTCGACGTTTTGTTTGTCACAGCCGCCGCAGCATCTCCGGCCCCGGCGCCCGAGACGCTGGACAAGCTGCTCTGCATTGCCGAATACAACCGCATCGAGCCGGTACTGGTCGTCACCAAAACCGATATGGATGCGGAGACCGCGCGCGGCCTGTCCGACATTTACCGCACGGCGGGCTTTCCGGTATTTCCGGTCAGCGCGCTGACCGGCGAGGGACTGGAACCGCTGCGCGCATACATCCGGGAGGCACTGCCGGGCAAAATCGCCGCCTTTTCGGGCGCCTCGGGTGTGGGAAAATCCACACTGCTCAACTGCATCTTTCCGGAGCTGTCGCTCGCAACCGATGAGGTCAGCCGCAGAATTGCGCGGGGCAAGAATACCACCCGCTCGGTGGAGCTTTACCCTCTTTCCGCAGCGCCGGACTGCGGGTATCTGGCCGATACCCCCGGCTTTTCGATGCTGGATTTTGCGCGATTTGACTTTTTCGGCAAGGACGACCTGCCCGGCACCTTTCGGGAATTCTCCCCTTACATCGGCCACTGCCGCTATAAAAAATGCACGCACACCCGGGAGGACGGCTGCGCGATTCTCACCGCCGTGCGGGAGGGCAAAATCCCCGCCTCCCGGCACAAAAGCTACACGGCGCTGTTCGAGGTGCTCCGGAAAAAGAACCCTTGGGGCTGACGCCCCGCACACCGCGCGGTACCGGTACCGCGCGGTGTGGTTGTAGACAAAAGGCGAATCAAATCAAGATTGCACAAAAGCGTTCGTCCGCTTTTTCTTTGAGCGTGTAGGCGCAAAGAAAGAAGCAAAGGCGTCGCGTTGCTCCGCCGCAAATCTGCTTTCGCAGAGTTTGCCAAAAGAAGAAAAGGATTTGTTCCAAATCCGCGAATCGCTTCGCGAGTTCGCCGCCGTATAAGGATACTTCGCCCTCTAGGGAGGGAAACTTTTGCGAAGCAAAATTTCCGGCACCTCTGGTGCCTTACGACACAACGCCCCACTTTTTGCAAAGCAAAAATTCGTACAACCGCCATGGCGGTTGTTGGCGGCTATTTGCCACCTGCCGCCATTTTGAGAAAAAGAAATGCGCGTTGCGCATTGGCAAAAACTTTAGCCAAACTGACGAAAGCCCTTGCTTTGGTCTACAGTCTGACCGTGCGGTACCGGTACCGCGCGGCGTTTCCGTCATAACAAGCCCCAGTTCTTGATAAAAGCACTTCTCCATGCGCACCGGCAGAATTGATTCTCTACGCAAAGTGTCATGCGAGCGGAACGCACAGCCCGCTCCGCGGGACAGCCGGTCGGCTTCAGTCACTCTCTGTCATGATCATCACGCCCATACATCCATCCGTGTATGCGATGTTCACAGACACCTTTCCTTTTTCAAGCATGGTTCCCACCGACTGATCATTCCCCTCTGAAAACCGCACGGAAAAGCCGTGCTTCTTCAGCTCCTCAATATATTGCGCAGATTCTTCCTCCGATATATTTTTCAAATACAGCGCATATCGTCCGGAATCGGAAAAATCGAGAATATAGTCCATTTCACCGGACGCGGGCTTCGGGATCTGTGCAGTGTATTCGTTTTCCGGCCATTCCGTCAGGTAAACGGGTACAGCGCCGGATGCGTTCCATTCCGGATTTCCACCGGGGCCCGAGCACCCGGCCAAAACGGTCAGGGTGAGCAGCAGAACCAGCAGCAGGAACCGGATTTTTGTCTGTTTCATTGCCTCTTCCTCCTCAATTTTTCGGGCTGCGCCGATCTCGCACAATTCCCCTCCAATCGGATTGCTGTTTAGCACTCCGATTATACTACCATTGGCCGGCAGAATCAAGCGTCCGATAAAAAAATTTACAAATGGCACCTCACCGCCCGCGCTGCACCGAAGTGCCCTTCATCCGCTTGACAAACGCGGCCTTGTATGGTATACTTTAAGTAGATATTCGATTCCGTTTTCTGATCCACCGTCAACCAAAGCCGTCGATTCTGCCAGCCCTGAATGAGGAGGAACCCATGAAACAAACCGCCAACGGAGAGCCAAAGGCCGTAGAAGCCATTGTCTCCTATCTTGCCGGAGTGCCCTTTGCCACCCGGAAGCAGATTCTGTCGGGTGCGCTCGCTGCCTATGGTCTGACCGAGGAGGAGCTGCTGGACAAATCACCGGACAGCAAGAACTGCCGCACGCGGAGTGAGCTGGGAACCGCACTGAACAAGCTAACCCAACAAAAAGCCGTGCTGAACAGGAACGGTGTGCTCTGCCTCCAAAAGGACCGGCTGGTGCTGGTTCAGGAGGCGCAGTGCGAGGACGCCATCCGGGAGCTGTTCCGCTCCCGCGGCAGATACCAGCGGGAGGAGCTGTTCCGCCTGCTTGCCGAGCACTTCCGCACTGCCCGGACACCGCAGAAGGCCGACGACCTCTCGCTTGCCAGTATGACCGAACGCATTCTCACCCGTATGATTGCAGACGGGGAGCTGGAAGAGGACGCGGCGGGCTGCCTGACGACAGGCGAACGGGCCTCCGCCAGCTCCCCAGGACAGCCCCTCTCCGAGCAGGAATGCCGGGAGCGCCTGCTCGCAAGGCTTTTTCGCAGAGGCGGCGCGCATTTTGAGGTGTTCCTGGCAAACGCGCTGGAAAAATACTACCTTGTCACCGGCCGGGATGTGACCTGCTGTGAGATCACCGGCGGCAGTGCGGACGGCGGCATTGACATTGTGATTGACACGGTGGATGAGCTGGGCTTTGCGGAGCACATACTGGTGCAGGCCAAATGCAGGCGGCAGGCGCAGGTGACCGAAAAGGAGATCCGGGAGTTTTACGGCGCGCTGAACGCCCAGAAGGGCAGCCGGGGGATTTTTGCCACCACTACATCCTTTCACCCCGGCGCGCAGAAGCTGCTGGATTCGCTGGACAACTGCGTCGGCATCGACGGAAACAAGCTGTTTGAAATTCTCAAAAAAACCGGATACGGCATTCACAAGAGCAAATCCGGCTATACGCTGGATACCGCGCTGATCTGACCCTGCGTCTCCGCCAAGCGCTGTCTCCGAGCCAGCAGTCCCACCGCGGCTGCCCACACACCTCCCCGCCCCCATTTATCCGCATTATCCGCACGTGTATTCGCACGCGGACGCGCCTCTCCCGCTCTGCAAAAAAGCCGCCCCCGCGGGTGCAGCAGCCCCCTTTTGCGTAGAGAGCCTGTGGGCATTTCTTCGTGTGCGTTGCGGCGGATCATGGCCGGCAGAGGTACGGGAGAACGCAGTAAGTGCGCAGAGAAACGGCAAGCCGGGCAGCTGCGGTCTGTGCCATCATCCATCAAAAACGCAAAGGAGCGCATACCATGCTTGAAACCCTGCTCTACGGTTTTTTGTTTTTCGCCATCCCTCTGTTTTTTACGGTGTTGTGGGGGATCAGTATTTCCCGCTACCGGTCTGCCAAAAAGCAAAACCGAAAAGAACCGGGCACGGTTCCGGCAGAGGAAATCAAAAAGCGCAAAATACGCCTGATTGTGCTGTCCATCATTACCGGCGCATTGCTTGCGGTTGTCATCGGTTTGCTGGCGCTTCTCTTTTTGGCCATTGCCTTTATGTGAGGCGAGTGGTGACGTCGTTCTGTTTTTTGGGCCTGCGCCGACGCGCAGAAAGGAGATTTGCATGAAAGCCCGCACCTATACCATTGTGTTATGCTCCGTCATCGGAGTTTGCCTTGCCCTGACCATTGCGCATTTTATCTATGCAATTTACGCTTACCGGCATTGTTCCATTATATATTTTATCGGAAAGGAGCTGTGGGGATAATTGCAGCGCACAAAACGAATTGCCCTGATAGTGCTGATAGCGGTCATATTCGGCGCGTTCAATCTGAGTATATATCAACTGCTGACCAGGCGGCTTTCCAATAACTTCAGCAATGCAACACAGGCGAAGATGATTGATGTGGCACGCTATCTTCCGCATACCGAAGGCTCGGATTTGCCGCAGTTGAGCGTGTCCCTCCGGCTGACCGATCACCTGCCCGTTCTGGACGGTGCAACCGCTCTGGTTCCGGTGTACGCGGCGGTGATACATAACGTGTATCCCCAGGGATGCGTCACATACGAGGGCGGGAGCTTTTCGGACGACAATTATTACGGCGAAAATTTTGCCGCCGACAGCGCAATGCAATATCACAATACCGTTCGCGGATACCGGGCGGTTGTCGATGGCACAACAGATATTCTGTTCTGCGCGGCGCCCTCTGCCGAGCAAAAGCAATATGCGGTGGAGAGCGGCGTGGAGCTGGTTTATGTGCCGGTCGGGCTGGAGGCGTTTGTATTCTTTGTCAACGAACAAAACCCGGTGAACGACCTGACCGTGGAGCAGATACGGAAAATATATACCTGCGAGTACACAAACTGGTCGGAGGTGGGAGGCGCGAACCGAATCATCAACCCAATCACACGGTCAGAGGGCAGCGGCAGCCAAACCGCCTTTGAGGCCTTTATGGGCAGCGAAAAGCCCGGCGCCAAATCACTGTTTGCCATTACCGGCGCATCCATCGGCTTCTCCTTCCGCTACTATATGGAGGGCATCGTAGCAAACGACACCGTAAAAATGCTGTCTCTCAACGGAGTATATCCCAGCGCGGAGAATATACAAAACCGAAGCTACCCCATCGTTGCGCCGTTTTACGCGATTTACCGGGCGGACAACCGGAATGAGAATATACCGCTTCTGATCGACTGGCTGTTGTCAGATGAAGGTCAGACACTGATCGAACAAAGCGGATATGTACGGATCCGGTGAGGCGCCGCCGCACGGCGCACCGTTTGCTTACGCCATACCCTCAGGCGGAGTTTTAGCCGCTTTGAATGCTGCGCGCGAGCCGTTGCCGCGTGCGCTCCGCCCGGATTCCATCGGTCCGGCCTGATCCGCCGCCTTGCGAAAACAGCGAGGGGCTGCCTCACAGGTCTGTAAAGACTCCTGTGAGGCAGCCCCTTTGGGTTCGCCGCTGACCGGCGGAAGATCCCCTCCGGCAGGCAGAGCATTATTCAATTTCAAGCCGCTTGCCTTCCTGCAGCGCCTGCTGCTTCTTGGGAAGCGTCAGCTTGAGCACGCCGTTTTCGTATTTTGCCTTGATGGCGTTGGTTTCAATACCCGAAACGTCAAACTGTCTGGAGTAGGAGCCATAGGAGCGCTCCATATGCACAATTTTATCTTTTTTATCTTTTTCCGTCACCTTGGAGTGCCGCTCGGCGCTCAAACGCAGGGTATCGCCGTTGACCTCCAAATGAATGTCCTTTTTTTCAAAGCCCGGCAGATCCGCTTCCATTTCGTAATGGTCGCCCTCGTCGGTCACGTCAATCTTGAATTCCGCCAGCTCATTGGAGCGGAAGAAGGATCCGAAGGGATCGCCGAAAAAGCTCTTTTCAAACTCCTCGATATCGCGGAAGGGGTTATAGGATACGATATTGTTGTTTTTGCGGTTCAGCATAAAAAACACCTCCAAAATTTCATTTTATCAAAAATTCTGATTTTGTCGGCCTTTTTTGTTTGCATCCGATATGGTCGGCGTATGTCGGAATCCGTTCAGAACATTGGTATCATTCCTTTCTTTGGAAGGACTTCCTTTTTTCTTTGTCTATAATTATATACCCGAAAACGCAATATTGTTTGAAAAAAATATTGTTTTTTTGTAAACATTAGCACTCTCGAGCGGAGAGTGCTAATGTTTTGCATGTAAACCGGCCGGGCGCCTGCAGGCACCCGGCCTCAATTCATACCATCATATCCGGCCATCCGGATTTTCAACCGGCAGCGCATCACGCTACGGGGCCTCTCACCGCCAAAGCGTTCTGTTCTCCGCAGTCACCCCGATCAGAAGCGGACGCGGTTCTGATAATGGGTGGGCAACCCCTCCCGCCAGAGATGCCCGTCGTTGGCCAGCTCCAGCACGCAGGGGACACAATCCCCCTCCTCCTCCGGGAACTCAATCACCGTCATACCGGTATGTCCCATATCAAAATGTGTGCTGAACAGCGGATAGGGGATGTCCAGAATCCAGCTCAGGAATGCCTGCCCGAAGCCTTGGTGTGCAAACAGCGCCACCCGCTCTGCGTTCGGTCGCTCGGCGCGCCAGACCCCCTGCTCGGGCAGATGACGGTAGCCAAGCTCTGCGAGAAAGGCGTCGGTTTCCTTTGCGATGCGCCGGATGCCCTCGGCATAGGGCGTACCGGCAAAGGCCTCGTGCCGGAACCATTCCACGCCCAGCTTCCGGATCTCGGGTGAGTTCAGAAAGCGCCGCATCTCGGCATTCTGAAACAGCCAGGTGCGTCTGCCGTCCTTGCCGGCGTAATCAAGCTGACTGTAAGCCAGATGCTCATGGCACCACTCGAGAACAATGGGCTGACGCTTCAGCAGCTCACAGGTCGGCTGCGCGGTTTGCAGCGCGCGGGTGGAGGAGGAGGCATAGATGCGGTCCAACCCGAACTGCGCCAGCCGGCGGGCCAGCGCCTCGGCCTGCCGCTGCCCCAGCGGGGTCAGGGAATCCGGATTGTAAACCGGGTCTCCGTGCCGGAGATAAAAAAACAGCATTTGTCGTTTGTTTCCTTTCCAGTTCGGAATTACTGCGGCGTTGCCTTGTTTCGCCCGGGCAAATCGAGTGCCTTGCGCTCGGCCAGCAGCACGCCGACCACCGCGGCAACCAGACACTTGACCAGATCAAACGGAATAAAGGGGATCACGCAGGCTGCCAGCCCCTGCCAGAATGCGGCTCCGGTGAGCAGGCAATACTGCAGGGTTCCGAGCGCATAGCAGACCGCCACACCGGGAAGCTGCGAGAGCGCGACCAGCGCGATTTTCCAGCCCCGGCAGCGCACCCGGCAGGCGGCCCTGCACAAAAATCCGCCCGCCGCAGCCACCAGCGGATAGGACCAGAGGTAGCCGCCGGTTGGCCCTGCCAGCACCGGAAAGCCGCCGGCTCCCCCGGCAAACACCGGCAGACCGACCAGGCCCACCAACAGAAAGACCAGCACCGAGCAGCTTCCGTACAGCGGACCGAGCAGAACCCCTGCCAGCAGCACGCCGAACAGCCCGAGCGAAACAGGAACCGGGCCGATGGCAACCGACATCGGCGAGAGCACGCAGAGCAGCGCGGCCATCAGCGCACAGCGCGTCATCACACGCAGACGCCGGCGGGAAGCCGACGCCGCGGAGGAGTGATTGAATTTCATAGCATTCTCCTTTTCGGCCAAAACGAATCCCCGGCGTCACAAGGCCGCCCGCTCCTGCGAGCGGAGCCACGCCGCACGGTACGCAAGCCGCGTCTCTCTGTGCGGTTCTGATTCCGTACAGCCCTCCTGCCCGCACAGAGCACGGGTTTCGATTTTCCGGATGTAGTATACCACACAAATATGAACAAATCGTGAAATCTGCGATGAAAATTCCAAAGAAAGGCACCGCCTTCATCCCCTCCCGCCGCCGGGCGCGCCGAATCCCCATGCGGCAGTCAAAACAGCGAGAGCTGCGTTCCCACGTCCGGCTCCAGATCGCTGGTCTGTACGGCGATATGCACATGGTCGGCAGGCCCCACCGTTCCGAGCAGAATCGGGGATGACGGATCGTGCGTGCGGTAGTTTGCGGCAGCGGTCCCGGGGGTTTGGTTGGCATAGCAGTATCTGCAGCCGTTGGGGCAGGAATCATAAGCGCCGATGTCGCGGCTTTCCATGCAGCGGCAGCCCTCGCGTACAGCCCGGTGCTTCCGCTCACGAAAGCGGCAGCCGTTGGCCCGGCCGAGGATGTCGGCCGTTGCGCAGCCAGAGGGGTGAATGCCATAGCGGGTAAGGTCGCCGTTGGTTCCGCAGGTTTGCAGCCACAGCCCCAACCGTGCCGCAGTCTCTCCCATCCCCTTGGCAATCGCGTCTCTGTCCGCGTCTGAAATCGGCCGCAGCTCGGGCATGTTGACGCGGAGCTTACGGTAAAGCTCCACAAAGCTGAAGATGCAGCGGTCAATATACGGAGAGAGCCGCTCCGCCATCCGCGCAAAGGTTTCCAGATGCAGTCTGACGGTGTAGCGATCGGTCAGCAGCACCGGGTCGTAGCGCCAGCTCACCCGCTGCCGCCCCACCATCTCCGAAAGCCGCAGCAGGGTCTCCATGCTCTCGTCAACCGGGGGAACGCCCGGCTCAATGTCCCTGCCATAGGCCGTGATGGTATAGTGAAAATAACAGCGGTAGCGGTCGGTGATTTCATGCAGGCGGGGCAGAATGGGGGCATAGTTTTTGGAGCAGAACAGCACCGCGTCCACGCGGTCCGGGGAAAGCTCGTACCGCGTCACCTGATCGGGGTACATCGGATTGCGCACGAAAACAAAGCCCTCCCGGAAGCGCCGGAGCAGCCATTCGGAATAGTATTGCACCGTATCGGTGCGCGCACCGGTGTTGATGATCATAGGCGATATCTCCTTTTTTCAGGCACAAATTCCGCGCGGCTCCGGGGACACTCGGTTTTCCTCAAATCGTTGGGGCAAACATCATCCATTTGCGCGTTGGGCAGCGCGCTTGTCTTGGCGCGCCGCGGGGTGCGGTATCGGCAGTCTCCCCCGGCATGCCGCGGCTCCGGGCGGAACGGCCGGTCACATGGGCAGCCATTCCTCCAGAAAGGAGGGACGAAAGCCCGCATCCTTCAGAATATGCAATGCCATTGTGATTTTTTCCTCAAAATCCGGCTGATATGCAGCGTAGTCCGGATAAAAATACTGCTCGTGAATCATCAGGGAGACCGACGGCAGAGCGGTCAGCGCACCGACCCGCTCCGGGATTTCCCCGAGCGGCAGGCGGTTGAGCACTGCCGGAATATTCGCGTAGAGCATCCCATCCTTCCACAGCGGAATTCCCTTCCGCAGCTCCCCGGCCTCGGTCTCGGTGATCTGATAGGAAAGTCTCGGCTCCCCGGCCGAGCCGAACAGCCCCAGCAGCCCACGCACGCCGGCCTGCCGAAGCGCATCTACTCCCTGCGCGGTGCAGGTGCAATAGTGCAGCGTGGTGGTGGATGCCAGCGAATCCTCACCGGCAAAGCGGAGAATTTCCCGGTGCACCGCAGCGCAGTCGTCGTACAGCACCTCGGCCGGCGCGCTGCGATAGGGATGTGCGGGAAACTCCTGCCTGGCATGAAAGGAGAGCCGCAGCCAGCCGCTCACCTCCCGGAAGGCGGGACGCAGTCGGTCGGTCACTCCCCGCAGGTCAAAGGCACCGTCCGTCCAGAACAGGTTGAGCTGAACTCTGACGCCGAAGCGGTCGTGCAGCCGCCGCCACATGGCCATATATGGGTGGTCGAACAGCTCCAGCTCCGGGCATTCGGTCAGTTCCCGCAGGAAACGGATGTTGTCGTCCACGGTAAAGGTATATCGCTTTTCGGCTTGCATAGGAACCTCCTGATCGGCGGCCGGCGGCGCCCTTTTGCACGCCGGTCGGATGAGATGTCGCGCATTTCTGCGCAAAGGCTTAATGTGTGTGCGGGTGCAGAAATGCTCCCGCCCCGCGGAAACACCGCGGGGCGGGAGCGCGAAAGGGGGTTACTCCTCCTCAATCTTCGCCTTGCGGCTGTTGACCTCGCGGAAGAAGGACATGTCAAACTTGGCCTGCCGGTCATAGGTATACAGGCCGTTGACCTCCTGCTCCACGTCGTAGAGCTGGGTGTAGCAGAAGCCCATCAGATAGGGGTTATCCAGCAGCAGATCGGTCAGCCCCTTGTAGCGGCTGCGGAACTCCTCCTCGGTCTTGGGCGCGTCTCCGTAGCCCCACGCGTTGCTCAGGTTGGAATTGACGTCCCACTTAATGCCGCCGTATTCGCTCACAAACACCGGCTGCCCGGAGGTGTACGGGCCCTGATGCTTCACCGCGTTCGGATGCTTCCTTGCGTACACCTGCATCATTTCCTCGGCGGTGGGAAGCTGATAAATCCCGGCAAACTCCGACGGGTCCTGAATATAGTCGTGAATATCGAAAATGTCGGTGATCACGTGGTAGTTTCCGCTGGTATCGATGCAGGGGCGCGTCGGGTCGGCCGCCTTGGTCTGGAGATAGAGCGCGCGCAGCAGCTCGTCATTCTGCCGCCTGCCCTCGTAGTCCCATGTCTCATTGAGCGGGCACCAGCCGATGATGGCAGGGTGATTGTAGTCCCGCTCGAGCACCTCGGCCCATTCGTTCTGAATCGGGGGAATCACGGCAGGGTTCGAGTAGTCCATCCCCCAGTTGCCGTATTCGCCCCACACGAGATAGCCCATGCAGTCGCAGTGGTAGAGGAAGCGGGGCTCAAATACCTTCTCGTGCAGGCGCGCGCCGTTAAAGCCCGCGTCCATCGAGAGCTGAATATCCCGGCGCAGCGCCTCGTCGCTCGGGGCCGTATAAACGCCGTCCGGATAAAAGCCCTGATCCAGCACCAGGCGCTGGAACACCGGCTTGCCGTTGAGCAGGAACCGGTAGCCGTCCATCGCCACATGCCGCATGCCGAAGTAGGAGCCGACCGTGTCCTCGCCGAAGCGCAGACGCAGCGTATAGAGTCTCCCCTGCCCGACCTCCCAAAGCCGCAGCTCGGAGAGCGCCAGCGTACCGCGCACATTGCCGCCCTGCGGCGCACGCAGGGTCAGGCTGCCCACCGGGCGGTTGTCATAAAAGGCCTCGGCCACCAGCGTGCCGCCGCCTGTGAGCTGCGCCTCAATCTCCAGCGCGGTGTTGTAGATGTCGGGCGTCAGGCGAAAGCTGCGGATGTAAGCGTCCGGCACATGCTCGAGCCAAACGGTCTGCCAGATGCCGGTCACACGGGTGTAATAGCAGCCATAGGAATGGTATTTGCGGCACTGCTTGCCATGCCCGTAGAGCGGGCTGCGGCTGTCGTCAATCGCACAGACGCACAGGCTGTTGACCCCGGGGCGCAGCGCCGACGTAATATCTATGCAGAAGGAGGCATAGCCTCCGCGATGGCGGCCGACCTCCGTGCCGTTGAGATAGACATGCGCGGTGTGGTCAACCGCACCGAAATGCAGCAGCACCCGGCCGCCCTTCCAGCTTTCGGGAACCGTGATGTCCCTGCGGTACCAGACGCAGTTGAGAAAATCGGTATTTTCCACGCCCGAGAGCTTGCTTTCAGGGCAGAACGGCACTTGGATACGCCCTGAAAGATGCTCCTGCTCAAACAGCCCGCGCGCAATGCCGCTCACGCCCGCGTCAATTTCAAATTCCCACTCCCCGTTGAGGTTGAGCCACTCGGCCCTCTCGGCCTGTGGATTGGGATGCTCGCTTCTCATCATCATGTGTAAAATCTCCTGTTTGATATGTGAATCCGACCGGCAGACCCCGGCCGGAGGCAGCCGCGCCGGGCGTCGATACCGATCAACGGTACTAATAATATTATAAAGCAGACAGGCCCTGTTTGGAATGGGTTATTTCGGCAACCGGCATGAGGATTCTGCGCATATATCCTCTCCGGTTCCGCTCTCCGGAGAGCCGCTCCGGCCGTTCCCGCTCTGCCGCACGCCCGCCGGTCCCCTGTCCTGTTCCTGTCGGCAAAATCCATGACGTCACATCCGGTAGAATACCGGCCCTGCAGTTCTGGCGATATCCATAAAATTTCAGAGCAGCCTCCTCAAATTTTTCAGAGAAAAAATGATAGAAAAAATCAAAAAACATATTGACAAACCGTTTGGAATGTGCTATAATTATTTGCACGTTGGGCGTGTATGAGATGCGTTTCGGCGTCGCGGAGAATGCTCCGTTGTAACGTGGGAATGAGCGGATGTTTCCGCCCCCACACAAAACTGTGTGGATGTACAGAACAAATCTGCACCATTCACACACAAATTCAATATGCGGGTATGGCGGAATTGGCAGACGCGCTAGATTCAGGTTCTAGTGGGGGCAACTTCGTGGAGGTTCAAGTCCTCTTACCCGCACCATACGGAATACCCATAAGGGGCATGAATGCCTCTGTGGGTATTTTTTTGTATTGACCATGGCGCGTTATGCACTTTGGCATAGATGGCAAACGACGGTCAGTCCGCTCCCTCCCCACAAGGCCACAGGAAAGAACATGCCTCCGCTCGCTCGCGCCCGGCGCCTCGCTATAAAATATCCGCATTTCCATGGAAATTTCCCGCCGCATCTTGACATTCGGCGCGCTTTGAATTATAATAAATGTAAATGCGTACTGCATCCGAAACCATCAGGAGGACTGGAATGGAAACAGCAAAACTGGAACAGCTTCGTTCCGCCGCGCGGGCCATCCGCGTAGGCGTCATTGAGGGCACGCACGCCGCGAAATCGGGTCATCCGGGCGGCTCGCTCTCGATTGCGGATATCATGGCATATCTGTATTTTTCCGAGATGAACATCGACCCCGCCAATCCCGCCATGGAGGACCGCGACCGCTTTGTGCTCTCCAAGGGACACTGCGCGCCGGCGCTCTATGCGGCGCTGGCCAACCGGGGCTACTTCCCGGTGGAGGAGCTGACCACCCTGCGCAAAATCGGCTCCCGCCTGCAGGGGCACCCCGACATGACCCTGACGCCCGGTGTGGACATGTCAACCGGCTCGCTGGGGCTGGGCGTCAGCGCGGCCGCCGGCATGGCTCTGGCGGGCAAGACGGCAGGCAAAGCCTGGCGCGTCTACACCGTGGTTGGGGACGGCGAGAGTGAGGAGGGGCAGGTCTGGGAGGCCTGCATGTTCGCCTCGCACTACAAGCTGGACAACCTCTGCCTGATTCTCGACTGGAACGGCCTGCAGATCGACGGCCCTGTGGCCGAGGTGATGAACCCCACCCCGCACGACAAAAAGCTGGAGGCCTTCGGCTTCCACGTGATTTCGATCGACGGGCACGACTTTGACGCGATTGCCGCCGCCTTTGCCGAGGCGCGAACCGTCAAGGGCAAGCCCACCGCCATCATTGCAAAAACCGTGAAGGGCAAGGGTGTTTCCTTCATGGAGAATCAGGTCGGCTGGCACGGCACGGCTCCGAACGACGAGCAGTACGCCGCGGCTTTGGCCGAGCTGATGAAATAAGGAGGAAACAGACATGGCAGACAAAATTGCAACCCGGGAGGCCTACGGCAACGCGCTGGCAGAGCTGGCCGACCGCTACGATTTTCTGGTTCTGGATGCGGATCTCGCCGAGGCCACCAAAACCGTCAAATTCAAAAAGGCGCACCCCGAACACTTCTTCGACTGCGGCATTGCCGAGGGGAATATGATGAGCGTGGCGGCAGGCATTGCCACCACCGGCAGGACCGTGTTTGCGTCCAGCTTTGCGATGTTCGCGGCGGGCCGCGCGTTTGAGCAGGTGCGCAACTCGATCGGGTACCCGCACCTGAACGTCAAAATCGGCGCCACACACGCCGGCATTACGGTCGGGGAGGACGGAGCCACCCACCAGTGCAACGAGGACATCGCCCTGATGCGCACGATTCCGGGCATGACCATTGTCAATCCGAGCGACGCGGTGGAGGCCAGAGCCGCGGTCGAGGCGGCGCTGCGCACCAGCGGTCCGTTCTATCTGCGCTTCGGGAGATATGCCCTGCCGGTCATCAACGACCGCCCGGACTACCGGTTTGAGCTGGGCAAGGGCGTGCTGCTGGCCGACGGAGACGACGTGACGCTGGTCGCCACCGGCCTGTGCGTCTCGCTCGCGCTTGAGGCCCGGGAATTGCTGGCTGCCGAGGGAATCGGCGCCCGCGTGGTAAACATTCACACCATCAAGCCGATTGACCGCGCGCTGCTGGTCGCCTCGGCGCAAAAGACCGGGGCTGTGGTTACGGCCGAGGAGCACAACATCATCGGGGGACTTGGCGGAGCGGTATGCGAGGTGCTGGCAGAGGCCTGCCCGGTGCCGGTCCAGCGCGTCGGCATGAACGACACCTACGGCCACTCGGGCACCGTCCCCGCCCTGCTCGAGGCCTACGGCCTGACCGCCGCCAACATCGCGGCCAAGGCCAAGGCAGCCATTGCAATGAAGAAATAATCCGGGAGAATCCTGAAGAAGCACGGGGAAAACCGCTTTCAAAAACCGCTCCCGCACATTCTGCGAAAAAGGAGATACCCATGGTCCATCAAAACGAAAACCGCCGCATCGAGCACCTGCTCACCGCAGAGCAGCTTGCCGGCAAGGCGCGGATGTTTGCCAAGGTCACGGTCTTTCCGGGAAAGGAGATCGCCTACCACGAGCACCACGGTGAGACCGAGGCCTACCATATTCTTTCCGGCTCCGGAGAATACAATGACAATGGCAAAACCCGCCCGGTAAGCCTTGGGGAGACCACCTTTTGCGCCGACGGCTCCGGGCACGGCATCCGCTGCACCGGGAAAGATCCGCTGGTCTTCATCGCGCTGATCATCTGATTGTACTGGCCGGGTGCCGCCGGCTTGGGTCCCGGCTTTTGAAGCCGGGAGTATCCGATGCCGGCCGCGCGCGGCCGCATTCCCTGCGCGGCCTCGGTCCGCGGCCGACCCGCATCAGGTCTCAATCCAATCTGACCCGGCCTGCCGCCAAAAATCTGTCCACCGGAAGGAGAAGACATGCGTGAATGTATTTTGGCCTCGGCCTCGCCCCGGCGGCGGGAGCTGCTGGAGCGCCTCGGCGTGAAGTTTGAGGTGTTTGTGCCCGACGTGGACGAGCAAAGCGACGAGCGCGACCCCGAGCGCCTCTCGGAGGAGCTGTCCGCCCGCAAGGGGCGTGCGGCGCGCCGGCTGCTGACCGCCGAAGGCCGGGAGCTTTCGGGCAGGCTGTTGATCGCATCGGATACGGTTGTCGCAGCGGGAGAGAAGCTGCTTGGCAAGCCGCGCGACCGCGCCGACGCGCAGCGCATGCTCCGCCTGCTGCAGGGGCGGCGCCACCGGGTGGTCAGCGGCATCTATCTCTGTCTGGACGGAACCGAGGCGCTCTCGCACGCGATCACCGAGGTGGAGTTCGCTCCGATGAGCGAGGGGGAGATTGCCGCGTATGTGGACACCGGCGAACCCTTTGGCAAGGCGGGGGCATACGCCATTCAGGGGCTGGCCGCCATGTTCATCCGGGGCATTCACGGCGACTACTGCAACGTGGTGGGGCTGCCCGTGAACCGGATGTGCGAGCTTTTTTCCGAAAAATTCCGGGAAAATTTTATATAAGCTATAGAAAAATACACCGGTATATGGTATAATGGAGCATAGCGGGATTTTCCCCCTCTGTCCCCTGTCCGTATGCCGGTGTTTGACGCCGCCCTGAGTCGGCAGAGCGTTGCCCGGTTCGCCGGTAAGCAACGGCCGGCAAGCCCTTGGCGCGGCGTTGGCCTCTCCGGCCTGCCGCCGCAGGGGCCGGCGCTTTCCCGCACCATTCTCGAAATTGACCGAAAGGGACGCAGGGGACCCTTTCCGCAGAAAAATTCCCCCGCATGTTCCGCTCATCAACCGAAAGGAGGAAAATCAGTGGCAAAGCAAATCGGCATGGATCTGGGCACTTCGAGCACCCTGATTTTCCTAAAGGAAAAGGGGCTTGTGATGCACGCCCCCTCGGTGGTGAGCATCGACCGTGTGACGCACGAGGTGATCGCCAGCGGCTCGGGAGCCAAGCGGATGCTGGGCAAAACGCCGGGCAACATCCGGGCGCTGCGCCCGCTCAAGGATGGAGTTATCACCGATCTGGAGGTCACATCCCTGATGATCCGCGACTTTTTCCGTAAGCTGGACATGGTGTCGCTGTTCAACCGCCCCTCGGTGCTCATCTCGATCCCCTATGGTGTGACCGAGGTCGAGAGCCGCGCGGTCGAGGACGCGCTGTTCGAGGCAGGCGCCAAAAACGTGGGCATGATCGACGAGCCGATTGCGGCTGCGGTGGGAGCCGGTATCCGGGTATCCAAGGCGCGGGGCGCCATGCTGGTGGATCTGGGCGGAGGCGTTTCGGAGGCGGCGGTGATCAGCCTCGGGGGCATTGTGCACTCCAACTCGCTGCGTACCGCCGGAGACGAGCTGGATCAGGCCATTGTCAACCACCTCAAGCAGACCCGCAACATCCTGATCGGAGAGGTGACGGCCGAGCGGCTCAAAAAGCAGATCGGCTCGGCACTGCCGTCGATCGAGCGGGGGAGCATGGAGGTCTGCGGGCGGGATCTGCACACCGGGCTGGCCGTAACTGCCGAAATTACGGCGGCAGAGGTTCGGCAGGCCATCCGGGAGCCGCTGGACGAGATCATCGCCATGATCAAAACCACGCTTGAGGAAACCCCGCCAGAGCTTTCGGCCGATATATTTGACTTCGGCATTGTGATGGTTGGCGGCGGCTCGCTGCTGCCGGGACTGGAGCAGGCCGTGCACAACCGCACCGGCGTCCGCGTGCGGGTGGCAAAAAAACCGATTGAGTGCGGCTGCATGGGACTGGGCCACATGCTGCGCAGTACCGGAGGCGATTTTTCGGAATTCGTGCGCTACAAGGTCAAGTGAACCATCGCTCCATACATCGCTTTCAAAGACTTCTGAAAAGGGTGTGACCTCGCCTCAAAGCCCTGCGTTTCCGTCGGAAACCGCAGCTTGCAGTGAGATGCATCGGGAACAAAAATTCCGGCGGCAGAAACCGGCGCTGCACTGTGCCTTCCTGTATTCCTTCGCACAGCAGAATTTCAAGGCATCGCCGCGCAATTCCGATTGTGCGCCGCCGGCCGGCGGTTCCGCAGCACTGGTTTCGGAATTTTTTGAAAGGGGTGTGTGGAACCCTTTTTGCGAAAGGAATCCACTCAGACCTCGCCTCAAATCCGCGCTCCAAAGCACCGCGCTCTGAAAGGAGAAATCGCTATGAACTTTGATCCGCTTGACCCACAGGCCTACGGCTTCGGCTTCGACTTTACCCCCGCGCCGCCCCCCTGCGACCCCCGGGCGGAGCGCCGCCAGCTCGGGCGTCTGGCTTTGGCCGTGGCGGCCATTCCGGTGATATCCACGCTGGCACAGCTTGTCATCTCACTTGTGCTGGTCCTCGCCTTTCCGAACGGCGTACAACTGCCGGATTGGTTCTCTCTGGTCGTCGGCTCGGGCTGCATGTATCTGATCGCCATGCCGGTCTCCTACCTGATCTTCCGCACCTGCCGGGCGGACGCCATCCGTCCGCAAAAGCTGGGTGTGCTCGGTCTGCTCGCGGCGCTGGCGGTCAGCGTGGCCATGACCCTTGCGGGCAACCTCATCGGCATTCTTGTCAACCTCATTCTCACGCTGTTCACGGGAATATCCGCCGACAACCCGGTTGCCGACACCGCCGAGGCCAACCCCATGTGGGCCATTGTGCTGTTCATGGTGATTCTCGCGCCGATCCTGGAGGAGCTGTTCTTCCGTAAACTGGTCATCGACCGCCTGCATCGGTACGGCGACATTCCCGCCATTCTGGTCTCGGGTGTGCTGTTCGGGCTGATTCACGGGAACTTCAGCCAGTTTTTCTACGCCGCCCTGCTCGGCGTGGTGTTCGGCATGATCTACTGCCGCACCGGCCGGCTGCGCTACACGATCTTCCTGCACATGTTCATCAACTTCTTCGGAAGCGTGTATGTCCTTCTGATGCAGGAGCGTCTGGGGCCGCTTGATGACCTGCTTGTCATCACTCCCGAGTATATTGCCGAGCACCTGTCGGGCTTTCTGATGATGTTCGGGCTTTACGGCATGTACGGCATCGCCTTCATCGCCTGCATCCCGTCGGCCATCTGGCTCATCCGCAGCTACCGCCCGCAAAAGGGGACGGTGCTGCTGCGCGCGGCCGACCGCCGGCAGGCCATCCTGTGCAACCCCGCAGTCTGGCTGCTGGCAGCCGTGCTGCTGCTCAACTTTGCGCTGTTCCTGAGCTGACGCCTGTGTCCGACTTCCCCGCCGCATCGGATTGAATAACGAAAGGAGACTCCGCTCATGGCGGCAAAAAAACGCTATCTGTTCCGCTATCTGCTGATTGCGGTGGTCTTCTGCACGGTTTGCGTCATCTATCTGGGCAGGCTTTTCTACGTGCAGATTTCGGGCAGAGACAACACCTACGACGCCGACACCACCATGCGGGTGAAGGTGCAGGCCGTTCGGGGAGAGATCTATGACCGCAACGGGGTTGCGCTGGTGTCCAACAAATACACCTATGATCTCACCCTTTCCTATCTCGAGCTCTCGTCGGTCGGCGCATCCGAGGCCAATCGGACCTACCTGCGCCTGCTGGAGGCACTGGACGTTTGCGGCGCGCGGGATACGCACACCGAAAAGTACTTTCCCTTCAACGGCACCTACCCGAACTATGAGTTTTCCCCTGAATCGCAGGACCCGAACAGCACGGTGAACTACCGGCTGCTGCGGATGCTGAAGGACAAGGGCATGAAGGAGGATGCCACAGCCCAGGAGCTTGTGGACGAGCTGATCGACAGCTACCGGCTGCTGGAGACCGACGAGCACGGCAACCGCCTTTACACCGACTACAAGGTGGACCGCCTGATCCGCCTGCACTACGACATGGATGCCCTGCAGTTCAGCGCCTCGAACGATTACACCTTCTGCGAACAGGCCGATCTCGCGCTGATGACCTATGTGAAGGAGCTGGGCCTGCCCGGTGTGGAGTTCCGGGTGACGGCCGAGCGGGTATACAACTATCCCGGCTATGCCTCGCACATTCTCGGAACGGTCGGTCCGATTTACGCCGAGGAGTGGGATTACTACAACGAGCAGGGCTACCAGATGAACGCCACGGTGGGCAAATCCGGCTGCGAGGCCGCCTTTGAGGAATACCTGCACGGCACCGACGGGGAGTGGCTCATCACCCTCGACGCGGCCGGCAACATCGTGCACACCGAGGTCATCACCCCTCCGGTTTCGGGCAACGACGTTTACCTGACCATCGACATCAACCTGCAGATCGCGGCCGAGGACGCGCTGAAGGAGAACGTCGAGTACGTGCAGGAGAACGACGGCGGCGCAGTTCCGGAATTCCCCTGCGACGCGGGCGCGGCCGTGGCGATGGATCCCGAAACTTTTGAGATTCTGGCATTGGCCTCTTATCCCACCTACGACCTGACCACCTACAACCGGGATTACAACACCCTGCTGGCCGATGCGGCACGTCCGCTCTCCAACCGCGCCCTGCGCGAAACCTATGCCCCCGGCTCCACCTTCAAGCTCGGCGTTGCCATTGCGGGTTTGACCGAGGGCGTGATTGGCTCGGACTGGACCTACCCCTGCACCGGCATTTACACCCGGTTTGACGATTACCAGCCGCGCTGCTCGACCTGGCCGCACGGAGTGAGCCGCGTGACACTGACCAAGGCGATTGCCGATTCCTGCAACTGCTTCTTTTATGAGCTGGGTTATCAGCTCGGCATCAGCCGGCTGGACGAATACATGGCGGCCATGGGCTTTGGCAGGGAAACCGGCATTGAGCTGGGCGAGGAAACCGGCGTGCTGGCAGGCGAATCGGGAACGACGGTCTGGAACCCCGGCAACACGATTCAGGCCGCTATCGGACAGTCCGACACACGCGCCACACCGCTGCAGCTTTGCGCCTATATCTGCACCATCGCAAACGGCGGCACCCGGCTTTCGGCGCATCTGCTCCACCGCGTGGTGGCCTTCGGCACCGGGGAGGTCGTCTATTCCGACGAGGTGCTGCGCAGCTCTCCGCTGAGCCAGGTCTCCATTTCATCCGATGTGCAGAATCAGGTGTTCGCCGGCATGAAGCAGATGGTGAGCGACTCCAACACGGTACGGCGGTTTCTCTCGCAGTCCGGCGTCTCCTACTCGACTGTGGGCGGAAAGACCGGAACGGCGCAGCTCGACCGCTACCTGACCGATGAGGCTACCGGAGAGACAACCCGGTATCAGATTACCAACGCACTGTTTGTGGGCGTGGCTCCGGTGGAGAACCCCGAGCTGGTCATCTCGGTCGTCATCGAAAAAGCGTCCTCCGGCAGCTATGCCTCGCTGACCGCCGCGCGCATCATCGGCGCTTGGGAGGACCTGCGCGACGCTGCCGCTGCCGCGTCCGACCCGGACGTCTCCTAAAGGGGACGCGGCACTGGGGACGCGATGCGAGGGCGCGATGCGGGGGGAACTTCTGAAGAAGTTTCCCCCGCGCCCCCTTCCAGACTTTCACCAGGTCAAGTACAACGGTTGCCACGGCGTATCGTTTTTTTCTGAAAGGTGAGAATCATTGTGGATTTGTTGAAACAATTGCAGCATTGGTACCGGATGCACTGTGACGGTGACTGGGAGCATTCCTATGGGATCACAATAGATACGCTTGATAATCCGGGATGGAAAGTATCGATCGATTTGTCCGATACTTTGCTCGAAAATGCAAACTTTGAGCCGGTTCAGATCGGAGATTCAGAAAGCAAAAACGATTCTTGGATATTCTGCTATAAAAGCCAGTCGTGTTTTATCGGTATGGGAGGCTGTTATGACCTTGAAAAAATATTAAAAATTTTTTTGGAATGGTCGGAGACCTGTACCGATACAACGAACTGGGACATGACGGTAAATCTCCTGATTCGCGCTTGCAAAACATGCAATCAAATCGAAACAATGCGGCAAATCTACAGGAAGATTGATACTGTTCCGAATGAACATGAGCGAAAAAAAGAACTGCTTGATCTTTTTTATAGCAAATGGAATGCGTTGACAGACGATTCTTCAAACAGTCCTTAGGCTGCTATGGACCAACCTACCACACGCATTCCCGTATCCCCGCATTTTATCTACCGGAAAGGCAGAAAGCATGAAACTCACACCCACCCATATGTTTGCCCACTACGACGACATCACGCCGGCATTTTTGCAATCCATCGGCGTCCGGGCACTGCTGATTGACATTGACAACACGCTGGCCCCCTACGAGCAGGAGTCCCCGGACGAGCGGCTCCATGCATGGCTTGGCAGCCTGCGGGAGGCCAGAATCCGGGTCGCGCTGGTGTCCAACAATCACGCGCTGCGTGTGGAGAAGTTCAACGAGAGCCTGGGACTGCCTGCCTATGCGGACAGCCGCAAGCCCTTCAAAAAAAACATGCTGCGTGCCATGCGGGAGCTGGGCGCTTCGCCGGAGGAAACCGCTGTGCTGGGCGATCAGCTCCTCACCGACGCATACGCGGGGCTTCGCCTCGGTCTGCCCGCGCTGATCGTGCCGCCGATCCGGGACAAAACCAACCTGTTCTTCCGCTTCAAGCGGTGGTGTGAGCGCCCCTTCATCCGCCGGTATGCCCGGCGCAGCGGCTGGCAGGAGTGGATGTCCTTCTGGCGCATCAAACGCCCGAATGACCCGAATGGAAAGTGACAAAGCCACTCGGCATCACCGCCGCCGGAAATGGTTAGCCCCATGCCATCGCGTCTGGCGATCCTGCCCCTTTCTCTTGTAAAGGAAAATGTAAAACGTGCGCCATGTCCTCCGCCCTACCCTGTCGCATGCTGTTAGATGGGTGCGCTCGAACGTCCTTGCCGGTAAACCGGCGCGGGATGCGTCGCCAAAGTTTCGGACATGAAAGCGCGGGGACGGAGCGGATGAATGCCAACAAACCGCCAGCCATCGCTCCTGCTTGTTTACGTATCACCGCCGGACTGCCGATGGCCGCGCGGCTACCGGAAGTATGGTCCCCCCTCTGTCCGGCGGCACCCCAACTTACCACCTTTGGAACGTTTTTGAAAGGGGTTCGGGGAAACTTTTCCCTCGAATTGTCAAGTCAAGTGCAAAGATTATTTGAAAAAAACTTCTTCAGGAGACCTCCAGCCCAGGGATTTACGTGGGCGCCTGTTCAAAAGAGAAGCGATGGCATCCACATCCGATTGAGTAAC
>CALXUY010000086.1 GCA_944391805.1 uncultured Clostridia bacterium
TTGAATGTGTTATGCACGCCGCCAGCGTTCATCCTGAGCCAGGATCAAACTCTCGATATCTTAATTTATTATCTGACCCGCGGTCGCCCGCCGGTCTCAATAATCCTTAGCTACCGAGTCTTGCTCTTAGCTTCGTTTACTTTTTTCAGAGTAGTATTCTCTTCTCAAAAATTTCCGAGATCCGTTCGCACACATACTTCCGTATATGCTTGTACTTCATTCTCTTGTTGTTCAGTTTTCAAGGACCAGCGCCGCCTCACTTTTGGGCAGCTCGATTATTATACCACTTCTTTTCCCTCTTGTCAAGACCTTTTCGAAAGTTTTTTAGAATTTTTTTTATTTTTCGCAAATCTTACAGAAAAAGGAGCGGTTTTCGCTCCTTTTTACAGATATATTCAGTCAAAATGCAACTTAACCGAACAGCAGGTTCGTCAAATCCTCTCCCTTTGCGGTATAGAGGCTTCCATCTTTGGCATAAAAGTTCCGATTTCCGGAAGCGACCGTGATGTTTCCTACCAAAGAATCGCATCCAGCAAATGCTCCCTGCCCAATCTCGGATACATTTTTACCGATGTGCAAAGACTGCAGCGAGGTGCACCCCTCAAATGCCCTCATACCAATGGTAAGTACACTGTCCGGCAATGTAACCGATGTCAGGCTTTTGCATTGATCAAAGGCCTGATGGCCAATTTTGGTCACACCATTGCGGATGGTAACCGTTTTCAGGTTGGTAGCAGATAAAAATGCCATGGTCCCGATTTCCAAAACGCCCGATCCGATCTCCAATTCCTCCAAATTTGACAGATGGACAGCAGGATCCACAAATTCTCCTGATGTCAACACCAATGATGTCAACTGACCTGCTAGGTCACCGGGAAGTCTGAGATCACCCGAGCAAATGAGCTTTTTCATGTTCGGGGAAAACGCGGATTCTCCAATGCTTTCAATACTATCCGGAAGCTCGACCGATACCACATTCGTCGCGTCAGAAAAACCGTTTGATTCGATGGAGGTGACCTGACAGCCCTTGTAGACGCCCGGAATTTCCAGATGCTCCGGCAGGGTTACGTCGGCGCACTGACGAATGCCATAGCCATCGGCATTCTTGACCAATTCAAAATATTCCGGGGTGGGAGACGGGGTCTGATGATCGGAAGTTTCGTCGGTTTTCTCTTCCGGTTCACGAACGGTTGGATGCTGATCCTCCAAAGTGGGGGTTTGAATATCCGCAGAAACAGGGGTGCTCTGCACCTCCGGGCCTTCCCTGCCCGTGCAGGAAACCAGCAGAATGAGGGAGGAGAGTGTAAGCAGCATCGCAAAAAGTCGTTTCATGGTGTACCTCCAAAAATTTGATTGATTTTATTGTTTAAGAATAAAAAATGTCAACAAAAACATGCTTTCCGGAACGTCTGACACGGAAATTTGCGAGAGAAAACCGGCGCCCGTGCTTATGATTACGGATGCCCCGCGCTTTCTGGATACCCGCGGGTTCACATAATCTCCCCCCGGCATCACGAGCTGCCTGCCGCATCAATCTGTCTTACGTTCTGTCAAAATTTAACCGAACAGCTCAGCCGTCAAATTTTCCCCCTCCGCGGTGTATAGGGTTCCGTTTGTCGCATAAAAATATGGATTTCCCGCATCCACGGTGATGTGGCCCCGCAGCCTGGTGCAGTCGTTAAACGCGCACGGGCCAATATACGACACATTTTTGCCGATTTCAATGGACGACAGAGCGCTGCACCCGGTAAACGCCCACGCCCCGATATCGACCACGCTGTCGGGCAGGACAATTGAAGTGAGAGCGGTGCAATCCTCAAATGCATTTTCCCCGATTTCCTGCAGCCCATTATGAATGGTGACTTTTTTCAAATTGTGGCAAGCATATAATGCCCGAATTTGAATTTCTGTCACTCCGGCACGCAATTCCAGCTCCTTCAACTGAAACATGAGCGCACAATCCCAAACCACGCCGGAAGTCAGCACCAAAGACGTCACCTGATCTTTCAGGTCATATGGCAGTTCCAAATCGGCAGAACAAATGATTTTTTGGGTGTTTGAAGAAAACGCGCTGTCACCGATCCATAGCACGCTGTCCGGAATTTCCACCGACACCACATTCGGCGCGCCAACGAACGCATTGGAGTCAATGGCGACAACCGGCAGCCCATTGAAGGAGGACGGAATCACCAACTGGTCCGGCAGAGTGGCGCCGGTGCGCTTGCGAATGATGTAGCCGTCGTCCTGCAGGGTGTAGGAAAAGGATTCATCGCTGCCGGAGGCCGGAGCATCACCTGTTTCGTCCCCGCGGGTATCGGTGGTATCAGTGGGGTCGCTGGGGTCTGCGGGACTCCATCCGCCAGAGGGATCACCGCCGCCCTGCCCACCGCCGGGGCTTTGATTTTCCACACCGACGCGAACCGGAGTGGTCTGCACCGCCGGCTCTCCCATTCCCTTGCAGGAGGCCATGAGTATGAACAAAGCAAGCATCAGCAAAACAGACAAAAACCGTTTCATAACAACCTCCGACTCATATTGTTTTTTACATTATATCACACAATACGGAAAATGTCAATAAAAAAACGGCCCCCCGCTGCGGGGAGCCGTTGAAAACGGTACTTCAGATTTCGGGAATTTTGATTTCGACCTCGTGGCCGCACTCGGAGGACTTTGCAATGCCGTCGATAATCGCCTGGTTGTACAGAATCTGCGAGGACGGAACCGGCGCCTTTCCGCCTTCCTTGATGGCGTCGAGGAAGGTGCGGATCTTCAAGTCAAACAGTCCCTCCTTCATCTTGATGACCGGGATTTCGGTCTGGGTCTGCTCGCCGCAGACCTCATGGTACAGGACCATCGGGCCGCCGACTGTGCCGTTCCAGCACTCGGTGGAGGGAATGCGCAGGCTGCCCTTGGTCCCCATGATGATGGTGTCACCGGGGGTGTCGAGGTTCATGGCCCATGCAATGCGGAAGTCGAGGATGATGTCCCCTTCCAGACGGATAAAGGCAGCCGCGAAGTCATCCACACCGAACTTGGCGGCATACTCGGGATGGCCGATTTTGACATAGTGCGAATAGTTGGGGTCGGTGCCGAAGAACGCGGACTTATAGCCCGAAACCGTCAGCGGCTTGGGATAGCCGATGGCGTTGAGCACCATGTCGAGAGAATAGCAGCCAATGTCGCCCAGCGCGCCGATGCCTGCGGTCTCCTTTTCGATAAAGGTGGTGCCGAACGGGGTGGGAATGCCGCGGCGGCGTCCGCCGCCGGTCTGGATATAGTAGATTTTGCCCAGTGCGCCCGACTCCACAATCTTTTTGATCATCTTCATGTTGGCGTCCATTCTGGGCTGGAAGCCGATGGAAAGGATTTTCCCGCTCTTCTTCTCGGCTCTCATCACCTCCACCGCCTCGTCCAGCGTGACGGTAAAGGGCTTTTCGAGCAGTACATTCACACCCTTTTCCAGCGCGTAAATGGCGGGAATGGCATGCTGGCAGTTGTAGGTGCAGATCGAAACCGCATCCAGCTTCAGGCTCTTGTCATCCAGCATTTCCTTGTGGGAGGCATAATCGGTCTTAACCCCTTCCAAGCCATACTTCTGCATGAATTTCGCGGCCTTGCCCGGAATCAGGTCGGCTCCTGCGACAATTTCCACGTCCGGCTGCTTGAGGTAGGAGTTCATATGCGAATCGGCAATCCAGCCACATCCGATGATACCGATTCTCAGCTTTTTGGAAGCGTCAATCGTTTTGACTTCCTGGTTCTCTTTGAAATCATCCAATCCCATGGTTGTTTTCCTCCAATATAATATTGATTATTCAGCATCCAATGCTCTTGAGATATTTGCGGCTCATCTCGGCGCACTCCAGAGGGCTGTTCTCCTTGGTGGGCTGATCCTGCTCCACCACCACCCACTGCACGCCTGCCTTTTCGGCAGCAGCCAGAATGGCCGGGAAGTCCTGCTTGCCATAACCCACCGGACGGAACTCGAAGTTCGCCGGACGGGCGGGCGCCTTCTTTTCAATTCCGATCAGCTCATACATATTCTCGGATTTCTCACCCGCAAAATCCTTGAGATGAAGCACCGGCGAACGCCCGGCATACTTCATCAGATATTCGGCGGGATTCTCTCCGCCCACATTGACCCAGCAGGTATCCAGCTCGGTTTGCAGCAGATCGGCCGGAACCGTATCGTAGATGACATCCAGCGCGTACTTGCCATTGATCTTCATAAACTCGAAATCATGGTTGTGGTAAAGCAGCGTCATGCCCAGCTTTTTGGCCACACCGCCCAGCATTTCAATGTTTTTGACCACCTCGCCGAAATTCTCGGTATCCGGCCGGTACTCCGGGGTCAGATACGGAACCGCCACAAACCTGCAGCCAATGGCGGCATATTCTCCCAGCACGCCCTCGGGATCCTTGATCATATCCAGATACGGGACATGGGCGGAAATCGGGGTCAGCCCGATGTCGGCGCACATCTCCCGGATCTCCTCGGGCTTATGACCGTACAGTCCGGCAAACTCCACGCCGTCGTATCCCATGGCCTTGATCTGCTTCAGCGTTCCGTAAAGATTATTTTCCGCTTCTTTTCTGACGGAATAGACCTGAATTGCAACAGGAAACTTCATAACCGTTCATCCTTTCTTGGATTCCGGCATGTGGGAGACAGGCTCCCTGGCAGCCGGGTATCGTTCGGGCAAAAGGCCCGTCGCACACTGGGGCAGTGCTGTGCCGGCAGTTGCGCCATGTTGGTAATGCCTCCGGGGTCCCGAACCGCGCTTGGCGCACACCACTCCTATGTTATCATTATTATAAGATAATAATTGCTCTATTTCAAGTCAAAGATGGGCATCAATCGGTCAAAAGTTGCTCTGCGTATTGAGTCAGCGTGCGAATCAGCCCATCGTCGGCGCAAATATGGAGAAAAATCTCCTCGTCCGCATCCTCCGCCACGAGAACCCAGAGGTTGTCCGGCCTCAGGGTGGCTGTATAATGGTAAACACGCTTGCGCTTCTGCATGGCGGACACGGCGGATTTGTTTTTTCGGGTGACCCGCATCACCCGGCGCAGGTCGTCCACCGAGATCCGGCATACCACCGAGACGCGGTTGCCGTAAATTTCGGTCACCGTAAAATCCGGCGGGTCTCCCTCCTGCCCGTTCGCTCTCGGCTCCACACGGTAAACATAATTGCGCATCAGGCAGCGCAGTGTGACCAGAATGGCGCTCATCAGGCAGAATACCATCAATAGCTGGTAGATTGCGACAAACGACAGCCCCGGTATGTTGGACACGCCGAAGCATGCGGCAGCCAGCACCAAGGAAACGCCCAGCACCACCTTTTCCCGAACCTTTTTGAATTTGGGTGCATATTCATACATGTTCATCTTCCTCCTGATTTGTCTGATCGAGTCTCCCACGCAGCATCTGTTCGGCGAGCACCGGGTTGGCGCGGCCCCGACTCAGGGCCATCAGCCTGCCCTGCAAAGCCCGCAGCGCGTTCGTTTTGCCGTTCCGGTAATCCGCGACCGAACGGGGCTGCTCGGCCATCGCCTGCTCCACCCACGCGGCAAGCTGCGCCCGGTCGCTGATCTGCGTCAGATTCTCGCGCGCGGCAAGCTCCCGCGGGGAAGCATCGCTCCGGGTCAGCCGCGGCAGAAGCTGTTTGGCCGTGGAGCGGTTGACGCTCCCCTCCCCTGCCAGATCGGCCAGCTCCGCCAATTGGCCGGGCGAGACAGGAGAGGCAAACGGCTCGCCGCTGCACAGGCGGAGCAGATCGGTCAGCAGCAGGTGCAGCACCAGCGCAGGGTAGCCGCTCATCTCTGCCGCCTGCTCGAAGAACTCCGACAGCCCCGGCGTGGCAGTGAGCACAGCCGCATCGTCCGCGCTCATTCCGTAAGACTTTTGCAGCCGGGCACGCCGTGCAGCCGGAAGCTCGGGCAGCTCCCGGCGCAGGCGCTCCACTGTCTCGCGGGAGATGAAAAGCTCGGGCACATCCGGCTCCCGGAGAAAGCGGTAATCCGCCGCCTGCTCCTTCTCCCGCATCACCTCGGTCCGCCCGGAGGACGCATTGTAGCGCATGGTCCTCTGCCGCACCCGGCCGGTCTGCTTCAGCTCGGCAATCTGCCGCGCCGCTTCGAAGGCGATCGCCTTTTCGACAAAGGAAAAGGAGTTGATGTTCTTGATTTCGGTCCGGGTCCCCAGCGTTTCCTCGCCAACGCGGCGCACCGAAAGGTTGACATCGCAGCGCAGCGACCCCTCCTGCATTTTGCAGTCGGAAACGCCGCAGGCAAGGAGTACCGCGCGCAGCTCCCGCAGATAGGCCGCGGCCTCGGCTCCCGAACGCAGGTCCGGCTCCGAAACCACCTCAATCAGCGGAACCCCGCAGCGGTTGCAGTCCAGCCGGGTGCCGCCGGCCGTGTGTGTCAGCTTTCCCGCATCCTCCTCCAGATGTATGCGGGCAATGCGTACCCGCCGCGTCTCCCCTCCGGCGCCGATCACCAGATGTCCGCCCCGGCAGAGCGGCTCGTCGGCCTGGGAGAGCTGGTAGCCCTTGGGAAGATCGGGATAAAAATAGTGCTTGCGGTCCATATGGCTGTACGCGGAAATGTCGCATTCCAGCGCCAGCCCGGCCAGAATGGCCAGCTCCACCGCCCGCCGGTTGAGCCGCCGCACAACCAGCCCCCCGGGCAGACCCGCGCACACCGGGCAGCACTGGGTGTTCGGCTCGGCGCCAAAGGCCGTGGAGCAGGAACAGAACAGCTTGGTTCTGGTTTTCAGCTCCGCGTGAACCTCCAGCCCGATGACCGGCTCGTATCCGTCAGCTAACATGGGATGTTCCCGGCCCATGGCTCCTCCTTTCCGTTCTGAAAGCCGCGCCGTTCAGACGGCGCCCGACAAAAAATCGTATGCCCCTGCGGAGGGCTTACCCGTATGCCGCCGCAGGGCCTGCGGCGGCTTCCAGCGCGGCCGCGGCGCGGAAAACCAGATCCTCCCGCAGCGGAGCCGCCATAAGCTGAATGCCGAGCGGCATCCGGTTTTCATCCTCCCCGACCGGCACCGAAATGGCCGGCACCCCCGCAAGGCTGGCGTAAACCGTACACAGATCCATTTCGCGCATTTGCAGCTCGGATACCGTTTCGTCAAACCGGAACGCGCCGCCCGTAACGGTTGGGCAGAGGATCAGATCGCACTGCGCCAGCATCCGGCCCATCATATGGCGGACGGACTCCCGGACGCGGCAGGCAGGTTCATAATACCGTGCGCGGAAATCCCCCGACATCAGCGCGGTTCCCAGCAGGATCCGCCGTTTGACCTCGGTGCCGAAGCAGGCTCCGCGCAGGGCGGCCGGGTCACGCGGCTCCGCGCCCTGTCCGCCGCCGTACCGGATTCCGTCGTACCGCGCAAGATCGGAAGCAGCCTCCACCGCGGTCAGGACGCAGTAGCAGAGCAGCGCCTGCTCCGGGGAGGGCAGCTCGGCCGGCAGAATCACGGCTCCCGCCTGCCCGAGGCATTCCGCCGCCTGTGCGACCGCGCGCGCCACGCACGGAGCAACCCGGCCGACTCCCCCGTCCGCGGCCACCGCGATGCGCAGGCCCCGCACACCGGCGGCAGCACTGCGCGGGGCAGACACGGGGTCATCCGGCACGGCAGTCTCCTGCCCGCGCACAGGCGCACGGAAGGAAGCGGAACCGTCTCCCGGGTACCGGACCGTAGGAATATCGAAGATACTGGGCGTGTCCCCCGAACACCCGCTCGCAGGCGCACAGAGCGTGCCGGGATCGTTCTCTCTTCGCCCGTTCATGGACGTGCGGGAAGCGCCGTCCCCGTCTCCCGGCCGCCCGGCCAGCAGGTGAAAGACAAGCTCCGCATCGGCCGCCGTATGGGCAACAATTCCCACGCAGTCGAGCGACGGCGCAAACGCGGTCATACCAAATCGGGAGATCCGGCCGGCGGTCGGCTTGAGTCCCGTCACACCGCAGAAGGCCGCCGGCTGGCGGACCGAACCGCCGGTATCCGAGCCGATGGCGAACGGAACCTCCCCCGCCGCCACAGCCGCCGCGGCGCCGCCGGACGAGCCGCCCGGCACCCGTGCCGGGTCGAGCGGATTGCGGGTCACGCCAAGCGCCGAATACCGTGTGGAGGAGCCCATCGAAAACTCGTCCATATTCAGCTTGCCGAGCAGCACGCAGCCGGCTCCCCGCAGCAGTGAGACGACCTCCGCATCATAGGGAGGAAGATAATTCTCAAGCATCCGCGAGCCGCAGGTGGTGCGCAGGCCGCGGGTGCAGAAGTTGTCCTTGACGGCAAAGGGAATGCCGTCCATCGGGTGCAGCAGGGCTCCCGCGCGTCTGCGCCGGTCGGATTCCGCCGCCGCGGCGAGCGCTCCCCGGGCGTCCACGGTCAGAAACGCCCCCACGGTCGGCTCGAGCCGTGCGATCCGGTCCAGACACTCGAGCGTCAGCTCCTCTGCGGTGCAGGCGCCGCTTTCCAGCATTCCGATCAGCTCCGAGACGGTCAGTCCGGCCTTCACTCGGCTTCCCCTCCCTTCAGCACGGGGGGAGCGGTAAAGCAGACGCCGTCCTGAACCGGAGCGGCTGACAGCAGCTCCTCCCGCCCGAGCGAGCATCCGGGGACATCCTCCCGCAGGGCCTCCACCCGAACCGCGCCGCCGCCTTCCGCAAGCGGCCCGGGGGCCTGCAGCCGGTCCAGCTCACAGAGCATGGCCTCGGTCTGGCGTGCAAACTGCCGCAGCTCCTCCGGCGTCAGGCGCAGACAGGCGGCCCCGGCAATCCGCGCCAGATATTCCTCGTCCGCCAAGGGACGCTCATACAAATCCATAACGGTTCCTTCCGTGACATTCATTTTCCCACACAGAAATGGGAAAAGATTTCGGACACCAGCTCCTCCGACACCGCCCGGCCGTCCAGCTCCCCCAGCACCGCCATGGCCTCCTCGGCTCCCGCGCAGCAAACGTCAATCGGCTCCCCGATGCGGAAGGCCTCCAGCGACTCCTCCATTGCGCGCTGCGCCCGCACCGCCGCGGCATACTGCCGCGCATTGGTGAGCACCGCGTCCTGCCGGATGTCCAGCCGGCCGTCCAGAAACAGCCGCTCCACCAGCCCGGCCAGCTCGGGCAGTCCCTCTCCGCTCCGGGCAGAGACCGGCAGACAATGCCGGAACCGTGCCCGATAGGCGTCCGCGCAGGTCTGGGGCAGATCGCACTTGCCCAGCAGGGCAATCACCTCCCCGCTCTGCCGTGCCAGCAGAGCGAACAGCGCACGGTCGGCGTCGTCCGGCTCCCGAGAAGCGTCGAACACGGCGAGCGTCAGCTCTGCCTGCTCCAGCTCGCTTTTGGCGCGCTCCACGCCGATGCGCTCGACGGTATCCCCGGTCTCATGAATTCCTGCCGTGTCAGAGAGCAGCAGCGTCACGCCGCCCAGCGACGCGGTGCCGCGGAGCACATCCCTTGTGGTGCCCTCCACATCGGTGACAATGGCAGCCTCCCGCCCCAGCAGGCGATTGAACAGAGCGCTTTTGCCGACATTCGGCTTGCCGCAGATGACCGTGCGCAGCCCTTCAGCCACCGCGTGACCGGTACGGTAGCTCCGGCAAAGCTCCTGCAGGTCATGCGCGCAGGACTGCATAGCGGCAATCAGCTCGTCCCGGCTCATTTCGGCGAGATCCTCATCCGGATAATCGATGCAGACATACACCGACGCCAGAATCCGGCGCAGGCGTTCATACAGCTCGCCGCAGCGCGACTGCGTCGCACCGCCCATACCGCTGTGCGCCAGCAGGAGCTGATCGCGCGTTTGCGCCTCAAGCAGATCTGCCAGCGCCTCGGCGGCGGAAAGTCCGAGCTTCCCATTGAGGAAGGCCCTGCGGGTAAACTCCCCCGGCCCGGCCGGACGCGCCCCCGCCGCAAGCAGGGCCGACAGCACGGTTTCGGTGAGCAGGATACCGCCGTGACAGCAGATTTCCACCGTATCCTCTCCGGTATAGGATGCGGGCGCCGGGAATACCGTTGCAAGCCCGTCATCCACAGCCACGCGGGAGCCGTCCGGCTCCACCGCGTAAATGCTGCCGTAAACGGCAGTGCGGGCAGGCGACTGCGCCAATGGCCTGCCGTTTTTGGGACAAAAAACCTCCCCGCCGATGCGGAGCGCATCCGGCCCGCTGACCCGCAGCAGTGCAACGCCTCCCTTGCCCCTCGGCGTGCTCACCGCGGCGATGGTGTCTCCTGTCATCAATTCTGCTTTCCTTTCCTCAAAAATATACATGGCTCCACGCACATCGCGGCATCCGTGCCGGGGAAACGCTCCCATTCATCCCCGTGCTCCCCGGCAGCAGAGTCTGCCCGGTGCAGGGCAGACCTGCGGCGCAGTGCATGTCGCTCACAGGATGCGCATATCCAGTGGATGCGCATGTGCGCCATAGAATACGTGTATCTGCGAAATACGCGTTTGCTCCATAGAGCACATGTATCCGCGGAATGTGCGTTTCCGTCGCCGGGATGCAGTTCTGATCGGACAGCGCACATATCGGGGTGTTCCGCCGGTACCGCATCGCCATGACGCAAAAGCAGCAAGGCTGCTCCGCCGCACCGCCGAACGGGCTTCGCTCGGGCGATGCAGGCGGAGCGGTCTTGCTGCAAAAATCAAACCTCGGCCTTCGCTTCTTCCTCAGAAGCCGGTTCGGAGCCGGATTCCTTTGCATCCGCCGCCCTCTGTTTGCTCGGCACATCCTTGCCGTCATCCAGGTACATGACCACGCGGCGGTTGTTCTCAGAGCCGATGGAGTTCGTGGACACGCCCGCAATGGTCTGTGCCTCGGAGTGGATAATGCGTCGCTCGTACGGATTCATCGGCTCAAACATCACGCTCTTTTTATACTTGAGCACCTTGGCCGCCATCTTCCTGGCCAGCGCGCGCAGAGCGGTCTCCCGCTTGGCACGGTAGCCTGCCACATCCATGGTGATTTTGACATACTCGCTCTTCTCCCCGGCGGTCTTTTTGTTCGCCACCAGATTGGCCAGATACTGAAGGGCATCCATGGTGTCGCCATGATGGCCGATCAGGACGCCGGCATTTTCTCCGTCAACCGTGATCACCACATCGTTGTTGCTGCCTTCCTTTTTTCCGACCACAAGGCCCTCCAGCCCCATGTCGTCAATGACCCGGCGGACAAACGCGAGCGCGTTGTCCTCCCCTTTGACCGTGTAGGAAACCGAAATTCTGGCATCCACCGCGCCAATGCCGAGAAAGCCTCTCTTGCCCTCGTCCAGAACCGTGATGACCAGATCCTCCTGTGGGAGCTTTAACTCCTCTGCCGCCTTTTTGCGGGCTTCTTCTACCGTTTTACCGGTGATAATCCATTCTTTTTTCACAGTCGCACCTCATTGATTGTTCCGATCGTCCCGATCGATATTTGATTGCATGGTTTCTTCACTTGTGCCCTCAGCGGTCGGCTCCGCTGTATCCTCCGCCGGCCGACCGGCGTCCGGCTCCTCTTTGGCCTTCTCCACGGGCTTTCTGTCCTTTTTCATGGCAGCCACACCGAACGGCGTTTTCTTGGCCTTTTCGGCTTTTTCCTGCTGCTCCATCTCTTCGATGGCGGCCTTACGCACCAGCGCCTGCTCGCGGGTATCCTCAAAATCCTCATCGTCGATATGATGCAGCGAGCGAACCTTGCCCGCGCGTTCAGATTTGACCACCTTGGGCGCCTTGCCGGCCATCTCCCGCGCGGCAGCCTTGTAATCCTCCTCGGTGAACTTGGGCAGCGGCATGATCTTGCTCATGAGAAAGGTTTTGCCCAACCCGACAATGCTGCGGAACATCCAGTACACGCCCACAATTCCCGGCACCATGAAGGTGAAGAAGGTGGACATGGCCGGCATGCTGATATCCATCATGGTGTTGGAGCAGGCCACCTGCCGGTCACTCACCCCATCCTGCATCGGCTGAACCGTGAACTTGCGGTTCAGGCGCATGCTGAAAAAGTAAACCACAAAGGTCAGCACCGGCACCAGCAGCAACCAATCGAAGCGGCTGAAGCTCGGCGTCAGACCGAAGTTCTGGCCGAAGATGTTGAAATTGGGCACCGATGTGATCTGATCCAGCGAATCCCATACGGCACTTCCGTTGTTAAAAAACTGAAAATCGGCAATTCCCGCAAACCGCTCCACACCGCCGGACAACAGCTCGATGGTACCGTTTGAGGACTGCAGCACCTCACCCAGACCCCCGGCAGCCCTTGCGGCCGTGCAGTAGGAAACCAGCGCCGAGGATACCCCGGTCGTCTGCCCCAGCACATAGTGCAGCGGATCGACCACAATGTTGAACAGCACAATGACGATCGGGAGCTGGATCAGCAAGGGCAGACAGCCACCGAAGGGGCTGAAATTTTCTCTTTGATAAAGCTCCTGAATTTCCTTCTGCATCTTCTGAAGGGTGGGCTGATCGGTGCGCCCCTTGTACTTGTTGCGGATGGCCATCTCCTTGGGGCGGAGCTTGGCCTGCCGGATGCTGTTCTTCTGCTGCTTGACCGCAAACGGCATCATCAAAAGCTCAATGATCACCGCAAAAATACAGATACCCACAATGTAGCTGCCAAAGCCAAGGTAGCGGGTGATCCAGTTCAGGCAGCCTCCGATCCAGCGTTGGATGCTGTCAATCGCCCCGCCCATGGTGGTGGTGTCCACCGTGATTTTGAACATGTCCACGAGGCACTGCAAATCGGCCTCATTCATATTTTCAAAGGTGGATGTCTCAATTGCATATTCGGAAAGTTTTGAGGAACTTTTCGCCCTCTCATTGGCTTGGGTCAGCACATTCTTGGCTGCCGTGACACGGTCATCGCTCCCCTCCTCCTTGGGATCCACCTTGCTGTCGTCAAATCCGGCGGCGGTCATGTCGTAACCGCGGTTTGCGGCAATGATCATATCGTGTACATCGAACTCGGTCGGGCTGTATACCGCCACCATCAAATTTCCGACTGCATCCAACTGATCTTTAGACATGGCATTTACGTTTGTGTCCACGCTGATGGAACCCTTGGTCAGTGTCGCCGTTGTCCCGCCGCCAAAGCAGCCGGACAGCAGAGTCAGCAGCAGCAGGATCAGCACGGTTGCTCCAAAAAAGCGGCCCTTGTTTGTTTTCTGTTTCATGTTCATTCTGATTGGTAATCCAGTTGCAATGTGATCTTGCAATATGCTCCCTTCCGATTTTTGGGATCTTGCGCCGTCGATTCCCGATTCCCGCACGGCGCCGCGGTAGTCATTGCCGTTTTTGTTCGTTCTTGAATTCCAGCCCGTACTCCTCCGGATAATAATACTTTGTCATGGGCGAAGGTCTGAACCGGTTGCGCAGCCCCTTTTCCGGCACCGGATCCCACCCGCCCGCGCTGAACGGATTGCACCGAAGCACCCTGCTGACCGTCAGATAAAAGCCCACAAAAAAGCCGCGTTTCCGGAAGGCCTCCAGCGCATATGCCGAGCAGGTCGGCCGGAACCGGCAGGTGGGGTAGGGCTTGAGCCGGGAGAGATACTTTTGGTAAAACCGGATAAGCCAGATGCACAGGTATTTCATCGCTTGTCCGTGCGGAACATCTCCAGCCGCGCAAATCCGCGGCGCAGCTCCCGCTCCACATCGGTGGATTTTGCCTCCAGAATGCCGGGCCGTGGGGTAAGTACCACAAGATAGCCGGTTTTCAGCTCGAGTTCCACTGCGCGGTAGCCCGCGCGCAAAATCCGCTTCACACGGCTCCGCTGTACCGCGCCTCCCACCTTTTTGGTGACAGAGACGCCGAACCGGTTGTAATACTTTTTCTCCGGGTTTGCCAACATCAGCCGTTTTGCGGCATAATCCCGCAGGATAAACACCGAAACCAATCTCCCGCTCCACCGGACTCCCTTCTGGAACGCCTTATTGTACAGGTGATGTTCTTTGATGGTGGTGTACTTCATGCTGCATCCTCTGCGACATTGCCTCCGTTGGTTGCGATACAAACAAATGAAAAACGCCGACGGCGAGGGCTGGACGCTTCATCGGCTGTCGGTGTTTTTTATGGATCGGGGAGCGGGAAGCGCTCCGGCGTTCCCACCCGTTCCGGCGCATGGCCGGCTGGCCGATCAGTAGGTCAGTCGTTTTCTGCCCTTGGCACGTCTTCTCTTGAGAACCTTTCTGCCGTCGGCAGTTCTCATTCTCTTTCTGAAGCCATGCTCTTTCTTTCTCTGACGCTTTTTCGGCTGGTAAGTTCTGAGCATTCTCTGGCACCTCCTTCTCATACGAAATCGGAAGCGTTTTGCTTTTCAGCAGATTTACACGCTTTTACACAATGACACCTTATATTATACCCGGTCACACCATGTTTTGTCAAGTCTTTTTTGAAAAAAATAACTTTCTTTCCCAAAAAACCTTCAATATCTTGACGAAATTGCTTTCAATATGATATAATATACGCGGGAAAACCGTCGGCCAATCCCGGGCAGCATGGCGAAAACCGGGGTTGGGTTGCCCGACGGAAATCGGATACAGGAGGGGAATTGGTATGGAGCTGATCCGGGAGAGCGACTTCCGCAAGGAGATCAAAACAGCACCGAGGCCGGGATACCTGTTTTTCGGTGAGGAGGACTACCTCAAAGCATTCGCCGTACACACAGCCGAGGAAACGCTTTGCCCCGACTCCACCTATGCGTTTTTCAATGTGATGAAGCTGGATGCGCTGGACTTCACCCCCTCCCGCCTGCTTGACGCATTGATGCCCATGCCGATGATGACCGAGCGCAAGCTGGTGCTGCTGACCGGGCTGAATTTCAACACCATGCGCCCGAACGAGCTGGACGAGCTGTGCGGCGCGCTGGCAGCACTGGCACAGTATGACTACAACGTGCTCATTGTCAAAGCGGCGGCCGACTGTCTCGACCCCGGTTATCTGCCCAAGCGCCCATCCTCCACGCTCAACAAGCTGGCGCAGCATCTCACGCCGGTGCAGTTTGAGGCGCCCCCGCCTGCCAAGCTCTCCGCCTGGGTCAAAAAACATTTCGCGCACAATGGTGTTGCCGTATCTGCTCCATTCTGTGTGCAGATGATCGATTATTGCGGCAGAAATATGTATCAGTTGGCAAATGAAATTGACAAGCTCAGCTTTTACATGCTCTCACACGGCAGAACCGAGCCAACCGAGACCGATTTGCACCTGGTCTGCACACCCGTGACCGAGTACGACGCCTTTGCCTTTGCCAATGCCGTGATGGAAGGCCGGCAGCAGACCGCTCTGGATATTCTGGCAGATTACCGGTTCCGCCGGGTAGAGCCACTGATGATATTGGGAGATGTGATTCGCGTATTCTGCGATATGGAGAGCATATATGCGATGCAGGCCGACGGTGCCACCGCACAGGAAATCGCCTCCGCGCTCAAGCTGCATGAGTATCGGGTAGGGCTCTACCAGAAAAGTCTCCGTCAGGCGCAGCAGGGACGCCTCCGCCACGCGCTGGACGCTTGTATCGCCGCCGACGCCGCATTGAAGCTCTCCCCGCAAGGCTATACGGCCTTGGAAAAGCTGATCTGCTCGATCTGATTCCGGGGGGAAGAGTCCCCTTCCCTCCCCAAACCTTTCCCACGGCTCGCCCGCAAACACGTTCGAATCCCCCATGCAAAACAACGCCCTGTTCCGGTCGGAACAGGGCGTTGTTTTGCATGCCGAGAGCAGATATTATTCCGCAGGGGTATCCTCGGTCTTTTTGGCAGCTCTCTTTCTCGGAGCGGGCTTTTCCTCCGCATCTCCGGCGGGAGCAGCCGTTTTCTTGGCAGCCGGCTTCTTCTCGGCTGTACCGGTATCGGCTTTCTTTGCGGCGGTCTTCTTTGCCGCCGGCTTTTTCTCGGCTGCGGCCTCTTTTTCATCCGCCGCTTTTGCGGCCGGCTTCTTCTCCGCGTCCGTCGCGTCCGCCTTTTTGGCAGCGGGCTTCTTTGCTGCCGGCTTCTTCTCGGCCGCGTCCGCTTTTTTCGCCGAGGCCTTTTTGGAGGTCGACTTCTTCTTGTCATCGGCCGCCGGCTCGACAGCCTGTGCCGAAGGATCTGCCTCCACCAGCATCACAAGCGCCATTTCGGCAGCGTCGCCTCTCCGCGGGCCGAGCTTGTAAATGCGGGTGTAACCGCCGTTGCGCTCGGCATAATTGGGGGCAATTTCACTGAACAGCTTGGTTACCACATCTTCCTTTGTAATATATGCAAGCGCCGCACGACGGCTGGCCAGTGTGTTCTTTTTGCCAAGCGTAATCATTTTTTCTGCCATGGAACGAACTTCCTTCGCCCGGGTGAGCGTGGTTTCGATCTGTCCGTTCTCAAGCAGTAAGGTGACCATTCCGCGCAGCATCGCAATTCTGTGTGCGGTCGGTCTGCCAAGTTTTCTTGTTCCGGGCATTTGTATTCCCTCCTTCTGCTGTATACGAAAAGTTTCAATCGGGGCCTGCCCCATCGTTCAACACGGCTGCTTCACAGCCGGTGCTGCGGTCTGGCCGAAAAAGCCGGGGTTCCCCGCCGCCTGCGTGGCGGTTGACATCTTTGCCTGAATGATTATACAATCTGGATGGTTCCGACGGACGATTACTCCTCGTCTCTCCTGAGATCCAGCCCCAAGGAATGGAGCTTTGCAATCACTTCCTCGAGAGACTTCTTTCCGAGGTTGCGGACCTTAATCATATCCTCCTCGGTACGGTTGATCAGATCCTCCACCGTATCAATGCCTGCGCGCTTCAGACAATTGAAGCTGCGAACAGACATGTCAAGTTCCTCAATGGTCATCTCAAGAACCTTTTCTTTGATGGTCTCTTCTCTTTCCACCATAATCTCTGCCTTCTTTGCTTCATCGGACAAATCCACAAACAAGTTGAGATGCTCGTTGAGAATCTTGGCGCCCAGCGAAATCGCTTCCTTTGCGGTAATGGTTCCGTTGGTCAGAATTTCAAGAGTGAGTTTATCGTAGTCCGTAATGTTGCTGCCCACACGGGTATTGTCCACCGTGTACTTCACATTATAAACCGGTGTATAGATGGAGTCGGTATAAATGGTGCCGATGGGAGCCGACGCGGTGACGCCGAGGCTCTGGGTGTGCAGCTGCTTGTTTCTCTCCTGAGAGACATATCCGCGTCCGTGTGCGAAGGTCAGCTCCATGTAAAAGCGATCGTTCTCACCGACGGTTGCAATATGGTGCTCGGGATTGAGAATTTCAATATCGGAATCCTGTTTGATGTCCCCTGCCGTAACATCGCGCTCGCCTGTGACGTCAATCACAACGGTTTTGGGACCGCTGCAATGCAGCTTCGCGGTGATGCCCTTCACGTTCAGCACAATTTCGGTCACATCCTCCCGTACGCCGGGAATCGTGGAAAACTCATGCAGAACGCCGTCGATTTTGATGCTGGTTGCAGCTACGCCCGGCAATGAGCTGAGCATCACTCTGCGCAGAGAATTGCCCAGTGTGGTACCGTAGCCGCGCTCAAGAGGCTCCACGATGAAAATCCCGTGTGAACCGTCCTCGCTCAAATCGGCAGTGGAAATATTAGGCTTTTCAATCTCAATCATTCCAAATAAAACCTCCTTATTCAATCAATATTCATAGGCTTGCAGGTTTGATCCGGAAATCCGGGAACCGGATGACCGCATCGGTTTGGAACGCACCGGAATTACTTGGAATAAAATTCGACGATCAGCTGCTCGTTGAAATCGAAATCAACATCCTCTCTTGCGGGAAGCGCAACCACCTTGCCGGTAAATGCATCGGCCTTCACCTCGAGCCACTTGGGAGCGGTGTGGGTGGCGGCATCCTCTGCCAGCGCCTTGAACTTGGAAGATGCGCGGCTTGCCTCCTTAACCGAGATGACGTCTCCTGCCTTCACAATCAGCGAGGGAATGTTCACCTTTTTGCCGTTGAGCGTAAAATGCTCATGCAGCACGAGCTGACGCGCCTCCTTGTGAGACGAAGCAAAGCCCATTCTGTAAACCACGTTGTCCAGCCGCCGCTCCAGCAGGCAGATCAGGTTCTCGCCGGTCATGCCCTCCTTGCGGTCGGCCTCCTCAAAATAGTTGGCGAACTGACGCTCGAGCACACCGTAGTATCTTCTGGTCTTCTGCTTCTCGCGCAGTTGAATTCCGTATTCTCTCATTTTCTTGTTGGCGGCGCCATGCTGACCCGGAACGGTGCTCCTGCGGTCGATTGCACATTTGCCGGAGGTGCAACGGTCGCCCTTGAGAAAGAGCTTTGTGCCTTCTCTGCGGCACAGTCTGCATACAGGTCCTGTATATCTTGCCATAATGTTTCTACCTCCACGAATAATTAAACACGTCTGCGCTTCGGCGGTCTGCAGCCGTTGTGCGGAATCGGCGTAACATCCTTAATCAGGGTGATCTGCAGGCCAACGGTTTCGAGTGCGCGGATTGCAGATTCCCGCCCGGCGCCCGGTCCTTTCACAAAGACCTCAACGGTTTTCAGCCCATGCTCCATGGCAGCTCTTGCGGCGGCCTCGGAAGCGGACTGTGCGGCATACGGAGTGGATTTTCTGGAGCCCTTGAAGCCAAGCTCTCCGGCGGAAGCCCAAGAAATTGCATTGCCCTCCACATCGGAAATGGTGACAATGGTGTTGTTAAAGGTGGCCTGAATGTGAACGGCGCCTTTTTCAATGTTCTTTCTCTCGCGGCGCTTCTTGACAACCTTTTTCGCTGCAACTTTTGCCATTTTTCATCCCACTCCTTTACTTCTTCTTGTTTGCAATGGTCTTTGCGGGACCTTTGCGGGTTCTTGCGTTGGTTTTGGTTCTCTGACCTCTGACCGGAAGTCCTTTTCTGTGGCGAATCCCGCGGTAGCAGTTAATTTCCACCATTCTCTTGATGTTCATCGCAACATTGCGGCGGAGGTCGCCTTCCACAGTGTAGGAGTTTTCAATCTCGTCACGGAGCTTTGCCACTTCTTCCTCGGTCAGATCCTTTGCACGGGTATCGGGATTGATACCGGTTTTTGCAAGGATGTCGTTTGCGCTCTTGCGCCCGATCCCGTAGATATAGGTCAGGGCGATTTCCACGCGCTTGCTGTTCGGAATATCAACGCCAGCTATACGAGCCATTCTGTTTATTCACCTCTCTGTTGATTTTTTCGCTTGATCACTCTGCCGCTCAACCCTGTCTCTGCTTGTGCTTGGGGTTCTCGCAGATCACCATGATCTTGCCCTTTCTCTTGATGATCTTGCATTTTTCGCAGATCTTCTTTACGGATGGTTTCACCTTCATTGTCTCTACCATGCCTTTCTTGCTGGATTTGGGTTATACCCATTGCCCGGCGCGCCGGACCTTATTTTGCCCGCCATGTGATGCGCCCCTTGGTCAGGTCGTATACCGAAACCTCCAACGTGACGCGATCCCCCGGCAGAATTTTGATATAGTTCATTCGCAGCTTCCCGGAAATATGGGCTGTTACCATGTGTCCGTTCGGCAGCTTGACATGAAAGCATGCGTTGGGCAGCGCCTCAACCACTACGCCTTCAAACTCAATGACATCATCCTTCTGTGCCAGAATAATCCCTCCTCACTTACTCACTGTGACCGATTAAAAGCCTTTTTCCACTTCGGTTAAAATCAGCACCCCGTCGCTTGTCAGCGCCACGGTGTTCTCATAGTGCGCCGAGAGGCTGCCGTCCTGTGTTTTCACAGTCCAGCCGTCCGGCAGCTCCCTGACCTCAAAGCTCCCCACGTTCACCATCGGTTCAATGGCGAGGGTCATACCGGCGCACAGCCGGATGCCGCGCCCGGGAGTTCCGAAATTGGGAACGTCCGGAGACTCATGCATATCGGTTCCGATCCCGTGACCGACATATCGCCTGACCGTGCTGAAGCCGTTGGCGACAACCAGAGAATCGATCGCGTGGCCGATATCCCCCAACCGGTTGCCGGGTCTGAGCATTTCAACACCTGCCCAGAAGCTGTCCCGGGTCACCTGCATCAGGCGCTTGGCCTCCTCGCTCACATGTCCAACCGGAATGGTTCGCGCCGAGTCGCCGACATAGCCATGATAGGTGGCGCCGGTATCAATTTTTACAATGTCACCCTCCCGGAGAATCCGGCTTTTTGAGGGGATCCCGTGGATGACCTCATCATTGATGCTGATACAAGCACTTGCGGGAAAACCGCCGTACCCCAGAAATGTGGGCGTTGCGCCGCACTTTTCGATATACCGGCGGATGGCCAGATCGATCTCATAGGTGCTGACGCCCGGCCTCACCGCATCACGGGCGACCAGCAGGGCCTCTCCCGTGATGCGTCCCGCATCCTTCATTGCCGTAATCTGTGCGGAATTTTTCAAGTGAATCATGTGCGGTTATGCCTCAAAGGGACGCAAGGCCCGGAAGACAAGCGCGGTGGTATCCGCAACCTCCTCCTGCCCCTGTACGGTGACGAGAATACCCCGGGACGCGTAGTAGTCCTTGAGAGGCTCTGTTTGCGCATGGAAGGTTTTGAGCCGGTTCTTTACCGTTTCCTCGGCATCGTCGGCTCTGATATAAAGGTTGGCGCCGCACTTGTCGCATACCCCCTCGGTTTTGGGAGGATTGTATACCACGTGGTAGGAGGCGCCGCAGGAGCAGACGCGGCGTCCGCTCATGCGTTCCACAATTTTTTCATCCGCCACCTCAATGCTCAGCACAACGTCGATGTGAACGCCCATCGCGTCCAGCGCCTCGGCCTGAGGGATGGAGCGGGGGAATCCGTCGAGAATAAACCCGTTTTTGCAGGCATCAGAGGAGAGATACTCCTTGATGATTCCGATGACAACCTCGTCGGGAACCAGCTTGCCGGCGTCCATATAGGATTTCGCAGCCTTGCCCAGCTCGGTGCCCTCTCCGATCGCCTTGCGGAGAATGTCTCCGGTTGCGATTGCGGGAATATGATATTTTGCGGAAATCCGCTCGGATTGGGTTCCTTTCCCCGCACCGGGCGCTCCCAGTAAAATCAGATTCATATCAACAATCCTTTCTCGGTCGGAATCAGTCAAGGAAGCCTTTGTAGTTGCGCAGCTTCATCTGCGCCTCTATGGTGCGCACGGTTTCCAGCACAACACCCACCACAATCAGCAGAGACGAGCCGCTGAAGGCCAGTGAGGAGAAGGACGGAACCAGCGCGCCGACCACCATCGGCACACCCGCGATCACCGCCAGGAACACCGCCCCGATGGTAGTGATGCGATTCAGATGCTTTTTGATATAAGCTGCGGTTTCGGTTCCGGAACGATACCCTTTGATCGAGCCTCCGTTACTCTTGATGTTGTTCGCCACTTCGATCGGATTGAAGGAAATCATAATGTAGAAGTAGGAGAACCCGAAAATCAGAATAAAGTAAAGCAGGATATAAACCGGTGTTCCGGTGCCCAGATAATTGGTTACAAATCGGTTAAAGCCATTGGTGCTGCTGAAGAAGCCTGCAATGGTTGGCAGAATCGAGACAATGGAGCTGGCAAAGATGATGGGCATCACGCCGGCCATGTTCATCTTCAGCGGGAGATTGCTGGACTGACCGCCGTACATCTTGCGGCCAACCACTTTTTTGGCATACTGAATGCGGATGCGCTCCTCGGAGTTCGTGAACCAGACCACAAGCCCCACCACAACAACCGACAGAGCCAGTGAAAGCACAAACTCAAAAATACCGAGCGCAAGCTGCCAGCCGGTGAGCCAGTCGCCGCGGGAATCCTGCATCATTGCGATCATGGAGTTGAGCATTGCGCCGCCGCGCGAGATGATGTTGGCAAACAGGATGATCGAAACACCGTTGCCGATGCCGTGCTCATTGATCCGTTCGGCCAGCCACATGATAATCGACGCGCCCGCGCAGAGGCAAAGCACCATCACCGCCACGGCAAACCAGTACATCGCGCGGGTATCGGCCGTGTTGGAAACCACCAGCAGCCCGTAAGAGCTGAGAAGCTGCACATAACCGTAAGCCGTAATCAGCGCAAGTACCACTGTGACAATACGGGTGATTTTGTTGATCTTCTGCTTTCCCTCGTCGCCGTCCTTGGCCATTTCACCCAGCTTCGGGATGGCAATCTGGAGCAGCTGCATCACAATGGATGCGGTGATATACGGCGAAACCGACAGAGCAAACAGCGAAGCCTGTTCAAAAGCGCCGCCCGAGAACAGGTTGATCATACCGAACAGACCGGAGGTCAGCTGGGTGATCGTGGTGTTGGACTGAATGGCATCTGTATCAACAAACGGGACATACAGATTGGCGCCGATGCGATACAGGAGAATGATCATCAGCGTGAACAGCATCTTCTTCCGCAGATCGGGAATCTTCCACGCGTTCGAGAAGGTCTGCAGCATTTCATTGCCGGCAAACCACTTGCCGATCCGGGTGAAAACATTGCCCTCCTTGCGGGGTTTGGCCGCTGCGCTGGGGCTTGGATTGTTTGCCTTCATCCGTTAGCCCTCCTCTGCCTGACCGCCTGCTGCCTCTATCTTTGCCTTGGCAGTAGCCGAAAAGACTGCCGCTTTCACTGTCAGCTTCTTGTTCAGTTCCCCGTTGCCGAGAACCTTCAGCCCGTCCATCGGCTTACGGACGATTCTGGCTGCGAGAAGCATTTCCATATCCACAACGGTTCCGTCCACAAAACGGTTGAGGTCCTCAACATTGACAATTGCATACCTGGTTGCAAAATTGTAATTGTTAAAGCCTCTTTTGGGGTGCTGCCTGTAAATCGGGAACTGGCCGCCCTCAAAGCCGGGGCGCACACCGCCGCCGGAGCGCGCGTTCTGCCCCTTGTGCCCCTTGCCGGCAGTTTTGCCGTTGCCGGAGCCGGTGCCTCTGCCCTTGCGCCATGCGGCCTTTGCAGACCCTTCGGCAGGAGTGAGTTCATGAAGTTTCATCTGCTGTTCCCTCCTTATGCGTTATCCACGGTTTCCACCGTGACCAAGTGGGCCAGAACCTTCACTTTTCCGGCGAGCACCGCATCGTCCGCATGAAGAACGCTGTCGCCCACCCTGTTCAGGCCAAGGGATTTTGCCGTTGCCTTCTGATTGGGCTTGGCGCCGATCAGACTCTTTTTGAGTGTTACTTTTTTCATGATCTGCACCTCCTGCTCAACCCTTCAGCTGATCCACCGGGATGTCGCGGATTTTTGCAACCTCCTCGGGGGTACGAAGCTCCTTGAGTCCCTCCATCGTCGCCTTGACAACATTGGTGGGGTTATTGGAGCGCAGGCACTTTGCACGGATATTCTTGATACCGGCGGCATCGAGAACCATACGGACCTTGCCGCCCGCAATGATACCGGTACCGGGAGCGGCGGGCTTGAGCAGCACCTTGCCGGCGCCAAACACACCGATCACCTGATGCGGAATCGTGGTGCCCTTGAGGGACACGGTTACCATGTTCTTCTTTGCGTCTTCAATTCCCTTGCGGATTGCCTCGGGAACCTCCGCAGCCTTGCCCAGACCAACTCCTACGTGCCCCGCACCGTCGCCAACCACCATCAGTGCGGCAAAGCGGGCGATGCGTCCGCCTTTGACCGTTTTGGAGACACGGTTCAGGGAGATGAGCTGTTCCTTGAGATCATGCTCAGCGGGATTAAATTTATCAGCCATTTTTTCCTCCAAAATATTCAATAAACATAACGTTTGTTGAACAGTGTATAAACCGGAAATCAGAACTTCAGGCCGCCCTCGCGAGCGCCCTCAGCCAGCTCCGATACACGTCCGTGATACAGGTAGCCCCCGCGGTCGAACACAACCTCGGTGATGCCCTGTGCAATCGCCTTCTGAGCAATCGTTTTGCCGATTTCACGTGCTGCGGCCTTGTTGCCGCCATTGCCGGTAAAGCCAGCTCCGAAAGTGGAAGCGCTCACCAGCGTCACACCCTTCACATCGTCGATGATCTGTGCGCTGATGTTCGCGTTGGAGCGATACACAGCCAAACGGGGGCGCTCGGCAGTACCGGAAATCTTTGCTCTGACTCTCTTGTGTCTTTTCAGACGAGCCTTATTTGCATCTTTTCTTGATACCATGTCACTTCACTCCTTTCTCTTATTTGCCCTTGCCGGTCTTTCCGGCCTTGCGGCGGATATATTCGTCCGCATACTTCACACCCTTGCCGTGGTAAGGCTCGGGCGGTCTCTTGCCGCGGATGACTGCCGCCATCTGGCCCACCTTCTGCTTGTCAATGCCCTTGACAATGATGGTGTTTGAATCCGGAACCTCGTAGGTGATGCCATCCTCCTCGGTGATGCAGAACTTTGCCTGCGGAAGCCCTGTGGAAAGCAGCGAGTGTCCGAGATACAGCTGGATGGTTTTGCCCTGCTTGACCACCTTGTAGCCCACGCCGACAATCTCCAGCTTTTTGGAAAAGCCCTCGGTTACACCGACCACCATGTTGTTCAGCAGTGCACGGGTCAGGCCATGCAGGCTTTTATCCTGCTTGTCGTCGGTCGGGCGGGTCACCACCACGGTGTTGCCCTCCACGGCAATCGTCATACGGGAGCTGAACTGCTCCGTGAGCGTTCCGAGCTTGCCCTTTACCGTGACGGCATTGCCGTCGCCAACGGTAACGGTCACGCCGGCCGGAAGCTCAATCGGCATTCTTCCAATTCTTGACATTTCAATTACCTCCCGTTCCGATTACCACACAAACGCCAGGACTTCGCCGCCCACATTGAGCGCGCGCGCCTTTTTGCCGGTCATAATGCCCTTGGATGTGGAAACAATTGCAATTCCCAGCCCGTTCATCACGCTGGGCATATCCTCGCAGCTTGCGTAAATCCGCAAACCGGGCTTGGAAACCCGGCGGATGCCGCGAATCACCTTCTGCTTGCCGTTCAGATACTTCAGGGTAATCCGGATGACGCCCTGCTTGCCGTCGTCAATCACCTGAAAGGATTTGACATAGCCCTCCTCCACAAGGATCTGGGCAATCGCCTTTTTCATATTGGATGCCGGAATATCCACAGTCTGATGCTTTGCATTGTTCGCATTTCTGATTCTGGTGAGCATATCGGCAATCACGTCTGACATTTGCATATTCAATTCCTCCTTATGCAAGTTGATTTCTTGCTGCCGCGGATTCCGCGGCGGCGTATCGGCGGTTAAATCCAACTGCGCTGTGGCCGGTCTGATTTCCTGCCGATAAGTGGGGGTTTTGTTATGATTCCGGAATTACCACGAAGCCTTCTTCACGCCCGGGATCTCGCCCTTGTAGGCGAGGTTGCGGAAGCAGATCCGGCAGATTCCGTATTTGCGGAGATAAGCGTGAGGGCGTCCGCAGATTTTGCAGCGGTTGTAAGCTCTGGTCGAGAACTTCGGCTCTCTCTGCTGTTTGAGAATCATGGACTTCTTTGCCATCGTTTGTTACCTCCCTGATTATTTCGAGAACGGAGCGCCGAACAGCGTCAGCAGCTCACGGGCCTCGTCGTCGGTCAACGCGGTTGTGACAAAGCAGATGTCCATACCGCGGATCTTCTCCACCTTATCGTAGTCGATTTCGGGGAAAATGAGCTGCTCCTTCAGGCCCAGCGCATAGTTGCCGCGGCCGTCGAAAGCGTTGGGATTGATGCCCTTGAAGTCGCGCACCTTGGGCAGCGCGAAGTTGAAGAGTCTGTCCATAAACTCATACATTCTGTCGCCGCGCAGCGTCACCTTGGCGCCGATCTTCATGCCCTGACGGATCTTGAAGTTCGCAACCGACTTCTTGGCATAGGTGGGCACAGCCTTCTGGCCCGAGATGATGGCCAGATCGCGGAGCACCGCGTCCAGCGCCTTGGAGTTGTCCTTGGCGTCGCCAACGCCCACGTTGATCACGATTTTGTCCAGCTTCGGGATCTGCATCACGCTCTTGTAAGCGAATTTTTTCATGAGGGCGGGAGCGACCTCGGCCTTGTAAAGTTCTTTCAGTCTTGCCATGTCCCCTGCCTCCTCACTTCAGCTCCGGGTAGCCGCACTTTTTGTGCGCAGCCACGCGGGTCACCGTTCTCTTCATTTTGCCGTTCTTTTCGGTCATGCTGATCTTGTGCATCACTCTGGCCGCCTTGCCGCACTGGGGGCAAATCAGAGCCACGTTGGAAGCGTAAATCGCACCCTCGGCGTCGACAATTCCGCCGGCCTCGCCCTGTCTGCGGGGCTTGACGTGCTTGTGAATGATGTTCACACCCTTCACAATCACCTTTCCCTCCTCGGGAGAAACTGCGAGCACTTCGCCGATCACACCCTTGTCATCGCCGGAGAGAACCACAACGTTGTCACCTTTTTTGATATGCAATGCTGCCATTGTTCTTACCTCCTCAAAGCACTTCGGGAGCCAGAGAAAGAATCTTCAGATATTCCTTCTCGCGAAGCTCTCTCGCAACCGGCCCGAAAATACGGGTTCCTCTCGGCGTTTTGTCCTCACGGATGATGACCGCCGCGTTTTCATCAAACTTGATATAAGAGCCGTCGGCTCTCTTCATGCCATGCACGGTTCTCACGACCACCGCCTTGACCACGTCGCCCTTTTTGACCACGCCGCCAGGAGCTGCCTTTTTGACCGCGCAAACAACCACGTCTCCGATATTCGCATATCTTCTGCCGGTGCCGCCCAGAACTCTGATGCACATCAGCTCCTTGGCACCCGTGTTGTCGGCAACTTTCATTAAAGACTGCTGCTGAATCACTTGTTTTTCCTCCTACTGCTTCAATACGCTACGACGTATTTACTATTCGAATCAGTGAATTTGAATCGGTCGGGCGGAATTACTTCGCCTTCTCGATGATTTCGACAACACGCCATCTCTTGGTTTTGGAAAGCGGTCTTGTCTCCATGAGCTTCACCTTGTCGCCCACGCCACAGGAATTGTTGTCGTCCTGCGCATGCAGCTTCAGGGTTCTCTTCACAATTTTGCCGTACAGCGGGTGCTTGACGTTGTCCTCGATGGCAACCACAACGGTTTTGTCCATCTTGTCGCTGACAACCAGACCCACTCTGGTTTTTCTCAATGCTCTTTCTTCTGCCATGGCTTATGCCTCCTTCTTCATTTCCTGAAGGACCGTCATCACACGGGCAATGTCGTGCTTCACTTCGGTCATTTTGTGAGGGTTATCAAGCTGATTGATGGCGTGCTGGAAGCGGAGATTGAAGAGCTCGGTCTTCAGCTCCTTGAGCTTGTTCTCCAACTCCTCAGCAGACATGGTTCTGAGTTCTGCTGCTTTCATGGATTACCCCTCCTTTTTGGAAATGAACTTTGTCTTAATGGGAAGTTTGTGACCGGCAAGACGCATGGCTTCCTTTGCCACATCCTCGGCAACACCGTCCATCTCGAACAGAACTCTGCCCGGCTTGACAACGGCAACCCAATACTCGGGAGAGCCTTTACCGGAGCCCATTCGGGTTTCGGCCGGCTTCTCGGTGATCGGCTTATCCGGGAAAATTTTGATCCAGACCTGTCCGCCGCGGCGGATATACCGGGTCATGGCGATACGGGCAGCCTCAATCTGATTGCTGGTGATCCACGCAGGCTCCAGAGCAACGAGGCCATACGAGCCGTTGCTGATGGTGGTTCCGCGGGAAGCCTTGCCCTTCAGTCTGCCGCGCTGCACACGGCGGAACTTGACTCTTTTCGGCATTAACATAATTACCTTGCGCCTCCTTCTCTCGGAGTTCTCTCTCTGCGGTCACCGCCGCGATTGTCTCTGCGGTCGCCGCGGTTGTCTCTGCGATCTCCGCGACGGTCGCCACGGTTGTCTCTGCGGTCACCGCGTCCCTCTCTGCGGTCGCGTCTCTGGTTGCTGCCGGGACGGTTGACCTCATTGAGAATCTCGCCCTTGTAGATCCAGACCTTCACGCCGATTTTACCGTAGGTGGTGCTGGCCTCGGCAAAGCCATATTCAATATCTGCCCGGAGCGTCTGCAGCGGGATGGTACCCTCATGGTAGTGCTCGCTGCGCGCGATCTCGGCGCCGCCCAAACGGCCGCCGCAGTTGATTTTGATTCCCTTGGCGCCCAGTCTCATGGTGTTCCGGATCGCCATCTTCATGGCTCTGCGGAAGGCCACGCGGCCCTCAAGCTGCTTGGCGATATTCTCGGCGACAAGCTGCGCGTCGAGATCCGGCTGGCGGATCTCCACCACATTCAGGGAAACCGGCATCTTCACCATTTTCTCGAGCCGTACCCGGTATTTCTCGATCTCGGAGCCGCCCTTGCCGATGACAAGGCCCGGCTTTGCGCAGTTGATAAACACGCGGACTCTGTGACCGTCGCGCTCAATCTCAATTTTGGAAATGCCGGCGTCGTACAGCTCTTTTTTCAGAAACTTTCTGATGTTGTAGTCGGAAACAAGGGTGTCTCCAAAGACTTCGTCCTTTGCGAACCATCTTGAATCCCAGTTTTTAATCACACCCACTCTCAAGCCGTGGGGATTGACCTTCTGACCCATTCTGCTGTTTCCTCCTCTCTCAGTTTCTTTCCTGAACAGCCAGCGTCACATGGCTTGTTCTCTTCAGGATCCGGTCTGCGCTTCCTTTCGCGCGGGGCATGATTCTTTTCAGAGTCGGCCCCGGGCATACAAAGCACTCGGAAACATACAGCTTGGTGGAATCCATGTGGAAATTGTTTTCCGCATTGGCAATGGCGCTGTTCAGCAGCTTAATCAGCAGCTCGGACGCAGCCTTCGGCGTGTTTTTCAGAATTCCCATCGCGACGTTGACGTCCTTGCCGCGGATGAGGTCAAGAACGATTTTCACCTTGCGCGGGGAAATTCTTGCGTATTTCAGATATGCTTTTGCTTCCATTTAGAAAATGAACCTCCCTTTGCAGTTATTTGCCGTTGTTGGACGTCTTGGACCCGGCATGGCCCTTGAAGGTGCGGGTCGGCGCAAATTCGCCCAGCTTATGCCCCACCATGTCCTCGGTGATATACACGGGAATGTGCTTTTTGCCGTCATGCACCGCAATGGTGTGGCCGACAAACTCCGGGAACACGGTAGAGGCACGGGACCAGGTCTTGAGAACCTTCTTTTCGCCGTTGGCATTCATCGCGCAAATGCGGTTGAAGAGCTTTTCTTCAACATAAGGCGCTTTTTTCAGGCTTCTGCTCATTTGATATCCCCTCCTTATTTCGCATTTCTGCGTTTCACGATGAATTTGTTCGTGCGAGCCTTCTTGTTTCTGGTCTTATAACCCAGAGCAGGCTTACCCCACGGGGTAACCGGGCCGGGATGACCGATCGGAGACTTGCCTTCACCGCCGCCATGAGGGTGGTCGCAGGGGTTCATCACCGAGCCGCGAACCGTGGGACGAATGCCCATGTGTCTGGTTTTGCCGGCCTTACCGATCTTCACGGTGTCATGCTCGACGTTGCCGACCTGACCGATGGTGGCCTTGCAATCCAGACGGATGAAACGAACCTCTCCGGAAGGGAGACGGACCTGCGCCATGCCGTTGCTCTCCTTGGAGACCAGCTGCGCCATGGCTCCGGCCGAGCGAACCAACTGTGCGCCCTTGCCGGGGTAAATCTCAATGTTGTTGATCACGGTACCGACCGGGATATTGGCAATCGGCAGGGTGTTGCCGGGCTTGATATCGGCCTCCGGTCCGGAATACACCACATCCCCGGTCTTGAGTCCTTCGGGAGCGATGATATAGCTCTTGGTTCCCTCGGTATCCTGCAGAAGCGCGATATACGCGGTTCTGTTCGGGTCGTACTCAATGCCCACAACCGTGTTGGCGTTGGCATTCAGCCGTTTGAAGTCGATAATACGGTACTTGACCTTGTTTCCGCCGCCTCTGTGGCGCACCGTAATGCGCCCGTAGCTGTTGCGGCCGGCATGCTTCTTCTTTGTGACTATCAGGCTTTTCTCAGGAGAGAATTTTGTGATCTCCGCAAACGAAGAAACCGTCATGTTTCTTCTGCCCGGAGTGGTAGGCTTATACTTAATGGTAGGCATCTCTGTTCCCTCCTACTCTTAGTTCAGGCCTTCGAAGAACTCGATCTCCCCGGAATCGGGCGTCAGCGTGACAATTGCCTTCTTCCATTCGGAGGTGTAACCGTAGTGTACACCGAGTCTCTTGGGCTTCTTTTTCATGTTGATGGTGTGAACGCTTGCAACCTTCACCTTGCTGGACTTGAACACCTCTTCCACTGCCTTGGCAATTTCCGACTTGGTGGCCGTGCGGGCAACCTCGAAAACATACTTCTTGGCGTGGAGCATATCCATTGCAGCCTCGGTGATCACCGGTCTGATAATGATATCGTGCGCCAGTTTCATCATGCGTACACCTCCTCAATTTTCTTCACCGCTTCCACCGTCATCACCAGCTTTTCGGCGTTGAGAATGTCGTAAACATTCAGCGTGCTGTACTGGGTGGTTTTGACCGTGGGAAGATTGGCGCAGCTCTTGATGACCGCGGTGTCCATGGCATCCAGCACCACGAGCGCGCGCTGCGGCTTGACGGCCTCGCGGGTTGCGGTGCCGTAAACCGGCTTGCCGTCCTCCACGGCGATGGTCTTGTAGGTTTTGGTATAGGTTTTCTCAAAGCCGAGGGTTTTGAACATTCCGGCCATGGTTTTGGTGGAGGGCTTGCCGTCCGCCACCGTCAGGCTGTCCAGCACGACCAGATCGCCGTTTGCCACCTTATCCGAAAGTGCGCTGAACAGAGCCACTCTCCGGGTTTTCTTGTTCATTGCCACGCGGTGGTCTCTCGGCTTCGGACCGAGCGCCACACCGCCATGCGTCCACTGGGGAGCGCGGGTAGAGCCCTGACGCGCCCGTCCGGTCCCCTTCTGCCGCCACGGCTTCTTTCCGCCGCCCGAAACCTCGGTGCGGGTCAGGGTGGACTGTGTCCCCTGTCTCTGGTTCATCAGATAAGCTCTGACCGCGGCATGGAGAACAGCGCCGTTCACGTCCGCACCGAACAGCTTATCGCTCAGTGTGAGTTCTCCGACTTCTGCGCCGGACATATTTACGATTTTTACGACTGGCATTGTTGTTATCCTCCTTCCGATCAGGCTTTCACGGAATCGCGAATGAACACGATTCCGTCCTTGGCGCCGGGGATGGCGCCCTTGATGGCCATCAGGTTCTTTTCGCTGTCGATTTTCACGACCTTCAGGTTGAGAATGGTGACCTGCTCGTTTCCGTACTGGCCGGCCATCTTCTTGTTCTTATATACGCGGGACGGGGTCGAGTTTGCGCCCATGGAGCCGACCTCTCTGTGAATGGGACCCACACCGTGCGTGGAGCAGAGCGTGTGGTGATTCCAGCGCTTCACAGCTCCGGTGAATCCGCGGCCCTTCGTCATACCGGTTACATCGACCTTTTCGCCAACGGCGAAGGTATCGACGGTGATGAAGTCGCCGACGTTTGCGGAGCAGTCCTCCAAGCGGAATTCCTTGAGGTGCTTCTTATAAGCAACGCCTGCCTTGTTGAAATGTCCCATCTCGGCCTTGGTCATGTGCTTCTCCTTGACTTCCATAAAGCCAAGCTGCAGCGCATTGTAGCCGTCCTTTTCAGCGGTTTTCTTTTGTGCGACAACGCACGGGCCAACCTCGATGACAGTAACCGGAATGACATTCCCTTTTTCATCAAAAATCTGTGTCATGCCGATTTTCTTACCGATCATACCCTTTTTCATGATGGATTCCTCCTGTAAATTATTGGTTGACACAACGAAGTGTGCCAACATGACTTACAAAGTTACCGAACGTTCCGGAGAGAACCGGAGCTCGGCTGTTGGCTTTGTTTTGGGTTGAACGAAGCGCTTGATTCAGATCTTCACTTCAATCTCAACGCCCGCGGGCAGCTCCACGCTCATCAGCGCGTCAACCACCTTCTGGGATGGCTTGATGATATCGATCAGCCGCTTGTGCGTGCGGTATTCGAATTGTTCCCGACTGTCCTTGTACATGTGAACCGCGCGGAGAATGGTGATAATCTCCTTTTCGGTCGGCAGCGGAATCGGTCCCGAGACCTCGGCTCCGTTTCTGGTGGCCACCTCAACAATTTTCTTTGCCGCGGTGTCAATCAGAACATGATCGTAGCTCTTCAGTCTCACTCTGATCTTCTCTTTGATTGCCATTGCTTTTGCCTCCTTATCAGATTTCACTTGTCCGCGCTGCTCCTAATATAATAAATTAGGTAGCCTGGTTTGCGCGGTCTGCGATTTGCAAGGTGGGCATCATCCTCAACACCGCCCCGTGTGTTTCTCGCCTTCGCTGAAAATTCGGAGTTTGCCCCAATGCATCAGCATCTGCACGGAACAAATTCCGGAAGAGTGACAAGAACATTCGAAGCCGGCCGCACGTTTGCGGCCTCAACAGCGCCTCGGTAATCCCTTTTCGCCCGGTTTTCACGGACATACTCCACGAAAATTCCCCGCCTCGGCGTCCCTCGGCGGCAACCTTTCGCTTCATCGCATATCAAGCCTTTACATTATAACAGATTCTTTCCAAAATTGCAACACTTTTTTTGTGTTCGGAAAGCAGAAATTTTGAATTCACGCCATCAATTTTATATGCAACCTTAACAATTTTGGCTTTTAAAAGTCAATTTTGCCATTCAAAGAAAGGCTATTTCCGGGACAAGGTCGATCAAATTCTGATAAAATTGCACAACCCCGCTCAAAATGGCGGAATATTGACATACAGCGGGCGTGGGATGCGTTCGGCGTTGCACGTTCCTCCGTCCCTTTGCCCCCTGGACAGAACAGTTTTTTACGGAACCACGCAAAGCGTCATATCATGTTCATATTTGTGAGATATAATATAAGGAGTTCATGGTGCACCGCACCAGCAAATCCCATTCAGGAAGGAATCCCATTCATGAAACTGCCTGCGCGTATGCTGCGCCTTCTGCCGCCCGTGTTGTTGTCATTGACCGGCCTGATCACCCTGCTGCAAATACTGGCGTTCCTGTTGGACTACGAAGCGCCCGCCGCCAACTATTTTTCGGTCGGCGCCATCCTCCCCACCATAGCCAATGTGCTCACGGTGCTGGTTGTGCTGGCAGGATGCCTGCTGGCGCTGCTCATCCCCAAAAATCAATTGCAGCTTGGCACACTCCCGGTCCGTGCAGCCTCCATTCCCGCTGCGGTCGGCTTTCTGGCCGGCGCGGTTATTCTGCTGCTGTCGCTCAATACTACCGCAAGCCGTTTTGCCGTTCTTTTTCTGCTGCTGGGAGCCGCATATGCGCTGCTCTCGGGTTATGCCCCCGCACGCATGAGCGCAACCTCTGCGCTGCTCGGATTTGCCGCAGTACTCGGCTGCATTCTGCTCGACGCGCTCTACTATTTTGACAGCTCGCTGGAAATGAACGCTCCGGTGAAGGTCACTGTCATCATCGGCCTTCTCTGCGCTATGCTTTACTACACCGGGGAGATCCGGATTCTGCTGGGCAAGCCGGCCCCACGGCTCTACATGATGCTCTGCTTCTGGCTGCTGGGAGCGGGCGGGCTGGCCGCGCTTCCGATACCGATCGCCGCACTGGCCGGTGCATTTGCCCGCACCACCAGTCCCTCGAACGCACCTGTGCTCGCACAGCAAATGTACCATCCCGAATATCTTGCGGGAGCGCTGATTGTTCTGGGCACAGCCATCAGCGCAGGCATCCGGCTGTGGAGCTGGCTGCGGCAAGGGGCAGTGCCAAGCGCAGCGGAGGCGCCCACAGGCGCATCCGAAGCCGGTTCGTCCGCCGGGCCGGGGGAGGGAGAGAGATGAATGCCAACACCAGAATCCAATGGCTTCACAAGCGAATTCTGAATCAGAGCTACCCCAACGCACAGCGCCTTGCCGAGCGCTTTCACATCTCGCACCGGCAGGCGCAGCGAGACCTGGAGGTTCTGCGGAACAAGCTGGGCGCTCCGCTGGCCTACGACAGCAAGCGAAAAGGGTTTTATTACACTGCGCCCTATTCGCTCCCGCTTCTGCTCACCTCGGACAATGATGAAATGTACATCCCGGAGATCTTCACGGTGCAAAGCAAGGCTGAGCTGGCCGCCGACCAATCCATCATTCAGATGCAGCTTCCCTACTCCGCCACGGTGGAATTGAGCAATAAGCTGGCGGCCATTGAGCTTTCGCAATACATCATCGCCCGGCTGCCGGGCAACCGGTTTGCCTGTGAGTTTCACAGCATTGAAAAATTCATCGGTCTTCTGCTCTCGCTGGAATCCGACTTCCGTCTGATCGAGCCCGAATGGCTGCGGGACCGCCTGGTGCGTGCGGCGCAGCGGGTTCTGAAAAACCACACAACAGAAGATACACACTGAAAGCGTGCTGCCGCGATGCCAAATTGGCATCGCGGCAGCACGCTGCAGGTTGTAGACAAAAGGCGCATTAAATAAAAATTGCACAAAAGCGATCGTCCGCTTTTTCTTTGAGCGTGTAGGCGCAAAGAAAAAGCTCACAAAAAGAAACGCCGTACAGGGGAATTTCGCCCTCTGCGGAGGGAAACTTTTGCGAAGCAAAATTTCCGGCACCTCCGGTGCCTTGCGACCAAAGGGCTACTCGCCCTTGACCCCGCAAACTTTTGAAAAAGTTTGATCAAAACTTTCATCAATCTGACGAAAACCCTTGCTTTGGTCTACAGTCTAAAGCGTGCTGCCGCGATGCCGATTGGCATCGCGGCAGCACGCCGTTTTTGCTGTTCGCTCTTCTTACTTTTTCAGATTTGCTTCCAGCGCAGCCAGCTCGTCGTACAGCTCCCGGGGCACCCGGTCGCCGACCAGCTTGTAGAACTCCTTGATGTTCTCCACATCTGCCAGCCAGCTCTCCTTGTCAACCGTGAGCAGCTCACGCACGGTGTCCACCGTCACGCCGTCCAAGCCCTCAATGTTGATGTCCTCGGCCTTGGGAACATATCCGATCGGGGTTTCCACGGCATCCACCTCTCCGGCGCAGCGGGCAAGGATCCACATCAGCACTCTCATGTTGTCGCCAAAGCCCGGCCAGATGAAGTGGCCTTCCTCATCGGTGCGGAACCAGTTGACATGGAAGATCTTGGGCGCATTTGCAGTCTTTTTGCCCATCTCCAGCCAATGTGCAAAGTAATCGCCCATGTTGTAGCCCACGAACGGACGCATAGCCATCGGGTCACGGCGCACCACACCAACGGCGCCGGCAGCGGCAGCGGTGGTCTCGGAGGCCATGATGGAGCCGACAAAGGTTCCGTGCTGCCAGTTGCGGGATTCATACACCAGCGGCGCGGTCTTGGCGCGTCTGCCGCCGAAGATAATTGCGGTCAGCGGCACGCCATTGGGATTGTCAAACTCGGAAGAAATGCAGGGGCAATTGGTTGCCATTGCAGTGAAGCGGGAGTTCGGATGTGCGCAGGAGGTGTTGACCTTGTCGGCCTTGTTGTACATGGAAGGCTCCCATTTCTCACCCTTCCAGTTGAGGGCATTGGTGGGCGCCGGAGTATCCATCCCCTCCCACCAGACCGTATTGTCGTCGAGGTTCAGCCCGACGTTTGTGAAGATGCAGTTCTTCTTGGTGGTCATCAGCGCGTTGTAGTTGGAGTGCGAATTGGTTCCGGGAGCCACGCCGAAGAAGCCGTTTTCAGGATTCATGGCATACAGTCTGCCGTCCTTGCCAACGCGGATCCACGCAATGTCGTCGCCAACCGTCCAGACCTTGTATCCGGCCTTTTTGTACACCTCGGGCGGGATCAGCATGGCGAGATTGGTCTTGCCGCAGGCCGACGGGAAGGCGGCGGCAATATACTTGGTCTCGCCGTTCGGCGCCTCCAGACCGAGAATGAGCATATGCTCGGCCATCCAGCCCTCTTTTCTGCCAAGATAGGAGGCGATGCGCAGCGCAAAGCACTTCTTGCCCAGCAGCACGTTTCCGCCATAGCCCGAGTTGACCGACCAGATGGTGTTGTCCTCGGGGAAATGGCAGATGTAGCGGTTCTCCTTGTCGCAGTTGGCCTTGGAATGCAGCCCCTTGACAAAGTCGGGAGAGTCTCCCAGCGCCTTCAGCACATCGGTGCCGACTCTGGTCATGATCAGCATATTCAGCACAACATAAATCGAATCGGTCAGCTCAATGCCGATTTTGGCAAAATCCGAACCGACAACACCCATCGAATACGGAATGACATACATGGTTCTGCCCTTATAGGAGCCGGTGAAGAGCTTGGTCAGCTTTGCATAGCACTCCTTGGGGTCCATCCAGTTGTTGATGCTGCCCGCGTCCTCTTTGGTGCGGGTGCAGATAAAAGTTCTGTCCTCCACGCGCGCCACGTCGTTGACGGCGGTGCGATGCAGGTAGCAATTCGGATACTCCTTCTCATTCAGCCGGAACAGCTCTCCGGTAGAGCACGCGATGTCGCGCAGCTTCTGCGTCTGCTCCTCCGAGCCGTCGATCCACTCGATTTTCTCGGGCTGAACCATGTCGGCCATCGATTTGATCCAGTCCAATACATACTTGTTGTTGGTCATATGATTTCTCCTTCTCTCCTGATAGATTGTGAAAAGATAAACAATGGCAATGAGCCAACTTCACCCAGTATATATTTTACACGCATTTTCGCCAATTTTCAAGAGGCTTTGGAAAAGGTTACGGATTGTTCACAAATTTCATCTGAGATGAACGGGAATTGTGACAATTTTGCATGATTTTTGCAGCGACTTTGCAAAACTTTTTTTCGCAGCTCCTGTAATCAACTGATGATGATTCAAAAATGAAAGACAAAATGGTGAGTTTTGCAAAAAAGCGCTGCAGAGGAAAGCGCTCACGCTTTCCTCTGCCCGCCTGTCTTCATGATATTTCAGCCAGAATGGCCCTGCCGATCAGCTCCTGCCCCTCGGCGGTGGGATGAATGCCGTCATGGCAGAAAAAGGGCGCCGCATTCCAGAGATTGAGGAATGCCGACCGGATATCCAGCAAACGGCAGCCACACTCCTGCGCAATGCGGGTGACCAGCATGGAATAGCGCTCCTGGTAGCGGTAAATCTGAAAGGTTTCTCCCAGCCAGCGCAGAATATTGCTCTGCGAAAGCCCTCCCTTTGAGAGAAATCGGAAATACCGCTCGGCATTGACCGGCGGAAGATTGACCAGAATCGGCTCCATGCCGGCCTGCTTGGCACGGTCGATCATATGTCTCATATTTTTTTCATACTGCTCGGCGGGCGTGTGCGGCAGGTGCTCCTGCTCCGGCGCCTCGCTGATGGCCTTCCAATCAAAATCGCAGTCATTGCCGCCAAACTCCAGCACGGCGGCATCCGCGTGAAGCCCCTTTGCAAGATCCTTTTCCATCATCTGCATTCCCTGCGTGGTCGTCATGCCCATACGGGAGCGGTTGGTCATTTCAATTCCCAGCTCCTGCGCCACCAGCTCGGCGGCGGGATGGGGGGCAATGCTGTACCGTCCGCGCTTCTCGTCAAACACAACGCCGCGGGCAAGAGAATCCCCCCAGACCACTGCGCTTCGAATTTTTTTTGCGTTCATCGATCTCCATCCTTTTGCAAAAATATGAACAATTATAAATAAATAATTATCATTACCGTTTGATATGGTTTTCGATACTATATTATCACATATTGATTGCGATGTCAATAGGTTTTTGTAAAATTCAGAGTATACGATCATAGTTTACGCAATTTTTGCCTGTTCAGTCACCGGATATTCACACAGAGAGCCAAAATCCGGGCCGACCTCACACTTCCCTGCGCCAAGCACTGCAAAGCGTGCGCCATTGTCCCGGTGCAGCCGCAGATTTGTCTCAAGTCTATGAACCGGCCGCCCTTCTGCCGCGCAACAGAAAACAGCCGCGCTCACACGGAGTACGGCTGTTTTTGGTTATCCCGGACAGATACAATCGGATCTCGGCGATTATTTGATTTCAACGGTGGCGCCGGCCTCGGTCAGGGCGGCCTTCACCTTTTCGGCCTCATCCTTGGAAACGCCTTCCTTCACGGTCTTGGGAGCGCCCTCAACCAGATCCTTCGCGTCCTTCAGGCCCAGACCCGTGATCTCACGGACAGCCTTGATGACATTCAGCTTGTTCGCACCGAAGTTGGCCAGAATCACGTCAAACTCGGTCTTCTCCTCAGCAGCGGGAGCAGCAGCTCCGGCAGCGGCAACAACACCGACAGGAGCGGCAGCAGATACGCCGAACTCCTCCTCAACCGCCTTCACCAGGTCGGCAAGCTCCAGGATGGTCAGGGACTTGATCTCTTCAAGAATATTGGTAATCTTTTCGGATGCCATTTTATCATACCTCCAAAATTGATAATCTGTGATAAATTACTCCGGTCATAACGGCGCCGGTCGCCGGCGGATAGCTCCGCGAGCAGCTCGTTCAGGCCTCTGCGGGTTCGGCAGGAGCCTCGCCGTTCTTGTCCACCACAGCCTGCAGCGCGTAGGCAAAGCTGTAAAGCGGAGAACGGATGGAACCGAGCAATTTTGCAATGAGCGTTTCCTTGTTCGGAATTTCGGCAAGCGCGTTAACCTTTGCGGCGTCAATCACTTCCCCGTCGACATATCCGGCAAGAATGTTGAAGGACTCCACCTTGTCGGCGTATTCCTTGAGCACCTTTGCGGCCGCAACCGGGTCGTTTTCGCTGATGGCGATGGCGGTCATACCGGTGAGGTATTGCTTGAGCTCGCCATAGCCAACCTCGTCGCAGGCTCTGCCGGTCAGCGTGTTCTTCATGACCACGTACTTCACGCCGGCATTGCGCAGCGCCTTACGCATGGCAGTGTCCGCCTCCACCGTGATGCCCTGATAATTGACAATCACGCCGGCGGCCGAATTCTTCATCTGCTCCGCCAAGTCGGCAACGATCTGCTGCTTTTGCGCCAGAATGGAATTGCTGGGCATATTGTTCACCTCCCAATGTGAAATGGAACGAAAAAAATCTTTCTTCCGGAACACAGCGCGCCGAAAAGAAAGACTCCACAAAAAACTGTTCACTTTCTTCCTCGGCAGGAAAGCTGTGCTTTTACCGGAACCTGCTGTCTTCGGATAACATCGGGTATTATATCATAAAAAAAAGAGCTTGTCAAGGTTTTTTCTGAAAAAACCGGAATCTGCCGAAAGAAAATTTTGTCTCCTCTGTCTCCCCCGTGTCAGACCCGCGCGCGGCGACCATGCCGCGCAGGCATGTGCGTATGCCTCATGGGCAACCTGCCGTCGGCAACCGATGCTCCCGCCTCAAACACAGTTTTTGACACACGTAGGAGCCGCAGCGGACGCTGCGGCTCCTCAGTCTGTCGAAAAACGCCCATCAAGCGAGAGCCGAAATGGGCGTTTTGGAATATAAGCGAGAAAAAAATGAGAAAAATGCAAAGAAGAGGGAGGGATGGATATCACTCCACTTTCTTTTTGCGAATTTTTTGAGAT
>CALXUY010000087.1 GCA_944391805.1 uncultured Clostridia bacterium
TGTGTTTCTTCTGCAAATAGGTTGACCTGTTTCATGGTTTTCGCCGCCCTTCTCTTGTTTGTTCCCATTATATCATACTTTGCGACTTTATTCAATATCTTCGGGAATTTTTAGAGGTTCCCATAAATCAAAACACCTGTTTTGTCAATATCATCGTTGGCAGACGCATTTCCAGGCATATAGGCGCCGGCGGGAGGCATAATAACGCTGGAAAAACGGCGCGAGGATCGGAATATTGATTGCGGGCCTGCAGATTTGTATACACAAAATAAAAGCAGAGACTCCGACCTTTCGATCTTCGTCTCTGCTTTTTCTGAACATAATTACAACACCATTACAAAAAGTGTTGTATACCTGACCTGTAAGCACAGTGCAGCAACCACAGCCAAATTCAATCCGGCCAAAAGACCTCTGCTCCGTGATCCCGGATCAGATACTCGTCATCGGGTGCAGAAGCCGCCCATCTGGCGTGCCTTGGGGGATTCGAACCCTCGACCTACTGCTTAGAAGGCAGTTGCTCTATCCGGCTGAGCTAAAGGCACATCGGGAGCACGAACCCCCTGCTCCCCGCCAATGCGGGAAGCAGGTATGCTTGGAGCGAGTGATGGGAATCGAACCCACGCGACCAGCTTGGAAGGCTGGGATTCTACCATTGAACTACACTCGCGTCTCCTCGGGCGCTCCTCCGGCAGGTACTGGGATATTATATCATATTGAATCGGGTTTGTCAAGACATTTTTACAATTTTTTTCTCTCCGTTTGCTTCTCACGCGTACCGTATTTCATCGGAAACGGTTGTTGAAAATCCATCCCCGTCGGCATCGTTTCATTGCTCGCATGGCGCATAGCTCCGGCCGGCTCTGGGCATATTAAAACCAAAACAAACGGAGGCGCGCCATGATTACCATATTTATCCGCACTTTGGTGATATATCTGGCGCTGAACGCGGTGATGCGGCTGATGGGAAAGCGGCAGATCGGCGAGCTGGAGGTAACCGATCTTGTCACCACGCTGCTGATCTCCGAAATTGCCGCACTGCCGATCACCGATCAGGATATCCCGATCGCCTACGCCCTGATCCCCATGGTTACGCTGCTGATTCTGGAGGTGCTCTCTTCCATGATTCTGATACGCTTCCCCAAGTTCAAAGCACTGGTATCCGCCAGACCGACCGTGATTATCCGCAACGGAAGGCTGAACCAGAAGGCCATGCTCTCGCTCCGGATATCGATGGAGGAGCTGATGAGCGAGATCCGGCAGCAGGGCTACCCCGATTTGGCACAGGTGCAGCACGCCATTCTTGAAAAGAACGGAAAGCTGACGGTATTGCCAAAGGCGCAGTTTGCGCAGCCCACAAACGAACAGCTCGGCGTAAAGGCCAAGGATGAGCCGTTGATGCACGTGGTGATGTGCAACGGCGTCTGCAACGCACCCGGCCTGAAGCTGATTGGCAAGGATCGCCGCTGGCTGGAGCAGGAGCTTGCCCGCCGGGGCTACTCGGCGGATCGGCTCTTTTGCGTCACGGCCAATGACGCCGGTCAGATCTTTCTGATTCCCAAACAGGAAATTCAGCAGACGGACGGAGGAAACCGTTCATGAAGAGCTTTCTGATCTCGCTGCTTCTGCTGCTTTTGCTGCTCTGCGGAATTGCGGGAAACGCCATTTATATCAACCATGTGGCCAATGACATGAGCCGGATGACAGAAGCGCTCCCGGATATTGGCGAGGAGGGCTGCGCCGAGGCGGCAGCCTCTCTCCGGGACTATTGGGAGCGGAACGTGCCTTATGTCGGGCTTTCGGTCGGCTATCCGGTGACAGACCGGGTCAGCGAGCAGGCGGCGGTGCTTTCCGCCTGCGCTGCCTGCGGAGATTTATTCGGCTACCGTTCCGCGTTGGCGCTCCTGCAGGACGCAATCGGTGATGTGCGGCGGCTGGAGAAAATATCGATTGAAAACCTGCTGTAAACGGCAGAGTGCAGGCTGTAGACAAAAGCAGAGGCTTTCGTCAGTTTGATGAAAGTTTTGATCAAACTTTTTCAAAAGTTTGCGGGGTCAAGGGCGAGTAGCCCTTGTCGCCCTCCGCAGAGGGCGAAATTCCCCTGTACGGCGTTTCTTTTTGTGAGCTTTTTCTTTGCGCCTACACGCTCAAAGAAAAAGCGGGCGAACGCTTTTGTGCAATTTTTATTTGATACGCCTTTTGTCTACAGCCTCAGTCTGGACAACCGCCATGGCGGTTGTCCAGACTGTAGAACGGGCACCCGCTCTGCCGTTTTGTAAATCCGTTCAGATTCTGCCAGCAATCTGCTCCCGCAGACGGGAGAGTATGCGCTTTTCGAGCCGGGAGATGTAGGATTGTGAAATACCGAGCCGGTCGGCGACCTCCTTCTGCGTCAGCTCCTCTCCGCCGCCCAAGCCGTAACGCAGCTCGATCAGCTCGCGCTCACGCGGATCCAGCTCGGCCACAGCCGCACGCACGGCTTCGCGTTCCTCCCGCTGCTCCAGCTCATAGGCCACGCTGTCCTCCTCGCTGCCCAGCACATCCGAAAGCAGCAGCTCGTTCCCGTCCCAGTCCACATTGAGCGGCTCATCCATTGAGACCTCGCAGCGCTGGCCGTTCCGCTTGCGGATATACATCAGAATCTCATTTTCAATGCAGCGGGAGGCGTAGGTTGCCAGCTTGATGCTCTTATCCGACCGGAAGGTATTGATGGCCTTGATCAGCCCCAGTGTGCCGATCGAGATCAGATCCTCAATACCGGTACCGGTGTTCTCGAACCGCTTGGCAATATAAACCACCAGCCGCAGGTTGTGCTCCACCAGAATATTGCGTGCCTCCTCCTCGTCAATGCGGGCAATCCATTCGGCTTCGGCATCGTGGTCCAGCGGCGCCGGAAGCACATCCGGGCCGTTGATGTAAAAGCCGCCGCTCCTGCGCGTCCCGCCGCAAAGCCATTGCCGGATGCGCTCCCAAATCAGCATAAACCCATTCATCACCAGTTTCTCTCCTATGTAATCGTATATTCGCTTGTGCCTGTTATAACCAAATCGGATGTTCATCCGGTTTCAATTCCTTATTGTGCCGGTTTGGCCCGGTTCAATCGCCAGGGATGAGCGCGTCAAAGCCCTGCGCCCGTCCGCCCAGCTCCACCGGAGCAATCAGGTAATCCGAGGGCACGCTGCCCTGCCGGTCGGTTACGGTCAGCGCCTCGGGCAGGAAGGCCGTGAGCATTCCGGTGCCGGTTGCGGTCTGTGCCGGAATCAGACGCACGCGGCGGGCAATTTCATGATCCGGTATCCACCTCTTTCCGTCCCGGAAAAAGGAGGGAGGCAGAACCGGGCGCAGCTTTTCCTGCTCCACCACAATCACACTCCTGCCGCTGAGCGGGTCGCGCAGCAGATTCCCCGAATCCACCATCGCCCGGAGCGATACCGTTTTGCCGAACAGCGTCGCCTGTAATGTGACGCTGCGCGTCCTTTGCGATCGGCCGAGGAATCTCCCGCCGCGAATAGTCAGAATCCCGGAAACCGCCGCAAGCAGCGCAAACATCCATACCGAAAGGCCGTCTCCCTGCAGGCTCTCCAGCGGAAGGTTCAGCCGGTTGAGCCAGGCAAACAGAGCGGTCATAATGCCTCCCATCAGCGCCGAGATCAGCGCGAACACCGCGGTCGCCTGAAGCAGGGAGGAAAAGCGGATTCCCTTCCCCGCAAAGGTAGCGGCGCAGATGATCAGTGCAACGGCCACATCGCAGAGTAGCCCCGGCACCCCCTCCAGGCCGATCACCAGTGCGGCCACCGCATACACACCCCCGATGGCTGCGCCGAGCAGTGCCCGCCAGCGCACAGCCCGTCGGTGCAGCACGGCTGCCGTGATCATCATGCAGAGCAGATCCATGCTGGCATTCACCAGAAAATAGAGATCGGCATATACTTCCCGGTCCATTCTCCCACCCCCTCTGTCCGATACCCTTATTATAACGCATTTGGTTGGATAATTTTGTCAAAATCAGGTCCCGACGAAAAAATTTTTCTCATACGCCTTTACTTTTGCGCAAAAATGTGCTATCATTTATGCAGTGTACCGTTCCGGTTGATTCCGCGCGGCAGATGCGGTATGCCGCCGCGCACATTCCGGATGCCGAAAGGAGTTATCATGTCTCATCTTTCCACATTCCGTCAGTCCCTGCTGGAGGCCGGCTTTGAGGGAGCCATTGTCTCATGCAAGCAGCACCAACGCTATCTGTCGGACTTCGACTTTGACGACGGGCTGGTGTTGGTAACCGGCAGCACCGCCTACCTGCTCACCGATTTCCGCTATATTGAGGCCGCGCGCGCTCAATGCTCCCGCGAGCTCGAGGTATTGCAGCCCGCGCATGGTCTGTTGCCTTGCGTCCGCGAGCTTCTGGAGGCGGGCGGCTGCCGCAGGGTGGCAATTGAGGAATCCGCGCTTTCCTACGCCGAATATCAGAGCTGGTGCGAGCTGCTCCCCGGTGTGTCTCTGGAGAGCGGCGCCTCCGGGCTTCTCACGCGGCAGCGGGAGACAAAAACCGACGAGGAGCTGGCCTGCATGGCAAAAGCGCAGGCACTGACCGACGCGGCCTTCGCGCATATTCTCAACTTCATCCGCCCCGACATGACCGAGACCGACGTTGCGCTGGAGCTGGAATTTTTCATGCGCAAAAACGGCGCCGACGGGCTGGCGTTTGACACGATTGCGGTATCCGGCAGCAACTCCTCCCGGCCGCACGGCGTGCCGCGGCACCGCAAACTGGAAAAAGGCTTTCTCACGATGGATTTCGGCGCGCGGGTCAACGGCTACTGCGCGGATATGACGCGCACGGTTGTCATCGGCAAGGCAGACGGCGAGATGAAGCGGCTGTACGGCACGGTGCTCCGCGCGCAGCTGGCCGCTCTGGAGGCCGCCGCAGAGGGCGCCTCCTGCGCGGGACTCGACCGCATCGCGCGGGACATCATCGACGGCGCCGGCTACGCGGGAACCTTCGGCCATTCGCTCGGCCACGGTGTGGGGCTGTTCATCCACGAAAATCCCCGTCTCTCGCCCAAGGCTGCTCCCGGGGAGGTGCTCCGGCGCGGAAATGTCGTCACCTTCGAGCCGGGCATATATCTCGAGGGCAAATACGGCTGCCGCATTGAGGACATGGTGGCCATCCGGCCGGACGGCAGCGTCCTCAACTTCACCAAAAGCCCCAAGGAGCTGATTGAGCTGTGATGCGGCGGGGCACCGATCTTTCGGAAAGGATACGGAATACATGATTTTTGCACAGGCAGCGGCCGCTGAGCCGGCCGTAAAAACCGTTCTCTTCAATCTGGTGGACTGGTCGATCGTTCATTTTGAGGTGTCGGCCGGCAGCCCGCTCTATTACCTGATTTATGTGCTGGGGCTGCTGGGCTGCATCGTCATCCCCTATCTGCTGGGCAGCATCAATCCCGCCATTCTCATCTCCCGGCTGGTGTACCACGAGGACATCCGGGATTTCGGAAGCGGGAACGCCGGTACGACCAACATGCTGCGCACCTACGGCAAAAAGGCGGCGCTGGCAACCTTTCTGCTCGATCTGGGCAAGGCGGCGCTTGCCTGCTTTGCGGGGCTTCTGATCTGGGAGATGAACGGCCTCGGCCTTGCCGGCTTTTTTGTGGTGTTCGGTCATATGTACCCGATTTTTGAAAAATTCCGCGGAGGAAAGGGCGTGGCCTGCCTGACCGTGGTGGCGCTGATTACCAGCATTTTTACAAACAACTGGCTGGTTCCCTTTGTCCCGTTCGCGTTTTTCATCCTGCTGGCCGCCTTCGTGCTGGTGCTGGTCGGCACCCGTTATGTCTCCATGGCCTCTGTTACCTGTGCGTTTCTTTATCCGGTTCTGCTCCGGTCGCTCTCGGGAGAGAACGCAGGCATCTGCGTGGCCATGGCTGTACTCAGCGCCTGCTTTGTCATCTACAAGCACAAGGATAACCTCAAGCGCATTTTCAACCGCACCGAGGCCCAGTTCAGCTTTTCCAAGATCTCCAAGAAAAAGCTCGCAGAAGGTGAACAGCAGGCTCCCGAGGGCAAATCCAAGCCTGCGCCGGGCGGCAAACACGCCGGGAACGCGAAAAACAATCGCAAAGCAACCCCGGACAGCGACCGCGACGGCGGCGCGGAGGACGGGCAATGACCGGAGCGGACGCCGCGCTGCAGGAGCTGCTTCTGCTGGCCGCCGCGCGGCACATGCTCACAAAGGCGGTGCTCTCGAAGCCCGGCGACAGCCGCGAAAAGAAAACCATACTGACGCTGCGGCGCATCGGAAAAACCGAGCGCCTGCAGGCAGAGCGCCTTCTTGCCGATGGCAAGGCGCTGCATGAAAATCTGCCGGCGGCTCCCTCGCCGCGTCTGGAGGAGCTGCTGTCCGCACATGGACAGATCAACCTGCTCACCGCCGCCGGGGAATGCGAGCTGCGCCGTTCCCGGAAATCCGGAACCGCCACGCTGCTCGGGGAGAAAAGCTGAAAAAGGCGCTGCTCGCCCTGCCCGAAGGCGTGCTGGAGCCGGAGGAAAACAACCGGAAGAAAAACCGGATTCTGCAGGGAGACGAGCCCTTTTTGCGGATGCTGGACGTCAGCGACGAGCATGGCCGGGTGCGGGACAAAAAACAGGCGAAATTCCGGCAGATCAACCGCTTTCTCGAGCTGATCCGGGATTGCATCCCGGCGCTGCCGCCCGAGGGAGCGCTGCGCATCTGTGACCTTTGCTGCGGCAAAAGCTATCTCTCATTTGCCGCCTATCATTATTTTGCCAATATTTTAGGGCGGCAGATCCGCATGACCGGGATGGATCTCAAGCCGGACGTCATCGCGCACTGCTCCCGCGTGGCCGCCGACTTGGGCTTTGCCGGCTTGGAATTTGTATGCGGCGATGTTTCGCGATATGATGCAGGCGGACATGTGCATCTGGTGCTCTCCCTGCACGCCTGCGACACGGCAACCGATCTGGTGCTGCGCCGCGCGGTGGATTGGGGCGCCGAGGTGATTCTCTCCACCCCCTGCTGCCACCATGAGCTGAACCACAGCCTGAACTGTCCCCCGCTCTCCTTTGTCGCGGAGCACTCGATGCTCCGGCAGAAGCTCTGCGATGCCGCAACCGACGCGCTGCGGCTCAAATATCTCGAATCCGAGGGCTACGAGGTTTGCGCGCTGGAGCTGATTGACCCGGAGGAGACTCCCAAAAACATCATGCTGCGGGGTCTGCGCCGCTCCGGCCCCGACTCCCCGGCGGCCATGCGCGCGCGGGAGGAATACCTGGCCGCCCGGCAATTTCTCACAGGAGGTGAACACCGTGTCCAGCTCGTTCTTTGCCCGCCTGTTCAGGCGTAACAAAAACCCGAACAGCCTGAGCTACCGCCGGGAAATGGCCCGACAGATCGCCGGGCACCGCATCCGTTATGTCACCGAAAAAATCGACGGGGTGGAGGAGGTCATCGGCCGGGACGGCAGCATCGACATCCGCAACGGCGAGTTCATCGTGTTCGCCTCCTCCGAGGTCATCTTCCGTTGTCTGGTAGACAGGCTGCAGGCATGGGAGCTGCTCTCCAAGGACGGGGTTGTGCTCACCGCGCCGGACATCGAGCACGACGGCCGGGAACGAACCATCATTGTGTTTTACGTTTATTACCGGTGAGCGGCGAATACGGCACACGGCCCCGGCCGGAAAAAGCGTCGGGCGAAGCGGCAATGCAGGCGCGGGCAACTGCCGTGTGTCTGCTTGGGTCAAAGGAGGCGCAATGTGCCCCTTCAGACTGTAGACCAAAGCAGCGGCTTTCGTCAGTTATAGTAATTCACAATAATAAGAGCAGTAAAAGGTCTTGAGGCTCTGCCTCAAGCTCCGGTTAAGGGACTTTTTGAAAAAAGTCCCTTAACAATCCTCAAAAACTTTCAATAAAGGGTTGTTACGATAGCAATGAAGTCAGTGCTGTTCCGGACGCCCCGCCCGACAACCCGCCAGCGGCTTGTCGGTACCGCTGACGCGGCTCCGGCACCGGATAAAATTGGGTTAATCGTTACTTTTACTTTGGCTTTATATTCCGTCAAACCAAATTAACATGAATTGCTATAGATGAAAGTTTTGATCAACGTGCGCAGCACGTTTCCCTTTCTGCAAAGCGTTTGAGGCGCCAAACCGCCGGGAATTTGCTAAGCAAAATTCCCCGTGGTGGAGGGTGCGGAGCCCTCTCTCGCAAGGCGGCAGAGCCGCCGAACAACCGCCGGGGCGGTTGTTTGATGTTCTGCTTCGCAAAAGTTTCCATCCGCAGAGGGCGAAAAACCCTTTTGGCGGCGAACGCGCGCAGCGATTCGCGGGTTTGGAACAAATCCGTTTCTTCTTAGGCAAACGCTGCGCAGCAGATTTGCGGCGGAGAACCATTCCGTAAAACCGAATTTCGCGAAGTCTTTCCTTCTTTATTTGCGCCTGCGGCCTCAAAGAACAGGAACAAACGGGCACTTTTGTGCACTTTTTATTTCCTGTGCCGTTTTTCGACAGTCTGGGGGGCGCACTGCGCCCCCTTTTGCGCTCCGGCGCGTTTCCGCACCGCCAGCCGGCAAAATCAGCACACAGGAGGAACCGCGATGAAACAGCCCGAACATATCCCCGCGCGGCAGGACTGCCGCGCGCCCTCCGTCCGGACGGCCGGTTCGACGACGTCTCCGGCATCCCCCAAACCGACAGACTCCTTTCCCGACCCCTCCGCACCGTCATTTCTGACGCCGCAGGAGCGCGCGGCACGCTTCGAACGCATCTGCAATGAGGCGATGCTGGAACGCCGGAGCAACGGCAGCGCCGGCATCGGCACCCTCGCGGAGAAATGGCAGCACCAGATCGTCAAGCGCTATCTGACCGAGCGGACCGATTGCCACGAGCTGCGTCTGCCGGGCGCCCGGTATGTCTCGGACGTGCGCATCGGCCGGTCGGTTTACGAGGTGCAAACCGGCGCCTTTGCTCCGATGCAGAAAAAAATCGACTATTATCTGACGCATACGGATTGGTATGTCACCGTTGTGCGTCCGATTGCGCAGAACCGGTGGGTCAGTGTGATTGACCCCGAGACAAAGGAGATTTCCCCGCGCAAACGCTCTCCCCGGCATGGTCGGGCCGAGGAGCTGCTGCCCGAGCTGTATTGCCTTTTGCCCCACCTCGGCAACCCACGCCTGCGCTTTCACCTGCTGATGCTGGAGGTTTATGACTTCCGCCTCTCTGCCGGCAGCTCCCGGCGCAGAACAGGCGAACGCTTCGAGCGTATCCCGCTCTCGCTGCTTGGGGAGCTCACGTTCACCTCGACCGCTGACTTTGCCCGGCTTCTGCCGCCGGCACTTCCCTCCCCCTTTACCGTGAAGCAATTTTCGGCGCTCACCCGTCTGCGCGGGCGGGACGCCTATTCGGCCGTCCGCGTACTGGCGGCGCTGGGACTTCTGAGGCCCGCTCCGTCCGTCGGACGGGCAATGGCCTTCACCGTCTCCACAACCGTTTTCTGAACTCCGGCGGGAGCAAATGCTCCTGCCGGAGTTTGATATTTTTTTGCGAAACCATGACAGGTTTTGTCATGGTACCCCCTTATACTGGTATCAGAAGGGGGGTGGACAAGCCTTGCAAACCGAACAGCGCCGGGAAAAAATGCTGCGGATACTGGCCATGCGCGGGCGCACGACGGCCAGCGAGCTGGCAGCCGAGCTGGAGGTATCCGAACGGACCATATACAGGGATCTTTCCGTGCTCAGCACCAGCCGCCCGGTCTCCGCCATCTGCGGCCGCTACGGCGGCATTTACATCACGGATCCACAGGCGCTCAACCACCCGGTTTTGCGGGAGAACGAGCTGGCTCTGCTCAGGCGCATCGCCGACAATGCCGAGCGCGATGCCGGCTCCCCTGTCTCCCCTGCCGATCTGGAGCAGCTTCGGGAGATGATCCGTTACTATTCAGGCTGCCCCTCCCTACCCAAACAGGACGGGAAAAGCACCGAGCAGAACAATCTCTCCCCCAAACCCGCTGCCGCCTCCCATGCCGAACCGTCCGCCCCCGCCCCTCAAACCGCACCTCCATCGCCGGAATCTCCCCCCGAGGCACATCCGGAGAAACAGACAATCCCCCCACAGGCAGAAGCATAAGCCACAGCGCTTTTTTCCGCCGGCGAGGGGGTTGTTTTTGTTTTCCGGCCGCTTTTTCGGGCAGAAAGCCAAGCCAATTCGCCGCAAAACGAAAAAAATTACAAAAAAATGAGAAAATCCTCTTGCAAGGAGCGGGGTTGCATGATATAATAAATAATGGGAAATAATCTATTGTGGAGAAATGCGCCCGGACGGCGCGGGAGGTAGCGTTTGATCGTTGCGTTAGAAGATGCAAAACATAAGCTGATGGGGCTGCGTGACAGCGTGCGGGAGCTCGGCTCGGCGCTCCGGATTGAGGAGACCAAGGAGAAGCTGAAGGATCTCGAAGCACAGACCACAGCGCCCGATTTCTGGAACAATGCCGAAAATTCCTCGAAGGTTCTGCAGGTCATCAAGCAGTCGCAGGACAAAGTGGAAGGATATGAACGGCTTTGCGCCAGACTGGAAGACGCCATTGCGCTGGCCGAGATGGCGATTGAAGAGAACGACGAGAGCAGCGTGGAGGAGGTACAGTCCGAGCTGGCGGCCATTACCGCCGAGGAGGAGCACCGCCGGATTGAGGTTCTGCTCTCGGGGGAATACGACAAAAGCAACGCCATTGTCTCCTTTCACCCCGGAGCCGGCGGCACCGAGGCGCAGGACTGGGCGCAGATGCTCTATCGCATGATTACGCGCTGGGCCGAAAAAAGCGGCTTCCAGGTCAAGCTGACCGACTGGCTGGAGGGGGACGGCGCCGGCATCAAGAGCGCCACCATCATGGTCATCGGCACCAACGCCTACGGCTATCTCAAAAGCGAAAACGGCGTGCACCGGCTGGTACGGGTCTCCCCGTTCGACGCGAACGGCCGCCGGCAGACCTCTTTTGCCTCGATTGAGGTGATGCCCGAATTTGAGGATGTGGATAAGGTGGTGCTGCGGGACGAGGATCTGGAAATCACCGCGCACCGCTCCAGCGGTGCCGGCGGGCAGCACATCAACAAAACCGACTCGGCCATCCGCATTGTACACAAGCCGACCGGCATTGTGGTGGGCTGCCAGACCGAGCGCTCGCAGCTGCAGAACAAGGAAACCGCGCTTCACATGCTCAAGGCCAAGCTGATGGAGATCAAGCTGCAGGAGCGGCTGGACACCATCGAGGACATTCAGGGCAACAAGGCCAACATCGAATGGGGGTCGCAGATCCGCTCCTACGTATTCATGCCCTATACGCTGGTCAAGGACACCCGCACCGGTTATGAAACCGGAAATATACAGGCGGTGATGGACGGGGATCTGGACGGCTTTATCAACGCCTATCTCAAGATGACCGCAAAATAATGCGGGAAAACGCCGGCAAGCGCCCGGCGCCCCGCGCATGCCGCCGAACCGGCAGGCTGCTGCACCTCATTTGTATCTCATTTCCGGATTTCCCGGAGGAAAGGAAATAAAAAATGAAAAAACTGGAACTGGACAGCAAAAAGATTTTTGTGTTGGCAGGCGCCGCCGTGGCGGTGGGATCTCTGATTGCCATTGTGGACTATGCCGACAGAAAACGGAAGGACAGAGTGGCTCATGCCGGTGAGCTGATTGCGGGAATTGCCGGAATTCTGGTAGGCGCGGCGCTTGCAGCCGAGCCGAAGCGCCGCGAAAACCGTGACCGTGTGCTGGTGGACGATATGTTCAACGACGAGGATGTGGCGCTGGCGCACGAGCAGATCCGTGAAACCCTGAACCGGGAAGACGACGGGACCGACTGCGTCCCTCCGCCCGCCGACCATCTGCGGACCATTGAAGTGGACAACGAGACCTCTATTGAGGATTTTATCTGAATGTGAAGCAGCTTCTGCCTGCCTCCGATCTGACCTTTGGACCAGACTGAGCCTGCGCAACGCCCGGGCAAAGCTGCCCGAGGGGAACAAATCCAACTCTGTCCCTGCGCAAGCGGGGCACGGGGGCGTGGCAAACGCCCCCGCGAGGTTGTAGACAAAAGGCACATCAAATCAAAATTGTACAAAAGCGTTTATCCGCTTTTTCTTTGAGCGTGTAGGCGCAAAGAAAAAGCTCACAAAAAGAAACGCCAAATAGGAAGATTTCGCCGCCTGCGGGCGGCGACCAACGCCCCACGGCGTTGGATCCGTGCCGCCTTTTGAAAAAGGCGGGCCAAAACTTTAGCCAAACTGACGAAAGCCGTTGCTTTGGTCTACAGTCTGACGGGGGCGTGGCAAACGCCCCCGCATTTGTGTGATTGGGAGTGAGAATCATGGTGACCATTCAATCGGTGACGCCCGGCAGCATGGCCGCCCGCGCGGGGATCCGGGGCGGCGACCTGCTCTGCTCGGCCAACGGGCACGACATCCGGGATGTGCTGGACTACCGCTTTTACCTCACCGACCGCTCGGTGCGGCTGGAGCTGGAGCGGGCAGGAAAACGCTATGCCGTCACGCTCAACAAAGGGGAATACGACGACATCGGCCTGGAGTTTGCCACCCCGCTGATGGACAAAAAGCACTCCTGCGCCAACGCCTGTGTGTTCTGCTTTGTCGACCAGATGCCGCCCGGAATGCGTCAAACGCTCTATTTCAAGGATGACGACGACCGCCTCTCCTTTCTGCACGGCAACTACGTAACGCTGACCAATCTGCATGACCGTGACATCGACCGTCTGATCGCCATGCACCTCTCCCCCATCAATGTGTCGGTGCACACCACCAACCCGGAGCTGCGGGTGAGGATGATGAAGAACAGGCGCGCGGGCGAGGTGCTCTCCTATCTGCCGCGTCTGGCCAAGGCCGGCATTGCGCTCTGCACACAGATCGTGCTCTGCCGGGGGTTGAACGACGGGGAGGAGCTGGACCGCACCATGCGCGATCTCTGCGCCCTGCACCCGGCACTGCGCTCCTGCGCGGTGGTTCCGGCCGGACTGACGCGGTTCCGGGACAAGCTCTATCCGCTCGAGCTGTTCACTCCCGCGGAGTGCGCCGAGGTGATCGCACAGGTCAACCGCTTCGGCGATGACTGTCTGCGCAAGCTCGGCACCCGGCTGTTTTACTGTGCCGACGAGCTGTATGTGCGCGCCGGGCTCCCGGTCCCGCCGGAGGATTATTATGAGGACTTTTCCCAGATTGAAAACGGCGTCGGTATGCTTGCCTCCCAGCAGTCGGAATTTGACTTTGCGCTGGATGATCTGGATGGGTTTCTCCAGGACTTCCGACCGCCCCGCACAGTGACCGTTGCAACCGGAGCCGCCGCGTATGCCCATATCTGCGGGCTGGCCCGCCGGCTCAAGGCGCGGGTACCGGGGCTGACCATCCGGGTGCGGCGCATCGTCAACCGCTTTTTCGGGGAAAGCGTGACCGTGGCCGGGCTGCTGACCGGCAAAGACGTCTCCGAGCAACTGGCCGGGGAGGAGCTGGGAGACGAGCTGCTCTTTCCCGCCGCCATGCTGCGCGCCGAGGGGGATGTTTTTCTCGACGAAATGACCCCCGCCCGGCTCTCGGAGCTGCTCGGCGTGCCGGTGCGTGCCTCGGGAAACGACGGCGAAGCGCTGCTGCGCGCGTTTTTGGGCGTGTAGCTGTAGACACCCTTGAGGCGCTGACGCAAACGATAAAGACCTTGAGGCTCCGCCTCAAACTCCGCTGAAGAAACTTTTTGCAAAAAGTTTCTTCAGAATCTTCAAAAACTGCAATAAAAGGGTATGGAATACAGGAATGAAGTCCGCGTGCAGGCCGGGCCCCTTCGCATGCTTCGGCACCGACTAAAATCCTGCTGAATATGACTGTACCCAATCCGTTCAAATGAACGGAACAGACTGTAGACCAAAGCAACGGCTTTCGTTACTTTGTTGAAAGTTTTGATCAAACTTTTTCAAAAGTTTGCGAGGTCAAGGGCGAGTAGGCCTTTGGTCGCAAGGCACCAGAGGTGCCGGAAATTTTGCTTCGCAAAAGTTTCCCTCCGCAGAGGGCGAAATTCCCCTTTTGGCGGCGAACTCGCGAAGCGATTCGCGGATTTGGAACAAATCCTTTTCTTCTTGGGCAAATTCTGCGAAGCAGATTTGCGGCGAAGCCATGCGGAGCCTCTGCTTCTTTCTTTGCGCCTGCGGCCTCAAAGAAAAGTAACAAACGAGCGCTTTTATGCAATTTTAATTTGATGTGCCTTTCGTCTACAGTCTCATCCGTTCAAATGAACGGAATTGCCATCGGGAAGCGTTTGAAGGGAGGCGGGGAAATTTTTTTCATAAAGCTCCCCCGCAAAGCCTCTCTAATTTCAGGTGAAGGATGTGATAGGAATGTCAAAACCCGTCATTGCCATCGTCGGGCGGCCGAACGTCGGCAAAAGCACGCTGTTCAACAAGCTCATCGGAGAGCGCCGCTCCATCGTTGAGGATACCCCCGGTGTTACCCGCGACCGCATCTATGGAGAAACCGAGTGGCGCGGCCGCAGGCTGATTCTGATTGACACCGGCGGCATTGAGCCGAAAACCGACGACGTCATACTCTCCCAGATGAAGCTGCAGGCGCAGATCGCCGTGGAGACCGCCGACGTCATCGTCTTTCTCTGCGACGTGCGCACGGGGCTGACCGCCAGTGACCGCGAGATTGCGGTTATGCTCAAAAAGAGCGGCAAGCCTGTGGTCCCCTGCATCACCAAATGCGACAGCGTCGGCGCCCCCCCGATGGAGTTTTACGAGTTCTACGAGCTGGGCTTTGACCGGGAGCTGATTCCGGTATCCGGCATTCACGGCTCGGGTACAGGCGACCTTCTGGACGCCTGCATCGATGCGCTGAAGGACTGGCAGGAAGCCGACGAGGAGGACGACAGCATCAAGGTTGCCGTAATCGGCAAGCCGAATGCCGGCAAATCCTCGCTCATCAACCGGATGGTAGGGGAAAACCGTCTGATCGTATCCGACATCGCCGGCACCACGCGCGACGCGGTGGACACCACCCTGCGCAACGAGTTTGGCAATTACACCCTGATCGACACGGCCGGCATCCGGCGGCAATCCAAAATCGGGGACAAAATCGAGCACTACAGCGTGCTGCGCGCACATATGGCAGTCGAGCGTGCCGACGTCTGCCTGCTGATGATCGACGCACAGGCCGGCGTCACCGAGCAGGACGAAAAAATTGCGGGCATTGCGCATGAGGCCGGCAAGGCCACTGTGATTGTGGTGAACAAGTGGGATCTGATCGAAAAGGACAACCGCACGGTATCCGAATTCAACAACCGCATCCGCACCGCGCTGGCCTACATGCCCTATGCGCCGATTCTCTATGTCTCGGCGAAAACCGGGCAGCGCGTGTCGGTGCTCTATGAAAAAATCAACGAGGTGTTCGCGCAGGCCACCCGGCGCGTCACCACCGGTATGCTCAACGATGTGCTGGGTGACGCAATGATCCGCGTGCAGCCCCCATCGGACAAGGGCCGCCGGCTCAAAATCTATTACATGACGCAGATTTCGGTCGCGCCCCCGTCTTTTGTCATCTTCTGCAACCGTGTGGAGCTGTTTCACTTCTCCTATCAGCGCTTTATTGAAAACTGCCTGCGCGAGACCTTCGGCTTTGAGGGCACGCCGATCAGGCTGATCATCCGCATGAAGGGGGAGGAGACATGAGCGCGCTGCGAGGCGTTCTGTTCGACTTCAACGGCACACTGTTTTTCGACAGTGAGATGCATCTGGCCGCCTTTCGGGAGATGTTCCGCAGAGCGGGAAAGCCGGCGCTCTCGGATGAAGATATGATTCACCGGATGTTCGGCCGGAGCAACGAGCGCATCTGCCGCGAGCAATTCATCCCCGATGCGGGGCCGGCAGAGGTCGCGGCCTTCACCGAGGAAAAGGAGGCGCTCTACCAGTCCTTCTGTCTGCAAATGCCGGAGCGGATGCACCTTGTGGAGGGCGCGCCCGCCATGCTGGATTACCTGAAGGAGGCCGGCGTACCCTTTTGCCTTGCCACCGGCTCGGGGCTGGAGAACATCGTGTTTTACCGGGAGCATCTGGGGCTGGGCCGCTGGTTCTCGCCCGACCGCATCGTCTATTTTGACGGCAGCTTTCCCGGCAAGCCGGCTCCCGACATCTACCGGATTGCGGCTGCGCGGCTGGGGCTGGAGCCTGCCGACTGTATGGTGTTGGAAGACGGAACCAGCGGCCTGCGGGCCGCCGCGGCTGCGGGCGCCGGTGCACTGGCGGCACTGTGGGAGGCACGCTTCCCCTCCCCGCTCACGGACGGAATGCGGGTTGACCGCGAGCTGCACGATCTGCGGGATTGGCAGGCTCTGCTGGCCGGCTTCGGTCTGCTTCGCTGAAGCCTAAAACCTTGGGCGCTGCCCAAGCCCGCTTCCGCATAAGACCTTGGGCGCCGCCCAAACCCGCTGAAGAAACTTTTTTGAAAAAAAGTTTCTTCAGAATCTTCAAAAAACCTCGAAAAGGGGTAATGGCGCCGCCGTATCGTCAGCAATGCGCCGGATAGCCCGGTCACGGCAGAGCCTGCATACACGCGCAGGCGGCTCGCCGGTGCAGCGGCACAAAAAAGAACCCCTATTGCGAAAGGAGTCTCCCTCATGTTTGTAGACCATGTGAAAATTCATATCAAGGCCGGGGACGGCGGAAACGGCGCGGTCTCCTTCCGGCGTGAGAAGTACGTTGCCGCCGGCGGTCCGGACGGCGGGGACGGCGGCCGGGGGGGCAGCGTCGTCTTCCGGGTGGACGAGGGCAGCAACACCCTTCTGGCCTTCCGCTATAAGCATCACTTCTCGGCCCAGCGCGGGGGGGACGGCAGCGGCTCCAAGTTTCACGGGGCCAACGGGGAGGATCTGATCATTCAGGTGCCGCCCGGAACCCTGATCCGGGATGCGGAGAGCGGAAAAATCATACATGACATGTCCGAGGACGAGGGCGCCGACTACACAGCCTGCCGGGGCGGGCGGGGCGGCTGGGGCAACCGGCATTTTGCCACTCCCACCCGGCAGGTGCCGATGTTCGCCAAAAACGGCTCCCGGGGGGAGGAGAGGGAGGTGGTGCTCGAGCTGAAAATGCTGGCCGACGTGGGCATCATCGGCTACCCGAGCGTGGGCAAATCCTCAATTCTCGCCCGTATCAGCGCCGCCAAGCCCAAAATTGCCGATTATCATTTCACCACGCTCTCCCCCAACCTCGGCGTGGTGCGCACGGGTGGGGAGCAGGGCTTTGTGGCGGCCGACATTCCGGGACTGATCGAGGGAGCGGCCGACGGCGCCGGGCTGGGGCACGCCTTTCTGCGCCACATCGACCGCTGCCGCCTGCTCTGGCATGTGGTGGACATCTCCTGCTTTGAGGGCAGGGATCCGATTGCGGATGTGGAAGCCATCAACACCGAGCTGGCGCGCTACAGCCCCGAGCTGGCCGGGCGGCCGCAGCTTCTGGTGGCGAACAAGACCGACGTGCTCGACCGCGACGCGGTGGACATCCCGGCCTTTGAGCGCTTCGCCCGGGAGAGCGGCCGGGAGCTGTTCTATATCTCCGCCGCCACCGGCGAGGGGCTGGACGCGCTGCTCCGCCGCACGGCAGAGCTGCTGCGCGAGCTGCCCCCGATGAAGGTCTACGAGCAGGAATACCAGCCCGAGGACGCCTATGTCGGCGGCGGCAGGGAGACCGTGATCCGCCGGGAGAACGACACCTTTTATGTGGAAGGAGAATGGCTGCGCAACCTCATGGGGCAGATCAATTTCAGCGATTACGAGTCGCTCAACTTCTTCCAGCGGGTGCTTCAGCGCAGCGGCGTGTTCGAGGCGCTGGAGGCCAAGGGCTGCCGGGACGGGCACACGGTTTCCATCTACGATTTTGCCTTTGAATATGTCAAGTGAGGGGTTCGGCTCACCATCGCAGCACCCTCGATCCGTATCGGGAGATACGCCCAGTCACCTACTAACAAAAATGAAGGAAGCACGAAAATGGCAACTTCGTCCTTTAGCAAAACGTTTGTATTGAATTCTGAAGCAGTCAAAAAATGCAGTCGGTTCACGAACACCCCAACAAAGCGCCCTCATCTGTAGCTGACAGAGTTAGGGAAGGAAAAGAAGCACTGGCACGCTTTTCATCTCTCACAAAGAAATAATAGAGAGTATTTCGGCAAAGAGGAATAAAGACACTTTCAGGTAAAATGGAGAAAAGCCTGCGCTTTCCAATCGCGCGGGCTTTTTGAATGACAAAAATCAGAATTCGTAGTGTGTCCACATGCTTAAAAATATGAACCGTACCTTGACTTTGATCTACCGGATAAACCAAAGAGGCGGTTTTCTTGAAAATTCGCTTCGTGCAGATTTCATTTGACAGACCAGACTTTTTATGTTATAATAATTTTATCATGATGGAGGAGAAACAATGATGGATCATCAATTTTATAGTCATGCTGGTTATTCGACAGAGAATGGTATGTGCGTATGTGGCGATTCATTAGAGCTCCTGACGAATTTGCAAGATGAAAGCATCGATCTTGTTGTAACAAGTCCGCCCTTTGCGCTCCAAAGACAGAAAGAATACGGAAATGAAAAGCAAGAAGAATATGTGAATTGGCTTTGTGAATTTGGCAAAATCGTCTATCAAAAATTAAAAAATAATGGGAGCTTTGTGATAGACATTGGGGGAGCTTATGAAAAAGGAGTTCCTGTATATAGTCTCTATCAATTCAGGGTATTGCTTCAGTTATGTGATGAAGTTGGTTTTTTTCTTGCACAGCCCTTTTACTGGCATAATCCCAGTGCATTACCCGCTCCAATTGAATGGGTAAACAAAAGAAAACTGCGCGCAAAATCCTCTGTAAACACGATTTGGTGGCTTTGCAAATCCCCTTTTTGTAAGGCTGATGTGACGCAGGTTTTAACTCCATATTCAAAAAGAATGCGGAGGTTGATCAGCAACCCTGAAGATTTCATCAAACATGAAGGAACCGTAAGACCTTCGGGACATGTTTTGGGGAAAACATCTTGGTGTAATGATAATGGGGGAGCCATTCCCTCCAATTTGCTGCAAATTTCAAATAGCGAAAGCAACAGTCAATATCTCAGAATTTGCAAAAAGCTGGGCATCAAAATGCATCCGGCCCGGTTCCCTCATGGGATACCCGAATTTTTTATTAAATTGCTGACGCGCGAAAACGATTTGGTTGTTGATATATTCGGTGGAAGCAATACAACGGGAATGGCAGCAGAAAAGCTCAACCGGAAATGGCTGAGCTTTGAGCTGTCCAACGAATATGTAGCTTCCTCCGTTTTCCGATTCGAATCGAACATCATTTTAGCAAAGGAGGATTACGACCGAATTATCAATGGTGCATTTGTTGAATTGCCAATTTCATCGAATCAAATGAAATTACAGTACGATTAAATCCGGATCAAAGGGATGCTCGGACTGAAATGGATAGACTAAAATTCCATTTTCGCGCACAAACCGAACCGGTATTTTGGGATTATTGAGGTGAGACTTCCTCTCTAATTCTTTCTCCCATTGTTGATACAGCGGTTCAAGCATTTTAGGTGACATGACATAAATTTCATCGAGAGTGATTCCTCTGTATAATGCGAAAGTCCACGGTACTTTTCTGTATTTTTCGATAATCGCGTGATTGGTATGGTGATTGGTGCTAAATCCTCTGGCACTTGTCGACAGGTTGATAGATTTCATTTCCCATTCTATACCGCTCAAAGAAATTGCGTCATTTCCTTCTCTGCCGGGTAATAATTTCATGTTTAGATAAACAAGCTGTTGCAGTATTTTCCCTCCATTGTCTTGGAAGATGTCATCTATCCCGTATTCATGCGCCATTTTTTGCAGTTCCTGCAAATTTTCCCACAGGCAATTAAACTGATTGATCATTGCGAGATGCTGCGAATCATAAAATTTCATGCTCAGGCTATCCTTCTTCCCATAATAATAAATACGTCTTTATTCTTCGGATATTTTCCTATGCCCGCGCAGTTGGTGCGCGGGCATGTTTTATTCTATTTCTAAATCTTCTGAATCAAAAATAGCGTCATTTAGAAATTCGTGGAGTGGCATTTGAAAGGCTATTTAATTACTTAACCCATTTCTGTAGTTAATAATTATACATTCAGAAATATTAGTTTGGTCCCATAGTTCATCAAATAATGTTGAAATCACTGAATATATTTCTACAATTTGAATTATTGAATGTTTTTTTCCAATAGAGTTTATCGATGAACCTAAAGACCAGACTCTTTCACCATTTAAGTTGTATCTCAAAATAATATATCTATCATGAAATTTATATCCATATTGATTATAAACAGTTCTAAATTCTACATTAATATCATTGTTTTCTCCAAGCGAAGTAAGCAAAATTTGCTTTTGTTTATCTTTAAAATCTTTAAATTCTTCTTTGGATTTGCTTCTTGCATGTATAGTCGAATATGATGTTAAGGCCTTAATAATAATATTTCTTTTTTTGCAATAAAAGACCGTTTCAATCAAATCTTTTGCTGTCAAATACGGATCAATTATGCATATTTCTTGTAAATCCCAAAGTAATCCATTTAAATTTACTATATCACGAATATTTTGAATTGCGATGGAGTGTTGATTCATTTTATAAGATATTAAATATCTTTTATCAATAAACCAGCTACTAAATGTTCTCGATTTTCTTCTATTAGCATTCGTTTGTTCGATAAATTCAAGAACGTTACCAAAATAATCAAGATAATTTAGATTTATTATTTCTTCTTTTCCTTCCGGTGTTCTTATAGACCGTTGACCTGCCGTTGAAATAGTACAAATCGGAGGAACTATATGAGAATAATAACCATTTTCAAAGGTAAAATTAAATTGCCCACAATATAAAATCAAGGAGGTTTCTTGATCTACAATACTAATAATATTAAAATATTGGTTAGGAGATATATCAACATCCTCATCTCTATAGTTTGGTATTATAGTATTATTATAAATCATCTCGTCATGCTTTTGTAATATATTTAAAATTAATGGTCTATTTATAATATTCTCTGATCTGTTAATTTTAAAATGAATACCATATTGGTACCCAAATGATCTGTATTCAACACTTAATGATTTGATGGGTATTTTACATACTAAATTACCGATTCTATCGTTTAAAATATCTAATTTAAAAAACAGTCTATATTTTTTAATTTGCAATTGAATTTTTTTAATTTCAGCATCATTCAATAAAGAACGCAATTTGGTTTTTTTGCTATATAACTCAACTATGTAGTAATTGCCAGAAAAATTAGTACCATAAAGGTAATATTCAAAAGGTACAAATTGTTTTTCTTTTCCTCCCATCGGGTCTATTGAGGGTATAAATTTGGGAGATGTTAAAAAACAGTCATCGAAACATATAACTGGATAATCTTTATATTTCCATTTTTGGCTTCCGAGTGATGTATAGAATACATTATAAAAATCTTCTATTGGCATTACATATCTACTAATAGCAAGTTGATATTGAGGTGTGATTTTAATTGCCTTATCTGTTAAAAAATCAAATTTTGGCGATATATCTTGAGGGCAGGAAAAGTTTACATGAGTAAAATAATTAATTGATTCTTCTTCTGAAAATAATACAACATGGATTACTTCACAGTGTGTGTAATTGCCAATAATATTGCTGTTCAACATCATTCTTAGTTGTTCATAATTTTTCATAAAAGATCCTCATATTTAACTTTTGTAACTATTTTACCACAACCTAATTAAAGGATTACCCTGCAAATATATTTTAAATTATATCATTAAATACAACTAATGTCAAGAAATATTGAACAAAAATAGCTATATTTATAAATAATTAAGTTGAAGGTATACCTTCTTATTTTTTTATCGGAAATATGATATGATATATACAATGCAATATACCTTCGGTTTTTTGTATGTAAATCATACGGGATTGAATGTGTGCAAAATCAGGGTATTTCCAGATAGGCAAAAATAAAGTAAAATATATGCAGAAGGGGTGATTATATGTTTGCTGTTCAAAAACCGGAATATACCAATAAAACCTTCCGCATACCAACTGAACTTGTAAAAAAACTGGAATGCTATGCACAAAATAATCATGTTTCTTTGAATACACTTGTCATTCAGTGCTGCGAATACGCTTTAAACCATACGAAGGAAAGCTCCCCCCTGCCATCGGATGAATCATACAAAAATCCTTGAGATGATTGTAACATTCTGCGGCCACTCCAATTTCCGGCCATCCGAACGCTGCGAGGGCTGGCTTCGCTCCATTCTGGACGCTGCCATCGGCCATCTTCCCGCCTCCCTGTACCTCGGCGGCTGCGGCGGCTTCGATTCATTTGCCTATACATACGGCACAACATACAGACAGTCGCATCCCCATGTGCGGCTGGTTCTCGTCACGCCGTATCCATCCCCAAACACCCGGCAGCAGCACCGGGAGGCCTCCGGCTGCGATGAAATCCTCTACCCCGGCCTCGAAAACGTCCCGCCGCGCTTTGCCATCGTTCACCGCAACCGCTATCTGGTGGACTGCGCCCAGCTTGTCATCGCCTACGTCACGCACGATTGGGGCGGCGCCTACCGCACGCTGCGCTATGCGCGGGCAAAGGGCAAACCGATTGTCAATCTGGCCGATTGGGAGCATACGGCCGGCCTTCGCACTCCGAAAACACAAAATGGGGGAATCATCATGCGCACCACCAAACAGCACAGACAGACGTTTTTGCATACCGTTTCTGCTTTCGCGGGGAAAGACAGCTCCGCAAATTACTTTGTCCGCCACATCTTCGCCTTTCTCCGGGAGCACCCGGAGCTTCTCTCCAACCCGGAATACCGCCGCCTGTATGACGAAACGCTGGATTTTCAGGTGGAGTGCACCATGCGGCACTCCGAATGGGAACCCGACGAATGGGAGCGCTGCCGCAGGACAACCGAGTTTGTTGTGGATTTGGCAAACCATTCGCAGGGAAACTTTGAAAAGTTTTCCAAAGAACTGGTTGACCGCTTCCTCGCCCGCCGCCGCAAGGATTGGAGCCGTGAGGACTGGAACCGCGAGGACTGGAACCGCGAAAATAAAAGCCGCGAGGATTGACGCTGCGAGAAAATTGACCGCACAGCTCTCACCGCGCCCCGGCTGCGCAGAGCATATCGGCAAATGAAAGGGGGCCACCTGCGCAAATGAATGCACAGGCGGCCCCTTTCAGCGGGAATGAGCCGGGATTTATGGCTCAGAGCGAAAGCAAGTGCCTCCACCGAACGGCGCCGGTACCCGGCGGCGGGATGCGTCGCCGGGGTTCACTCATTTCCGGGATTTCAACCGGGGCGCAGACGCGCACCATCGGCCGGCCGGGATTTTATAGCGGGGGCGGGAGCAAGTGCTCCCACCAGACAGCGCCGGTACCCGGCGGCGGGATGCGTCACCGGGGTTCATGCGTTTCGGGAATTCCAAATGAGGGTACAGACACAAACAATCGACTCGCCGAGATTTGCGGGGCGGAAGCAAGTACCCCCACCGGACGGCGCCGGCACCCGGCAGCGGGATGCGTCGCTGGGGTTCATGCGTTTCGGGAATTCCAAATGAGGGTACGGACACGCACCGTCGGTCGGCCGGGATTTTATAGCGGGGGCGGGAGCAGTGTCCCCACCGGACGGCGCCGGTACCCGGCGGCGGGATGCGTCGCCGAGGTTCATGCGTTTTCGGGATTTCAACCGGAGGCGCAGACACGCACCACCATCGGCCGGGCGGGATTTATGGCGGGGGCGGGAGCAAGTACCCCCACCGGACGGCGCCGGTACCCGGCGGCGGGATGCGTCTCCGAAGTTCACACGTTTCCGGTGCTCCAAGCTGGAACACAGACATGAACCCATCTATCAGCCGGGCGGGATTTATGGCGCGGGGCGGAAGCAAGTGCTCCCACCAGACAGCGCCGGTACCCGGCGGCGGGATGCGTCGCTGGGGTTCATGCGTTTCGGGAATTCCAAATGAGGGTACGGACACGCACCGTCGGTCGGCCGGGATTTTATAGCGGGGGCGGGAGCAAGTGTCCCCACCGGACGACGCCGGTACCCGACGGCGGGATGCGTCGCCGGGGTTCATGCGTTTCGGGAATTCCAAATGAGGGTACAGACACGCACCATCGGCCGCCCGGGATTTATGGCGGGGGCGGGAGCAAGTACCCCCACCGGACAGCGCCGGGCGCGGCAGGGGCCATTTTATCGCCATGCTCAATTTTTCGAGCACTTTTCTGCATCAATGGCAAGCACAAGCATCAGCACACATAGCGCGTCCTGCGGCCGGACAACGTCGATGACATAGGTGTCGGTCCAGTTCCAAAGCTCCTTGGAAACCGACGCGATGCTCTGTCCCGCCGCATTCACAATCCGGTAGTCCCATTCAAACCAGTCCCCTTCAACCTGCCAGCCGTTGCAGTCGACGCGGAACCTCGGCCTGAAAAAGCTGAATTCCTTGCGGATACAGCCGATGTACCGGTCCCCCAGATACATCTCAAACTTTGGCAGCCAGGTCATAACCTGCTCCTTTACGGCGCCGAGCTCTTCGCCCCGCGCGTCATAAATTCTGAGCAGGTGCCCCCAGGCAAGCTCCCCCTTTACGGTATAAACCGTTTCTCCCGCCTCGCTGTAAATATCATAACTGTCAAACCATGAAAAAAATCTCTGCCTGAACCGCAGCTTCATTGTATCAATCCTCCCCCCGATCAAATTCAAAACCGCCTGTATTTCAATGGTATTTCCATCAGCGCGCCCCGCAGCTCTTCTGCCTTTTCAGCCTTTCCCTCACCAATTTCCGGAAGCGCTCCGGCTCTGTCACCTCCACCAAGGGGCCGAAGGAAAGCACCCGGATCACCAGCTCCAGCTCATCGTCAGAATCGTACCGGATATGCACCAGATAGCGGTTGCGCTCCAGCCGCTCCGCCCGCTTCTCAAAGTGCGCAAAATGCAGCATACAGCGCTCCAGCGCGTTCCGCTCATCCGTAATCCGCAGGGTGACGCTTTCATATCGCGCCGCACGCCGGAACGGCCGGATGACGTGCTCCCCACAGTACCGCTCGCAGAACGTGAGCCTTGCCAGATTCACGGTGGTGAAAAAGCGGCAGCCGGCAGTGAGCAGGCGGAACTTGTCATCCTTTTCGGAATACTCCAGCCGGACAGGAATGCACCGGAAGCGTTCCTCCCTCCCGTTCCGGTTGACGATTCCGGCGGTAATCGGGGCGTGCTCGCGGATGGCCGCGCGCAGGAAACGGAAGCGCCGGATATACCCCTCATCGGCAAAGGGATCGCCGTCCCCGTACCGATCATAGACCAAATAATCCTCCTGGGTAAACAGCGGCTCCACCTCCTCAAGCCCCTCCAGCCGCAGGTCGAACAACCGGATGCGTGGGTCGAGCGAAATCGCCTTGAGCCAGCGCTTTTCAAGCCCGGTCAGGGGCATGGTGGGCGGATGTGTGATCGGCGTGGTCAGGTCGGGGCGCATGAGCTGCCATTTTCCGCTTTTGAGTGAGGGCAGAATGGTCAGAGCACTCTCGCCAAAGGCGTGCGCTGCCACCAGCTCCTGCAGCTCCTTTTCGGTTGCATCCCCCTCGAGCAGCCGCGCAAGAATGCGTGCAACGGTGTTGTAGTAGGCCGAATACAGCTCGCTGAAAATCATGTCTCCCCCTCCCCGACTCCATAGAGCCGGTACATCTCCTCCAGGTCGCTCCGGAAGCGCTCCTCAACCGTGCGGTTGGAGAAATGCAGCTCCGAAATGCGGCAGATAAAGGTTCGGATCCACGGGACCAGCTCGGTTGTGTCATAAACATCGGCGGTGAAACGATAGGTGCCCGCGTCCAAACGTTCCACATGCCCGACCCGTTTTTCCCGCTCCAGACGCCGGACAATATAAGCCTCGTCAAGCCCGACCCGAACCGTGAACTCCACATGCTCCAACTGCCCGTCCCGGCTCCCGCGACCGGGATTCACCCCCCACATTTTGCTCTGCATGCTGTCCAGCTCCGCGCGCAGCTCATCAAAGCGCGGGGTCGGTTCCTCCAGCTTCACATCCGAGAGATAATCCACCCGGAAGGACTTGATGCGGTTGGTAGCCGGCTGATAAGCCAGCAGGTGCTGCCTGCCGCTCTGCACGCTGATCAGGACGCGGAGCGGAACCAGCCGCACCCGCCCGGGCCTTCGTGCACCCCGGCTGAAATTGTCGGCAGTCACGGCGCGCTTGCTCCGCATGGCGGAAAAGAGCGCAGCCAGCACGCCGCTGTCCATGGCTCCCGTGATGTAATGGTGCTTAAACGCGAATACGTCCTCGTGCAGCCCGGTTCTGTCGAGCAGAAAGGAGCCGACCACCCCGCAGGGCGCGACCTCGGAGAAAAAGTCGAGCGCGTCGCTCTCCGCCGGCAGCCCGACCAGATCCGCTCTGCGGTAGAGCACCCGTTTGCCCTCCCGCTCGCGGACCAGCAGCCCCTCCCCGCAGTATTCCTCCAGTTTTTTGCGTACGGTGGATTCGTCAAGCAGCATGGGCGTCTCAAAGCCCGACAGATATTCCTCATCCATCCGCCGCATCAGCTCGGAAACCGAGCATCTGACCGCGGGGGAACAAAGAATATCAAACAGAATAAAGTGCAGTGTGATGTCCCCGTCGGTAAAGCTCTTGGACTTCCATGCCTTATAAAACGGATTGTGCTGGGAGCTGCGGCTGTCGATGGAGATAAACACGTTTTTTCCCTCCGGCGTGCGCACAAAGCCCATGTGGTCACCCAGCCAGCTTTCCATGCGCCTGCGCTCATCGTCATAGGAACGCGCGCTTTTGCTCCGGTACCCGTCACGGCTCTTGAAGCCATATATGTAAAACTCCCGCATATATGCCCGGATCTTTTCAAAATTCTTAATCAGCTCGCTGTAAGATGACATGAGTGCCTCCCTCCGTGTCCCGCAAATCCTCCGGCCATGCAAACCGTTCGCTTCCGATGTTTATTATATCAGATTCCCGCCGGTTTGTCAATCCGCCAAGCCATCGGTTCATCCGCAATCATTCGGACAGAAACGATGGTTGCGCCGGCTTGATTTCCATTCATACTCACATGGTCTTATACATTCCGCCGTGAATTGCCCTCAACACAGATTCTTGTGTGAATGATCAAATATGCATATGATAACGGATTTCGGGGTTCTTTTCCCGAAAACCCCTTGCAATCCGCCGGCAAATGGTGTATAATAAATGCTACAATGAAACAGCGGGGAGCTTGTACCACAGGCTGAGAGGAAGGTGTGACCTTCGACCCATATACCTGATTTGGATAATGCCAACGTAGGGACGCCTGAGCTGCAATGGATTTTTTGGGGAGTTATCGGATCGGTAGCTCCCTTTTTCCGTTCGACGGGATCCGCTGTCGAATTGAATCATACGGTTCCGGGCAACGCCCGGAGGAAAGAGGACAAAATGTTAGGAAGCTGTCTGGAAACTGTGAGAAAAACCACGCCGCTGGTACATAACATCACAAACTATGTGACCGTGAACGATGTGGCAAACGCTCTGCTCGCCTGCGGGGGCAGCCCGATCATGTCGGACGAGCCCGAGGACGTGGAGGACATCACCTCGATCTGCGCGGGGCTGAACATCAACATCGGCACGCTGAATCAGCGCAGCATTGAGGGCATGTTCCGCGCCGGCGCAAAGGCAAACGAGCTGGGGCATACGGTTCTGCTCGATCCGGTCGGCGCGGGGGCAAGCGCGCTGCGCACCAACACGGCCATCCGGCTGATGGAAAGCATCCGCTTTCAGGTCATCCGCGGCAATGTTTCGGAGATCAAAACGCTGGCGCTGGGCAGCGGCAAAACCCGTGGCGTGGACGCTGACGCCGCCGACACGGTGACCGACCGCAACCTTGGCGACATGGTCGCCTTTGCCAAGGCCTTTGCCGCCAGAACCGGCGCGATTGCCGCCATTACGGGGGCCATTGATCTGGTGGCCGACGCCAATGTCTGCTACGTCATCCGCAACGGCCGCCCGGAGATGAGCCGCATCACCGGAACCGGCTGCCAGCTCTCTGGCATTGCCACCGCCTACGCGGCCGCCAACCCCGAAAACCGGACCGAGGCAGTCGCGGCCGCCGTTTGCCTGATGGGGCTTGCGGGGGAGATTGCCTTTGCGCGGATGCAGCTGGGCGACGGAAACTCCACCTACCGCAACCGCATCATCGATGCGATCTGCAATATGGACGCCGAAACCCTCAACCGGGGGGCGAAATATGAGCTGCGATAAACAGTCCCTGCTGCTCTACGCGGTAACCGACCGCTCATGGCTGCGCGGGATGACGCTGTGCGAGCAGGTGGAGCAGGCTCTGCAGGGCGGCGCGACCTTTGTACAGCTCCGCGAAAAACAGCTCGACCGGGAGCGCTTCCTTGGGGAAGCGCTCGAGGTGCAGGCGCTCTGCCGGCGCTTTGGGGTTCCCTTTGTCATCAACGACGATGTGGAGCTCGCCCGTGCCGTGAACGCCGACGGCGTGCATGTGGGGCAGAGCGACATGGAGGCCGCCGACGTGCGGGCCATTCTGGGAAAGGATAAAATTCTCGGCGTGTCGGCACAGACCGTGGAGCAGGCCATCCGCGCCGAGCGGAGCGGCGCGGACTACCTCGGTGTGGGAGCGGTATTCCACACCGGCTCCAAGGCCGACGCGGAGGACGTGAGCCTTGACACGCTGGCGCAGATCTGCTCGGCCGTGCATATTCCGGTGGTCGCCATCGGGGGCATCGGCCCGCACAACGTCATGAAGCTCCGAGGCAGCGGCATCTGCGGCATCGCGGTCATCAGCGCCATTTTTGCGGCTCCGGACATCCGGCAGGCTGCCGCCGGGCTGCGGGCGCTGACCGAACAGGCGGTGGCGCCATGATCCGGGGCGCGATCTTTGACCTGGACGGGACCCTGCTCGACTCGATGCCGGTCTGGGACACTGTGGCCGAGGATTACCTCCGCTCGCTCGGAAAAGAGCCGGAGGAGGATTTGCGCGAACGCTTCCGCACCTACAGTCTCCGGCAATCGGCCGAGCATTACCGGGCGCACTACGGGGTGGGCCTGTCGGTTTCCGAAATCATGAACGGTATCAACCGCATGGTGGAGCGTGCCTATCTCGAAAGCGTCCCGCTCAAGCCGGGCGTGGCTGAATTTCTCGGCCGCTTGCAGGCGGCCGGCGTGAAGATGTGCGTTGCCACGGTAACCGACAAAGCGTTGGCCCAGGCCGCACTGACGCGTTGCGGCGTGATGCCCTGCTTCTCCGGAATTTTCACCTGTGCCGAGGTGGGGCACGGCAAGGACGAGCCGTACCTCTACCGGGAGGCGCTGCGCTCACTGGGCACCGGCAAGCGCGAGACCGCCGTGTTTGAGGACTCGCTCTACGCGCTGAAAACGGCCAAAGCCGACGGCTTTCTCACAGTGGGCATTGCGGACGCCGCCGAGCCGGACCAGGCCGCGCTCCGGGCGCTTGCGGATGTTTACATCACGGACTACGCGGCCGCTCCCCTGCCCTAATAAGACCTTGGGCGCTGCCCAAACCCACGAAAGACCTTGGGCTCTGCCCAAACCCGTTCAGGAAACTTTTTTGCAAAAAAGTTTCCTGAAAACCTTCAAAAAACCCGAAAAAGGGGATCGGGTATGAGGGAAGGCTGTATGCCCCGACGCATGGGAAAAGCGGGCGGTCGGGCAGACGGCGCGTCAAAACCAGCTGCACGGCGGGGGCAGCACCGCGCCGCTCCGGCTATAGGCGGAGCATCCATCCTCCTTTTTTGAAGAGTCTTGAAAGGGGTGTGGGGAAAACTTCTTCCAGAAGTTTTCCCCACAGAATCCCCCCACAAAAAAGCGGCAGACCGGGGGCACCACTCTCTGTCGCTCAACAAAAAATAATGCAGAATCGGAGTATCAGATGAAAACAGCATTATCCATCGCAGGCAGCGATTCCTGCGGAGGCGCCGGCATTCAGGCAGATCTGAAAACCATGACCCTGAACGGAGTTTATGCGATGAGCGCCGTGACGGCGCTGACCGCGCAGAACACCACCGGCGTCCGATCCATCATGGAGGTCACTCCCGCGTTTCTGGCACAGCAGATCGACGCGGTGTTTGAGGATATCCCCCCCGACGCCGTTAAAATCGGCATGGTCGGCTCCAAAGCACTGATCCGGACCATATCCGAGCGGCTGAAATATCACCGCGCGCAAAACATTGTGGCAGACCCCGTGATGGCAGCCACCAGCGGCGCGCGGCTGCTCGATGCGGACGCCATCGACGCCCTGAAAAGCGAGCTGCTGCCGCTCTGTACACTGGCAACCCCGAACATTCCCGAAGCCGAGGCGCTCGCGGGCATTGCCATTCGAAGCGAGGCGGACATGGAGCGTGCCGCGCGCATCATCGGGCAGACCTGCGGCTGCGCGGTGCTCTGCAAGGGCGGGCACCGCATGGGCGACGCAAACGACCTGCTCTGGGTCAGCGGCTCCTGCCGATGGTTCCGCAGCGCGCGCATCGACAACCCCAACACACACGGCACCGGCTGCACACTCTCATCGGCCATTGCCGCAAACCTCGCCAAGGGCTATACGCTCACGGGAGCCGTGGAACGCGCCAAGGACTACCTCTCCGGGGCGCTCGCCGCCATGCTCAACCTCGGCCATGAATCGGGGCCGCTCAACCACGCGTTTGATCTGCACAGCCGCTACACGGCAGAAGCGGCCGGAAATTGATTTGCCTGAAAGGAAAAACGAATATGAGAAGCTATACCACACAAATGGACGCCGCAAAAAGAGGAATCATCACACCAGAAATGCAGGCGGTGGCAAAAAAAGAATTCCGCACAGAGGAGGAAATCCGCGATCTGGTGGCGCGCGGGCAGGTTGCCATCTGTGCCAACCGCAAGCATACCTGCATTGAACCGAACGGCGTCGGCTCTATGCTGCGCACCAAAATCAACGTCAATCTCGGTGTTTCGCGCGATTGCAAGGACTACGATGTGGAGATGCAAAAGGTGATGGCCGCCGTGAACATGGGGGCCGAAGCGATTATGGATCTCTCCTCGCACGGCAACACGCAGCCCTTCCGCCAAAAGCTCACCGGCGAGTGCCCGGCGATGATCGGCACGGTTCCAGTCTACGACAGCGTCATTCACTATCAGCGCGACCTTGCCACGCTCACAGCCAAGGATTTTATCGACGTGGTGCGCCTGCACGCCGAGGATGGGGTGGATTTTGTCACCCTGCACTGCGGCATCACCCGCAAGACCATCGAGCAGATCAAGCGGCACAAGAGGAAAATGAATATTGTGTCCCGGGGCGGCTCTCTGGTGTTCGCGTGGATGAGCATGACCGGGCAGGAAAACCCCTTTTACGAATATTTTGACGAGATTCTGGACGTCTGCCGCGAGTACGACGTCACCATCTCGCTCGGAGACGCCTGCCGCCCCGGCTGCCTTGCCGACGCCAGCGACGTCTGCCAGATCGAGGAGCTGGTGCGGCTCGGAGAGCTGACCCGGCGCGCGTGGGAGAAGGACGTGCAGGTGATGGTGGAGGGGCCGGGGCACATGCCGCTCGACCAGATCGCCGCCAACATGAAGCTGCAGCAGACCATTTGCATGGGCGCGCCGTTTTACGTGCTCGGGCCCCTGGTCACCGACATTGCCCCGGGCTACGACCACATCACCTCGGCCATCGGCGGCGCGATTGCGGCCTCTGCCGGCGCGGCGTTTTTGTGCTATGTCACCCCGGCGGAACACCTGGCTCTGCCGGATGTGGAGGATGTGAAGCAGGGCATCATCGCCTCCCGCATCGCGGCCCACGCGGCGGACATTGCAAAAAAGGTGCCCCATGCGCGGGACATCGACGATGCGATGGCCGACGCACGGAGAACCTTTGATTGGGAAAAGCAATGGGAATGCGCCATTGACCCCGAAACCGCAAAGCGCATCCGCGAGAGCCGTGCGCCCGAACACGATGATAGCTGCTCGATGTGCGGCAAATTCTGCGCCGTGCGCAGCATGAACAAAGCCTTGGCCGGCGAGTATATCGACATTCTGTAAAAAGGGCAGGGGCTGGAAGGGGAATGCCTTGGAGGGAGACGCCGCTTGCAAACGTCTCTTCCCTCTCCGGGGCTTCCTCATCCCAGAGCTTTCCCGGCACGGACCCTCCGGTTTTCTATGTATGCCCGTAAAAACCGCTGCCGGCGGGATCTGTGCCGGAAAATCCGGCTGTGTGGAAAAACCGGGGAACACAGCGGTCGAATCCCGGTGCCGCGCCGAATGCGTCACCCGAAAAAAGCAGGTGCGGCTTCCATTGCCCAGACAAGGATCAGGCAAAATCACTCCAGGAGGTGCTTTATGGGAATTTGCAATTCCCTCTTGTATCCATAAAAATACATACAGGAGGATTTTACACATGAAAAAAGTATCTGAACAGTATGACCATCACTTCAGCCGGAGCAACCGCCCGGACAAAAGCGGAAAGCGAAGCCTCCCTTCACTGGTGGTCAGCCGGGCAAAATCCGCCGGAGCAGTTGGAGAAGCGTGGCTTGCCAGCCTTGACAGCATGATTTCCGAATTGGAAGAGCTGTGGGATATTACTGTCGGGAACGCCTTATCCAGCGGCACACATGCTTTTGTTGCCGATGCAGACGGCCGGAACGGAAAAAAGTATGTTCTGAAAATAGATATGCCTGAAAATCTCGGCGGTGAATTTTCCAACGGTATCGCCGCACTGAAAATCGCAGGCGGACGCGGATATGCAAAGCTGTACGCATATGACCCTGCAAGAAAAGCCTGTCTGCTGGAGCGCTTGGGAAAGCCGGTCAATCAACTGGGGCTCCCGGTTTATGAACAGCTCCGCATCATCTGCTCCGCATTGCAGAAAGCATGGGAAATTCCCGCCGCAAAGTCCGGGCTTCCGGGCGGAAAGGAAAGCGTCGCATGGTTCAGAGCGTTTATCGGAGAAACATGGGAAAAATTAGGGCATCCTTGCTCCCGTGAAGTGATCGATCAGGCGTTTTCATATTTGCAGTCAAGAGAAGATGCCATCAACCCCTCTGAATTCGTTCTGCTGCACGGAGACGCTCACGGCGGGAATACGCTCAAAACGTTGTCGGGCAAGGGATATAAGCTGATCGATCCGGACGGCATCGTATATGAAAAGGCCTATGATTTAGGCGTTCTGATGCGGGAATGGGTTGACGAGTACCGGCAAGAGCCGCTGAAAAGCGGAAAAAAGCGGTGTGCATACCTCCACCGCCTGACAGGCGTTCCCGAAAAAGCAATTTGGGAATGGGGGTTTTTACAAACCGTTTCCACCGCATTTGTCCTGCTGCAGATCGGACAGGAGGAAACCGGACAAAAAATGCTCCGCGTTGCGGAATGCTGGGCCTGTGAAAAGGATACGGCGGAGCCGGCATATCCGGAGGAATTGGCAGCGTTTCTGTCGTCCGAATATGACTTTCATATACTTGGCATCACCCCGGCAAAGCGCGGCTTTTATGGAGAAACCTGGAATGTGCAGACAGAAAGCGCCCGATATTTTATAAAGATTGATGATTGGCAGCATCACAAAAAGAGCTTTCAAAACAGTCTGCCTGTTGTGCAGTATCTGACCGACAGCGGAATTTCATTTATTCCCAAAATCATCAAAACCAAAGACGGCCGGTTATCTTTCGGCTTCCGGCAGGGAGTGGCGGCGGTTTTTGAATATATTCCGGGCGAGCTGTCCGAGCATTGCTCTGTGGAACAGATCTATCGCCGCCTATCGGAAGTTTATCTGTTGGGAACAACCGGGCTGAACATCGAGAGAGAAACATTTGATACCGAGCCGATCCGCACATTTCAAAATCTGCAAGGTCTTTCGGGATGGCCGGCTGCAGTGAGAAAAGCACTTTCCGAAAAAGAGCCCGTGATTTCGAGATACATCGAGCGTCTGAAACGGTTTTCCGCAGTCTGTAAAAACAATCCTGACGCCTTTTATATCACACACGGTGACGCCGGAGGAAACTGTATTCTGAATGAGAATCGGCTTTTTCTGGTTGACTGGGATTCTGTCATGCTGGCGCCGATCGAACGCGACGCATGGATTTATCTTTGCGAGCAACAGCAAATTGATAAAATCAACTCTATTCTGGCGGAGAATGGGATTCGGTACACATTAGAGAAAAATCGGCTCTGCTTTTATTGCTACGCTTTTTTCTTCCATTATCTGAACGAGTATCTGAAGGCCATTGCCGGCGCCAAAAATGAAGCACAGAAAGCAGAAATTACCCGTGGTTTGCTTGCGTATCTTACAGACAACTGGATATACAAACGGTTAGCCGCTGCGGAGCGGATAGAACCGGCATCCGGCGAAGAAACTGATTGACCGTTTTGATGAACCGTGCTGCCGGACTCGCAGAGAACTGGGTTTTACATAAAATCAATTCAACAAAGGACCAATAGAACAATTCGGACAATTCATGTACCCCCTCCCGAAAAACACTTTTCCCGCCGCGTCCCCCTTCCGGCAAAGGCTCTTTGCGAGCATGTGCGCGAAATCAGGGGGACGCGGCGGGAAAAGTTCTCGGTGGAGGGTAGCTCGAAGGGAGGCCCCGTCTTTCAAGAGGGGGCCTCCCTTCGAGGTCTTATCTTTTCCTTCGAGGTCTTTTTCCTTCCTCTCGCCTACTCCCTCGCCAGCCAGACCGCGCAGCGGGATGCGTTGTCCCATGTTTTGCCGGCAGAGGCGTAATCGATCAGGCGGAGCGTGCCGCCTTCCGCGGCAGGCAGGCGCAGGCAGAGCCTTGCGTCCGGAATTTCGGGGCAGTCGGCCGGCTCGGCTTCGGCGCAGCCGTCCGCGTCGCACCGCACGGCAAAGACCGAATCGGGGTCCTTGCCCAGCCGCGCGTCGGCTGCCAGCATCAGCGGACCGCGGCGGTAAGAGAGGAAACGCTCCTCATTGCAGGCGCCCGCAGGCGGCGCCTGACGCATCACCCGCATGTCCAGCGCCAGCTCCAGCACCTGTCCGCTCCACTCGCGGGTCAGCTCCAGATAGCCGGTCTGCTCCACGGGAACCGGCTCCCCGCCGCAGGTCAGCGATGTCCGCTCGCTCCATGCGGGAATGCGCAGCAGCAGTGAAAATCGCTCGGGGCGCTCCGGGCAGACCCGGATGCGAACGGCTCCTCCATACGGATAATCGGTTTGCATTTCCAGCGTCACCGCCTGCCCGCCCGGCGTGCGCGTACGGATCCGGCCGGGCTGATACAGATTCAGTACCAGCCCCGTTTCGGTACGCAACAGGGCCGCCATCGGGATCAGACCGGCGCCGGCGGCGCCGATGCAGGCGCAGCAGCCGTAAAAGCTGCGGTCGGGCATCAATTGATACCCCCCCACCATCTCCCCGCGGGTTCCGGCAAGCAGCGGGCTGTAGCTGTCAAAGGTCAGAACCATGGGAGTCGGCCGCTCGTCGGGCTTTGGCTGCTCATCCCGCTTTCTGGCCGTTGAAGGGACAAGATGGGTGTTGAGCGAGCCGAGGTAGGCGTTGCAGAAGGACTGCTCGATGCAGTCGGCATACGCCGGGTCGCCCGAAAGCCGCAGGAGCTGGAGCGAGAGCTTCATCCATGTCACGGTCACGCAGGTTTCCTGCATAATACCCCTGTAATCGGTGCCGGTCTGCCGCCATGCAGCGTGGTCAAACAGCTCGTGCGTGCAGCCGCAGCAGCCGATGGCGGTGACCTCGGTTTCCCGGATGCGCCGGCCGAAATTCAGGGCGGCGGTTTTCCATTTCTCCTCCCCGGTGACGCGGTAGTACTCCACCAACCCTTCAAAGCAGGACATCACCTCATATGCCTTGACCACCGGATAGCGGAAGGGGGGCATTTCGTCGCGATAAGCCAGCTCAAAAATGCTGACGCCCTTGGTGCTGGCCCCCACACGCACGATGTAATCGGCAAAGGCAAGGTATGCGTCCTTTCCGGTGCTGTGCCAGAGCCGGAGCACCGGCTCGAGAATCGAGCAGGAGTTGGCCGACTCCCAGATGCTGCTGGTGCGTTCCAACGGGATCTGCCCTTCCCCGTCTCCGACGTGGGCGACAATGTAATCGAGGTGACGCTCCATCGCCGCCTGAACCTCCTCGCGGAGCGCCGGCTCCGGGCAGATCTCCGAGAAATACTGCAGCCCCAGCAGCACATATTTGCGGCACCACATATCCCAGCCGCGGAATTCCTGCTCCCGGACGTAGGAGGAGATCCGCCCGCAGGACTCGGCCGTGCCGATCAGCTCACGGACGCTCCCGCGCAGCAGACGGTACAGCTCCTCATCGCGGGTATAGCGGTAAATCCACGCGGCGCCCCGCATCATCTTCCCCCAGTATTCCCCTCGCCAGCCACTGCGGGCGTCCGGCTGCAGCCGGAACATCTGCGCAAATTTCTTCCACAGCTCGGCGTTCATCAGCTGATGATGCAGAATAAAATCCACAGTCTCCGCAAATACGCCCTCAAAACGGCATTCGGCGGTCGCATCGGGGAGCAGCCGGTCGGCTGCCCCGGTTGATTGACGGTTGTTGCTCATGTTGTATGTTCCCTTCCCCTGCCATTCGCAGGTGAATCGACTTGTTCCTAATATTATACTATTCATGAATGGATGTGTAAATTGCAAAAAGTATGCAATCGCTGCACAGAGCGTGCAAAATCGCCGATGCAAAGGATGCTCAATCGAAGCGGAACGGCGTGACCCTGCCCAATACCCCGGCGATGTGAATATTCTCCGCAGACACCATATTCACCAGATGCTGACACGGCCCGGGATTCATGCTTGCCAGCAGAGCGGCATACAGTGTGTCGCCGGCCGGCCATAGCAGCACGTCCGGGTCGATCAGGTCATATGCCTCCACGGTCCCGCCGGGCGCGGCTCCGTGATGCGGCACCTGCAGAATGTCCGACTTCAGCGCCGTACCGTACCGCCCGACCATGGTTCCCCATGCGCCGGCGGCCGCGTCCCCGGTGATCAGCACGGTTTTGCCGTTGACCGTGAGGCGAGTGACGGTGTTGGCGTCATTGTAATCCGAAAGCGAGCCCTGCCGCAGGTCGGCGGCGGTGTAAAGCACCTCCACCCGCACATCTGCCAGCCAGAACTCCTGCCCGGTTTGCAGACGGCGGATTGCGGTGCTGGTCGAATAGGTCTGCACCGCGTCGACCACGGTCTGCTCGGCTGCGGCCATATCGGCAGCGGCACTGCCCTGCTCGGCGGACGTGCGGTTGAGGAACACGGTTTCCAGCCGCACTCTGCCTCCATACTTGCGCAGGAAGGACGGGAACATGCCGACATGGTCGCTGTGGCTGTGTGTGATGATCCACGCCGAGATACGAATGCCGTCAAGGCCGTTTTCCCCGGCGACCTCGGACAGCGTGCGGTAAAGCTGGTCGGCGTCCGACTCGTTGTGTCCGCCATCGTAGATCAGAAAAGTTCCGTCGGCCAGCAGAAAGAACAGGCTCATGCCGTTTTCATAGGCACCGCCGCCGTAAACCCCCATTAGGTATCCCACCGTATCGCAGCGCCGCTCAAAATCCTGCTCGCCTGCGGCGGGGAGAAAGGCCGTTGCCACCGGTTCCCGAGCCACGCGCAGCTCTCCTCCGCACAGGCTGACGTAGAGCGCCTGCTCCTGCCCGACATAGGTGGCATATTCGCCCGTGTCGGTGCTGCGCCGGGCCGCCTCGGTATAGGAAAGCGCCGCAAGGCTTGCAAGATAGCCCTCAAAATCGGTCTCTGCGGCGTTGGCTGCCACCACCTCGCAGGAGCCCTCCTCCCCCACGGTGTAGCCCCATGCGGTCAGCTCTCCGGAGATCAGAGGGATTCCGTTCAGCTCCTCGCTGACCGTCTCCTCCCTTGCATAATTGCGCAGGTAAATGCTGCCCCCGTCCAATCCGTTGCGGATGCGGCGGTTGAAGTGCTCGACCGCCTCGTCCAGTGCGGCATAGCTGTAAGCCGCAATATAAATATCCTCACCCACGGCAGCAATGCGGTAATCGCCGTAGCCGAGATTTTCGTCCAGTCCGGTCTTGCGGAGCGCCTCGGTGCTGCCGACGTAAATGGCGGGCTGCTCCTGCGCGATCTGCGAAACGCTCTCCTTCTGCACGCGCGCAGAGGCGTTCACCTGGTTCTGTATGGTTTCTGCAATCGAGTTCGCAAAATCGTAGAACAGGCTGCCCCCGTCGTCCGGGTAAATTACCCGGTAGTGGACCACGCCGTCCTCGGCAATGAGGATTTCACCAGGGTTGTCCGGCTCCTCGGGCGGCAGGGACTCGGCCGGATCGGTATCGCTCCCGGCACCGGAGCCCCCTTCGGTATGCTCCGGGTCAGACTGCCCGCCCCGGCAGCCGGCCAGCGTAGGCAGAAGCAGCAGCCCGCAAAGCAGAAGCAGCAGGCCGCGCAACAGCATTTGTTTCATATAAACTCCTTTCAAAAAACGCGACAGAGGACGGGTTGCTCCATCCCCTGCCCGAAGATCAAACGCAGATGCGGCTCCCCATCGGGTCATGCGCAGGCATGGCGCTGCCAAGGTGGAATGGCGCGGGGAGCCGCACAAATTGGTTTACCGGCTCGCTTATTCCAGATCGAGCCAATCGTCCAGCCCGGAATTGGTCAGGGATATAAGAGAATCGTACACCGTGACAAAATTGCGGTGGGAGGCTCCTTCACTTGCCATAATATAGCCGATGTCGCAGATGTTGCCACCCGCGCCGATGGCAAGATAGTAGCCAAGGTCATATATCAGCCCCTCGCGGATTACGCCCATCATCTCCACCGAATCCATATCGGTCATGGAGTTGTAGGTGAGAATATCCTCGTAGTAGGTGGGCAGCACATTTTTCTGGCCATAGTACGCCATGGCCTCCAGCACCACCGACGCCATGTCGCAGGTCGCATCGTCGGTTGTCACAATCCGGGGGAGCACAAAGGTGTTTGTGGCCGCGTTGACAAAGGTGTGATAGCCCTCCACCGAGCTGTCGTATTTGGGCATGGGCACCACGCCGAAGTCGATGCCGGTCTGCTTGAAGGTCCGCGCCTGCAGAACAATCTCATCATAGAAGGTGGCGCGCCCCTCCTCCAGCGCCTTTGCCATAGCATTGTAATCACCCCCGCCCATCGCGCAGGCGCCGCTGTCAAACAGCAGATCAAAATAGTCGTCAAAGGCGTCGACCAGATTGTTGGCACCGCTGGGGATGACGCCGATTTCATCCGGCGTGACCTCCAGCCAGCGCTGGTCGGTGGAATAGATGATGTTCATCGGGCCGCGCCACCAGCCGGTGACATAGCCGAAGGAATCGGTGGCGAGATTACCCGAATCGTCTCCGTTGAGGTTGGCGTCGGTGGCGGTGACATACTCCCGGAAGACCTCAAAGGTCCATTCGTCGTTGCGCACCAGCTCATACGGCATGGTCAGCCCCACATTGTTGATGATGGTTTTGTTGAAGAACATGCCAACGGCCTGCCCGACCGAGAGATAGCTGATGTCCCCGGTCATCATATAGATACTGCCCGAGAGAGCCGTCCACTGTTCTCTGGCCTCCTGGTTCCACCAGGATGCGTCCAGATTGGTATAAGGCAGCAGGTTCCAGTCGGCCGTCAGCCCGTTGAGAACATAGCTGGTGGCGTTCCGGCCATGATTGACAACCAGATGATAGGTATCATTGAGACCGGCAGAAAGAGAGGTAACGTTCATCCATGTGTCAATTTCGGCATCACCAATCAAGTTGATGCTCATTTCCACCAGATAGTCCTCCTCGATCCGCACCATTCTGCGGAACACCTCCTGGTCCACCGCGGTGCCGGTGCCGCCGTCCTCATAAATCAGCTCATTGCCTAAATAGTCGTTGCCGGTGCGCGCGAGAATGCGGAATTCGGCGTTGTCGAAGGTCATTCCCTCGGGGATATTCAGGCTTTCCTCTTCCTCACTGCCTGAGTCTGAGGGTAGATTTCCGTCGCTTCCTACGGGAGTGGTTTCGGAGGAGGACGGATTGCTGTTGCCGCAGGCTGCAAGGGCCAGCAGCATCACCGCTGCCAGAAGCAGGGTGACAAGGCGTGCGAGAATCGATTTCATTGGTTCCTCCTTTTCTTCGCATCGGATATGGGCTTACACAGGATTGCGGGAACCGCCAGAAGGGCCAGCAGAGGCAGCGCCCCGCTCAACATGACCGATTGGCAGCCGCCCTCGGAATCTCCGGTGGCGTCGCCGTCGCCCTCGGTGCCGGCAGGCTGCTCGGCGTCGGACGCCGGCGGATCGGTCTCCTCTTCGGCCAGATCCTTCAGCCGGGTCTTTTTCCAGCGGGCGGTGTAGGTCGCATCGGCCGTGACCGGCACAATTTCCTCATCCCAGCCGTTGAACTCATAGCGGTAAACCTCGTCGTCCGGGCGGGTGGTCTCCCCCTTATAGGAGGGGGTTTCGCCGTAGCCGTACTCCTCGGTGGTGCGGTTGTCGCCAACCACCCATGTGATCACATATTTGCCCGATTCGCCCAGCTCAAATACAACATTGTTCACGGAGTGGCCGTTGCGTGCAAAGGTTCCGCGGAACACAGCGCTGATATATTCGTTCAGCTCGCCGCCCGCGCCCAGCGCCTGCCCCTCCAGCTTGGAGGAACCGTCGATGTCGGCCGTGAGATTGACGGTTTTGCCGCCGAAGTCATAGAGCTTGGAGAGCACCGAGAAGCCGACCAGCTCATTGAAATTGCCCACGTCCGAGGAATCGGCCGCAAAATCGAACCATGCGTAATCGGCGTTGGCGTTTGCGGTGGGAGCGACGGTGCTTGCAATGGCAACCACCGGATACAGTCCTGTGCGCATGGTCCAGCCCGCGTCTCCCACGGTGGTTTTGCCGTTATCGCCCGCCACCTCGGAGAGCTTGTAAACCGTGATGCCGGTATCCCCGCCGGTCAGCGTCACTCCGGAGGCCGTGCTGCCTGCCACCGCAGCGCGGGTCAGGCTGCTGCACTGAGCGGCGGTGAGAGTCACGCTGCCGCTGCCGGTCAGGGCGCCCAGCCACGAGTAGCCCGCGGCCGCATTGGCTCCGCTGCCCACGCTCACGCCCGAAAGGAACACCCGGGTCAGCGAAACAGCGGTTTCACCGGCGGCAACGCTGCCCACCAGCGCGCCGTTTGCTGTCGCGCTTGTGTTGGCGTTCTGCAGGTAGCCGTCAAACTGGCAGTCGGTCATGGTCAGAGCCGCGCCGGCGTCGATGGCGCCCACCATGCCGCCCACCTGATCGGTCGCTCCGGAGGCCGAAATGCTGCCCGAAACATAGCAGTTTGTCAACACAGCTCCGATCACCGCGTTGCCGACAATACCGCCGACCATCGCGCTTTCGCCGCTCGCAACAATGTCGCCTTCAAACACGCAGTTCTCATAGGTATCGGCTCCGTATTTGGAGTAGGCACAAATGCCGCCCACCCACTTGGCGTTTTCGGCCGACAGGGTTGCGTTCTTCACCGTAATATCGGTAAAGGTACCGCCGGAACGGGCATAGCCGCAAACCACGCCCACCGCGTTTTTGGCGCTGGTGACCACCGGACTCTCAAAGATGAAGTTGGAAATTTCGCCGCCGGTATCGATGGAACCGACAAAACCGGCGTTGTCGTTTGCGCCAACCACTTTCAGCCCCTGAATGATTGCCGGCTCCCCGGCGGCGCCGACCCGGCCGACCAGCTTGCCGCCGAAGCGGGTGTCATAGCTGCTGCCGATGGGCAGCCACTCCAGCCCCGCCAGATTGAGGTGTATGGTGACATAGAAGGTAACGTCCTTCTCCGCCGCGGCATACGGCCAGTTTGCCGTGCCCGCATCCGAAATCAGCTTGGCCAGACCTGCCAGCTTGGCGGCGGTGTCCAGCTCGTAGGAATCCTGAATGCTGCTCTCGTCAAACCACGAGGTGTCCACACTGCCGTCCCACACGTCGTAGCGGGTCACAGGATAATCCGAAGGGGTGACCGGAGCCACAACCGAGGTATCCATCGTGATGGAAGGAAGCGCACTGCCCACCACAATCGCCTTGCCCTCGGCAGCCGTCAGAACGGTATCGCCGCGCAGAACCAGCGTGCCGGGATTGTAAAAGCCGACAATGGTCAGCTTGCTGTCATCGGTCGGGAGGGTGACTTCGGTGTCGGTCAATGTGACCTCGCTGCTGCCGTTATCCAAACGGAACACATCCTTGTTCCCGCCCGCGTTCGCATTGGTCCAGGTCAGCGTGCAGCCGTCCATTTCCACATGGCCGCGCACCACAAACAGCCCATACTGCGGCGCGCCGGTCACGGTAAAGTCGCAGTTCTCAAACAGGACGTGGCAGCCGCCCTCCGCCTGAATGATGTAACGTCCGAAGCCTCCGCCGTCGACGGCGTTGAGTACAATGTTGAGGTTCTTCACGGTGACGTCGGCTCCGCTGCTGTCCGAGCGGAAGGCGCCGGTCAGGGTGTGGCCGTCGCCGTCCACTGTATACTGCCCCTGCAGATACAGCTCGGTGGTGATGGTGACGTCGGCAATCAGCGTCACGGTTGAGCCAGCCGGCACTTTGGCCAGTGCGTTATCGCGCCCGCCGGCGCCCGACAGATCGTTATTGAACTTGATGTAGCCGGTAAACGCTCCGCCGTCATACGCTGCCTCGGCCTCCCCCACGCGGGCGTGGTAGCCCTCGGCCACGGCGAGCGCGTCATAATCCTCTGCGGCCTGCACCGGAATCCAGCAGGTCAGCAGCAGCGCCGCGAGCGCACAGAATGCGAATAGTCGCTTTTTCATGTTGTGTTTCTCCTCTCTACAATTTCATCAGAACAAGCCGGGGTCATCCCCCATATGGTCGCCCGCTCCACCGCCCGGCAAATCCGGAGGGAAATTGGACGACTCAGTCAGAATGTCGCCGGGATGAAGGATGAGCAGTTCGATCATTGGATTGCGATAGAATTTCATTGGTTCATCTCTCCTTTCATGAATTTTATGACGTGTTGTGGATTGGCGTATAAACGGAACAAACCGTGGGAGGCCCTGCTCGGAAACGCGCCCCGGGTGTTTTTCGCCGTCAGGATACGTCAAATGCCTGTGCCGGGGACCGGCTCCCCCAGACCCGGAGCCAGGCGGTGGTATCGTGCAGCAGAATCTCGTAAAGCCCGCTTTCGTGCAGCTCCTGCCGCACGGCGCCGTTGCGCCGGATGTTATCGGCAAACGCCTCGGTCCAGTCATAGAGCCGTTCTCCGCAGGGGTACCAGAGTGTGGACGGCTCGAGCGATTGGTAGAACGCCGCGCTTGAATTGCCCACCCCGTGGTGCGCCACCTGCACCTGGTTGACCTTCAGGGTATCTCCGTATACCGAGGTCAGCCGGTTGGTGGCCTCCTGCATCGCGTCCCCGAGGAAGAGAATGCTGTCCTGCCCGTCGTACAGCCGGGTGATAACACTGGAATTGTTGAAATCCGCAATGCCGCCATTGATATACAGTTCGTCCGGCGCAAGCAGCACCTCCAGCGTCAGGCCGGCATAGGCGAAGCGCATACCGGTGTGGAGCTGGCAGATCTTTGCACCCGCGAATTTTGCGGCAATGCCCGGAAAGGTGGTGTGCAGAAAGGAGGCGGCCGCGTCGGCCGGGTTGACCGGAGCGATCAGGAAGCGCTCGACCGTGACCCGGCCGGCATACTGCTCGGAAAATGCCTTGATGCAGCCATAGTGGTCGCCGTGCGCATGGGTGATGACCCACGCGCGGATGAGAATGCCCTGCTCCCCGCCGTTCTGGCTCACCAATGTGTTCCAGAGCTGCCCGGCCTGCTCGGCATAGCCGCCGTCCCAGATCAGGAAGCTGCCGTCCGACAGCCGGACGACGTATCCCATGCCGTTTGCATAGCTGTTGTTCTGCGTCAGGGGCAGGCAGAGCTGCGTGACCGTGGCTGTCCCGTCGCCGCCTTCCGCCACAGGCTCGGGCAGCGCCCCGGCCGCCGTGTCCGACATGACCGTGCATAGCCGCGCGGTGTCGGCCATCCAGTAAACGTGCAGCAGCTCGTCGCCGCGGCAATAGGTGGCAAACCTGCTGCCGTCCTGCTCATGCTCCGAATAAAGCAGGTAACCCTGCGCCTGCGCAAACGCGCACACACTGCCAAAAGTTTCATCATTCTTACCGGTATAGGAACGGAGGATGGAGCCGTCCCCATTGGTATAGGTTTGGGTAGCCTCGCCGAGATAGCTCATAATGTCAATCGGCGATCCCGCGAAAAAAGTTCAGCACTGCGGTCTGCGCGTCGTCCTGCGCGGTGACGTCCGCGGCCAGATCCCGCACAATGCCGGTCAGCTCGTCTCCGTAGAAGGTAAAACTGCCCAGCCCTGGAACCGTCAGCGTCACATAGCCGATGCCGGAAAGCTCGCCGGTCAGGCTGCTCTCCTGAAGGTTGACCATGGTGCCGTAGAACTGATAGAAGTCGTCCTCCGCGTCGACATTGTACCAGCCTTCGTTCGCGATGTCCAAATAAGTCTTTCCGGCCGCCTCAAGCGCCTCTGCGGTGAATGCGCCCGCGGCCTCGACCGATGCCTTGGCGGCAATCAGCGTGCCGGTCGCAACGGTCACTCCGGCCTCGGTCATGGCGTCCAGCCATGCCTTTTCCACACGGGTCTCAAAGCGGATCCCCGAGTTGCCCAGCGTGGCCGCATTGCCGTCCGGCAGGCGGATATCCACATTCGGATTTTCGATGTCATCAGCCATCGGCTCGTTGAAAATCACTTCGCCGTTGTGCACGACCGTGCCGCCCAGCTCGGCAAGGGCGCCTTCGGTGTCAATGATCTTGGGAGCGGTGAAATTGCCGCCCAGCAGCCGGACGGTCTGGTCCTTGCTGCCGAACACACAGATCAGCGCATCGGCGGCATGATTGCTGACAAAGGTTCCGCCGGTGATGATGAGCGTGCAGCGGTTGTCTCCCGCGGCCTCCCACATGTGTCTGTCTGTGGTGACGGTTCCGCCGTTGATCGTGATTTTCGATTCATTCGTAATATTGGCCTTGAAGCTGTTGCCAACCGTGGTGATGGACGCCCCCTCGTTGACCACCAGCTCGGAGTCGGTCGTATTCATGCGCACGCCAACGCTTTGGGTGCCGTCCGCGGCACTGCCCTCGGAAATCACCTGCGCGCCGTTGTCAAGAATCAGCTTGCCATTGAGCACCACCGTACCGTATGGCGTGGTTGCCGTGCAGCGGATCACCGAATGCTCCACCGTTGCGGTAGCGCCGGCGTTGACCTGCATGGCGGCAGCGGCGCCGGTCTGCAGAACGGTCAGATTCTTCATGGTTCCGGTTGCGTCAAACCGCACAAGATAGGAGCCGGTGCTGCCGGATACCGTCTTACCGTTGCCGTCCAATGTAATGGCCTTGCTGACGATCAGGCGGTCATCGGTTCCTGTGACCGTGATGTTGTCCAGCAGTGTGACGGTTCCGCCCTCGGAAGCGGCATTCAGCGCCTTTGTCCAACTGTTATAGTAACGGTTCCCCGCACCGGCTACAAGCCCCATTGTGGCGTTCGGTGCACCGGAGAGATCAAACGCGGTGTTCTCCAGAACCGCCTGATTGTCGCTTTCCGGGAGGAATACCGGCTGTGCTCCCTCCGAGGTGTATATAAACCCGCAGTTCCGCATGGTCAGCTCTCCGCGCGGGATGATCACCGCAAATGCAGGCGTACCCGTCACCGCAAAGGTGCAGTCCTCAAAGACGCAGGCGTTGCCGGCATTGAGCTGATAGAGATAGTTGTTGCCCGCTCCCAAAGTGGTCAACACCACGTTTAGATCTCTGATCGTGATATCGGCTCCGGAGCCATCGGTGCGAAACGCCCCGGTCAGGGTATGCCCCTTACCGTCGATGGTGTAGCTGCCGTTGAGCAGCAGCTCAAAGCCGATGGTTACGTCGGCAATCAGCTCCACGGTGCCGCCCTCCGGCACATCCGCGGGCATGGTGCTCCGTTGATTGGAATCCACGGCATCAAATCTGAAATATTTAACCATGCCGTCGGAGGCCGTATACTTCGCCTGGTAGCCCTGCGCCGCAGCATCCGCATCGCTTGCCGGCTCGGCAGACGCCGGGAGGATCCAAAAACAGGAACACAGCAGAGATAGCAATAACAACCAAGAAGCGCCTTTTTTGAGCATTTTCAATTCTCCTTTATAATAAAATTGAACCGGAAGAATGCGAACCATCATTGTGATTTTGTCTCAATTCGTTCATCCTTCCCGCCGTTCTATCATGTATTATAGCACAATATTCTGCATTAGTAAATTGTAAAAACAGGAGAATTCCTTGTGAATTCCATGCAAAAACGCTGATTTCGAGCAGCAAAAGCATGATTGCCAATCAAATCGCGGAAAAATCGGTTTCAATTTTGAAAAAGTGCTTGACTTTTTACCGGATTTTGTGTAATATTAAAGAGAATCCCCCGAAAGGAGATACCTGACATGGAGCAATCCGCCAAACTACCCAAGGTTTTTGAACCATCTCCTCCGCTGAAGCGCTGGAGCTTCTGCTCGGAAAGCATCTTCCATCTCCAATCCAAAACCATGCCGTTCCTGCACTATCATCAGGAAATGGAGGTGGGTCTCTGTGTGAGCGGCTCCGGCACACTGCAGCTCGAGGGGAGGAGCATTGCGTTTGAGGCAGGAGACGTACAGGTGGTGCTTCCACTGCAGCCGCATTACAATGTTTCCGAGCTGCCCAACACGGTCTGGCATTTTATCAGCTTTACACCGGGAAAGCTCAAATCCCCGCACATCAAACCGGAGCCGGAATTTTTGGAGGAGCTGACCCGCAGCTGCAGAACCAGCGGCGTATTCACCGCGGCCGAGCATCCGGAGCTGGTGCGCATGCTCACCTCTCTGGCACTCTCGGCGGTTCGCAACCCCACCTCAGCCTATGATGAGGACCGGCTGCTGCTGCAGACGCTCGACGTATTGGTCAAGCTGGGCACACTGGACAGCGACCAACCCGAGCCGGACCGGACCGACCTGCCCACCGACAAGATTATGCCGGGGCTGATTCTGCTCTCACGCGCCATTCAAGCGGGGAAATCGGTTACCATTGCCGATATGGCCAAGGCCTGCCACTTCAGCCAATCGCATTTCCGCAAGCTCTTTCTGGAGGCGATGGGCGTTTCCCCCAAAAATTATCTGATTCAGGAGCAGCTCAAGTATGCGGCGCAGCTTCTTCTCACCACCTCGGCGCCGGTCTCCGAGATACAGCAGCGCGCCGGATTTTTGGATGCGTCGGTATTTTTCCGCAATTTTGTAAAAAAATACCGTTGTTCACCCTCGGCGTTTCGCAAAACAAACCAACAGGAATACGAAAAAAAGGGATGATAAACATCCCCGAGGCGACAAAAGACATCATTGCCTGCATTTCCATTTTGACGTATATGATTTCACTTTTGAAGCCGCAGGCGCAATGTACTTGCTTTACCTGCCGGCTGCACTGTTCCGCTGCAACGAAGCAGGAGCTAAAAATTACATAATACCATCCGTTACGGGGCGCTCGGCCCCGTATTTTTTGGTTTTCAAGCGTTCGCCTCTCTCGGCTCAATCGGAAAATGGGCCGCGCTTCAGAATTCCTCCCGATGCCGCTCAAAGAAATGCCTGTATACACGGACATTTTTCAGCTCGGTCCAGGGGCGGACGGCGACCGGAACCGCATCCAGATCATAGATTCTCGCGTCCCGGACAGAAAGCAGAAACGGGGAATGGGTAGAAAAAACAAACTGGCAGTGCCAGAAGCGAGCCGAATCCTCGAGGAAGCGCACCAGCTCGAGCTGCAGCTCGGCCGAAAGGCTGTTTTCCGGCTCGTCAAGCAGATAAAGGGCGTTCTCACGAATCTGTTCGGTAAAATAGGCATAGGCACTCTCGCCGTTGGATTTGCCCCACACATTCTCCGGCAGCCGCCGGCGGGCAAATGCCGAACGGGTGGAGCGCTTGGCCTCGTTGCGGCGCTTAAGCTCCTCATAGTCCCCGAGCGTACGCATGTGGAACGGCGTGCCGCGCGCCTCCTCGTATTCGGAAAACAACTGCTCGCGCCTGGCGTCCACTCCTTCGTTGAGCAGGCGCAGATCCAGCAGATAGTCAAATACATCGTCGCTGGTGATGATGCGGCTGCCCTTGGGCACACCGCGCCCGAAGGTCAGCTCCGCATCGCAGAGCTTCAGATACTCGTCAAAAAACGGTGTGTGATTGAATGGGGCCGCGCGTTCCAGCTCCAGCTTGCAGGCGATGAGGTTGAGCAGGGTGGATTTGCCCGATCCGTTTCCCCCGTAAAAAATGGTGACCGGCGCAAAGGACAGCCGCTCCAGCCGCTTGCCCGGAAACAGCCGGAAGGGATAAATATTGTTGGAATAACAGGTCATCTGCGTCATCGGGTGGTCAAGGATAAAATTGGTCTCGGCCGCCTCACCCGGCAGACGAAAGCGCTCAAGATATTGCTGCACGGTTCTCTCCTCTCATCGTGAGCATCCACGGGCCGCCTGAACGGCTCATTCCGGACGGCCTGTGCCGGACGATTGATCCTCCGCTCCCTCCGCCTTGCCGGAGCCGCGTACAATGCGGACCACCAGCAGCACGATGCCGACAACCTTCATCCCCACCGCCAGCCCCAGCAGCAGTCCCGAGGCAAAGTCCGAAAAATCGCTGTTCCCCTCCCCGGCGAACAGTTCGGTTGCCCAATGCAGCCCCTCTCCGAGCACGATCAGCAGCACGGCGGCAATCAGCTTTTTATCAAGCGTTGGCTTTGTTGTTTTTTTCATATCCGTTTTTCCTTTCCGGTATCATGTAACCGCTGCGGGTACTGCCCGACCGGAGCGGCCGGGGTACGGAATCCGTTCTGCCGGCTGCCCGGCGCAGCGGCTCCGGGCAAACGTCGCCCGGGCAACAGGCGCGCCTAGGCACGGGAAAAGATGTGGAGAGCGCGGCCGCTATGCACTGGAACAGCATATCAGACGCACGCAGGTGCATCGAAAGCACGCAAGTCCGGCATCACACAGAAAAAGCGCTGCAAACGCAGCGTCCGCGGCCGGAAAACAGAGGGCGAACGCGATGGCCGTCCCGTCCCCGGCGGAGATTCCGTCCCTACACCAGTTGATCGGCGCGCAGACGCAGACGCCCCCGGCGTGTTTCCCCTTCAAAGGCGCGGAGAATATAGCGCCCATGCCCCCGGACAGAGAGCGTCGCGGGGGCGGACAGGATGCGGTCCACGCGGTCCTCCGGCTCAAAATCCACCTCCACCAGTCCCGTGCGCACGGCACGCTGCGCTTCCTCACGGGAAAGATTGGTCAGAGCGGCCACCACGCAGTCCAGCCGCGGCGAGGCCACGGTATCCGCAATCGGCCGGTAGCTCCGCCCGTCGGTAAACCGTGCGTCGGGCGTATATTCTTCGCAGCGCACCGGATCGGACGCCACCTTTTGCAGGTTGGAAAGCAGAAACGCCGCGATGCGGCGGGTGCAGAACACCACGGCCTCGTGTTCGTTTTGCACCGCAATATCCCCCAGCGCGTCCCGCTCCAGCCCGAGCCCGAGCAGAGAGCCGAGATAATCGCGATGCGCCAGCACGCGGAAGCCGCTGCCGCGGATCCGAACCGCGGTGACTGCGTCGGCCTCCGGGTCCGGAATCGTGCCGGCCGGGTTTTCTCCCTCCGCCGGCATCAGCTCCGGCATATCCAGATAAAAATCCGGCAGCAGAAACAGGCATTGCCGTTCCGCGCCGGAATATCCGCCCCAAAAACGCGCCTGCGCGCGCACCCCGTGCGCGGTCAGCCAGCGCTCGGCCTGCCGTCTCTCACCCGGGGTCAGAAAGCGGCTCACGGCCACGCTCCCACGCCCGGCACGGGCAAGATGATCGTTCAGACGCGCCTCCAGCAGGCCGGAGGCCTCCCGGCTCCGGTCGCTCATACAAACATCTGCACCACCATGATGATCACGATGGTGATGAGGAACGGAACATCCAGCGGAGTGCCCTGAAACCAGTTCATTTTGTAGCACAGCTTGCGGATGGGCATGATGATCGGCTCGGTGACCATATACAAAAAGGCCGAGAACCGGTTGGATTGCTCGGGATCAATCCATGAAAAAATGGCGCGCAGCAGCATGGCCAGATCCAGCACCCAGAGCAGATACCGCAGCGTGAGCCTGACAAAGTACAGCAGTTCTTCCAAACAACATTTCTCCTTATCCTCCCGGGGAATGACAGAAAGTCAGCCCAAGAACGCATTTACCGACGGAACACAGCCACGGATGACGACAGCTCCGCGCCCGAGCCGAAGCACGCAAGCGGCAGAGCAAAAGCTGCCTGCCTACCATCCGGCAGACACAACATAAAGGAAAGCGGATGCTGCCGCCCATTCCTGCATGAGCGGCAGCAAGGCCGGCGTACCGGGCGGCGCAGGATGTGCGGCCTCCGGACACAAGCGGAACCCGCGCCTTTCTCCGGTACTTTCGCCGCATTGCGCCTCCCGTCTTGCAGTTCCCACCTTACGGGCTGCACGCTGCAGGACACGTCCTGCGGCAGCGGCCCGCATGCCGCACCTCGCAGATCCGCACATCCTTTCGGGCTGCCGCATGCCGCACAAATCTGCCGCACGGGCGGGTACCCGCAGGTTCCATCCATACTCCAACGGTTCGCCGCCGCACGGCTCACACCACTGCCCCTCAGGCCTCCTCGTATTCCTCCGGAAGCTCCTCAATTTCCTCGTAGGTTTCCTCCTCGGGCGGCTCCTCTGCCGGAGCCGGCTCCTCCTGCATAAAGCCCGAAATGTCCACACCGGAGGGGGACACCACAATGGTATTTTTGTTGGTCTTGATCATCTCGCCGCCCAGCACATAGGCCACGCCGGCCAGAAAATCCACCAGCCGGAGCGCCTTCTCCTTGGTCAGATTGCTGATGTCAAGCAGGACGATACAGCCCTCCTTGAGCTTGTCGGCAATTTTGGTGGCCTCGGTATGGCTCTTGGGCTGCAGCAGCTTGAGCGAAACCTTATCGGGCGAGGCCGGGTGAATTTCCGGCTCCTTGCGGGCCGGGCTGTTGAGCGACGCCAGATCGGACAGGGTGTCGCTCTGCGGAAGCTGCACCGGAATATCGTCCTCATCCGGGCCTCTGTACAGGTCGTCGTAATCGTCCTCGCCCATATCGGCGTTGTCGTTTCTGATAAACTTTTTCAGCAGGTTCATGATTTTCCTCCGTTATTTTCTCTATTTCTTTCGGACCTTATCCGTATCTATCGTATTCGCAAAACCGATCTTATGTAGCCTCCGGCACGGCAAACAGCGCCCGCCCGACGCGCACCATATCGGCGCCCTCCTCAATGGCAACCTCAAAATTATCCGACATTCCCATTGAAAAAACAGGCCTGCCTATATTATGAATGTTTTTCTCCCAAATGTCAATACCCAGTTTGTAAGTTTCCCGAAAATATTTTCGATAATCCTCTTTTTTTTCGCATTTCGGGGCCATTGTCATCCATCCGCGCAGGTTCAGGTGCGGGTAATCCACCAGCCGCGCGCAGAATTCCGGCGCATCGGCAGGCGAGATGCCGCTCTTGTTCTCCTCCGCCCCGCTGTTGATTTCCACAAGCACATCCATGCGCCGCCCCAGCTTTGCCATCTGCCGCTCGATCTCGTCGGCCAAGCGCAGCGAGTCGAGCGAGTGAATCATGCAGACCTTGTCGGCAATGTATTTGACCTTGTTGGTTTGCAGCTTGCCGATGAAATGAAAGCGCAGCCCGGTACGGTCCAGCGCCTCCCAGTGCTCGAGAAGCTGCTGCACGCGGTTCTCCCCGATGTCGCAGACGCCGAGCCGCTTCAGCTCGGCGATGTGCTCAGCGTCGGTATACTTGACCGCGGCGATCAGCTCCACGCCGCTCCTTCCGGCTCTCTCCTCCGCCGCCCGGATGCGCGCGCGGATGCCGGCAACATTCTGATCCATATATGCAAACCGGTTCATTGGTACACCTTTCCGTCATACAGGTTTTTCCCTGAAGTAATCATCAGATCATTGAGCGCAAGATAGGGCACCTCGTGTTCGGAGTCGGGATCCTCCCCGGCGGCGATGAGATAGCCGTCCCCCTCATACAGCACCTCGATGCGGCGGAACTGCACGGTGCTCTCCTCAAAAATATAAACGCCGGGCAGACCATTGAGAACGGTATAGGCCTGCTGCGGAATATAAAAACCGTTGCTGCTGCCCACAGTGATCTCTACCCGCTGGGAGCGGAGGTAATGAAAGCCCAGCGGCGTGACGTCCGAGCGAAACACCGCGACGGTGCCCCCCTCCAGACCGGTGAGAATGCGCTCGCAGGTCAGGGTCAGCTCCATCCCGTCGCTCTCCGGGAAGCGGAAGCGGTAAAGCACCCCCTGCTCGAACAGCTCCCCTGCTCCGTCCGGGAAATCCACCGCGAGGTACCAGCTATAGTCGCTGCACAGCTTTCCCACCACAAACTGCCCCTCGGGGGAGGTCGGCTCGGAGGCCTTCAGCTCGGCAAAGCTCTCGGCGGTCAGGTTCTGCAGCGCCTGGGCGGTAAACAGCGTCTCGTAGCCGTCCACCTCCGTGTGGTCGTAGTAATAGGCCGAGGAGAGCTGATTGCTCAGGGTGGTTTTGGTGCCGGTCAGCAGGCTCTGCCGTTCCTGCTCGGCTGCGTCCAGCGCGGCCTCTATCTCCTCCTCCGAGTCGGTCAGCGCCCCGTAGCGGTTGAGCGCGGTCAGCATATCATCCGCAAGCCCCGCGATCAGGCTCCAGTTGCCCTCCCGGATGGCCAGACGGATCTGCAGCAGATCGTCCATCGCCTCGCTGCGGTAGCCGTCCGCCTGCGAGACCGAGCTGCCCGGGGGCAGGAGACTGTTCTCCAGCACCTCCACAGTGCGGTTGATGCTGTCCAGTCTGGCCTGCAGAGCCTCCAGCTCGGCCTCGGGGGCGCCCACCCAGACCTCGGCAAGCGCCGCGTTTTTGCCGACCTTCTCGCCGCTTTTTGCAATGCTGTTTACAAGCCCCGCCTCGGGAACCGTGAGCAGCGTTTCGTTCCGGAAGAGCCACGCCTCTCCTCCCAGTAGCTGCGTATCGGTCACCCGGCGCACCGGAGTGGTCATCAGGCTCCCGGAGGTGTTGCCCACTGCGTGATAAACGGTGTAAACGATCAGACAGAGCAGCAGAAAGGTCAGCACGATTCTGCCGGAATACGTGCGGAGGAAGGTCTTTCGTTTCATTACTGCTCCTTTCTGACGGATACGGAATGGTTCCGGCCGTTTGGATGAGGGAATGCGGAACCGAACCGGTTCGGTCCGCTGTCGCATTCCGCCATCGAAACCGCGGGAACGGAGGATGTACGCCGCGGCAGGGAGGGGGCCCGCACGCCGACACTCCGTCGGCCAAGCATGCAGGGAATGGGAACCCGCCGCAAGCCCCCGATGATGTTTGACACATACGCCGCCGGCATCTGCGATGCTCCGCCATCAGTACGTCGGCCACCCGGTCGGGAATCCCCCTGCCGCCGAACCCCGGCTGCACACCTGCAACCGCGCCGCTACGCGAAGCGCTCCTGCCCGATGAGGTCGAGCGCCTCCCGGAGCGGGTCGTCGGTTTCGTCGACGGTAATCCAGCGCACATATGGCTTTGCCGAAAACCATGTCATCTGACGCTTTGCGTAGCGGCGGGTGGAACGGCAGAGGCGCTCGGCCGCGCTCTCAAGCGGCTCCTCGCCGCGCAGATATCCCATCAGCTCCTTGTAGGCGATGGCCTGTGCGGCGGTGGAATTGGCTGCAAATACGCCCCGCGCAAGGAGCTGCCTCGTCTCCTCCAGCAGTCCCTGCGCCAGCATCTGCTCCACGCGGGCTTCAATCCGTGCATAGAGCTTTTGACGGTCGGCAAAGCGCAGCCCGATCACCAACGCGCGGTATTCCGGCTCGGGAAGGCGGGTGCGGCGGTCCCATTCGGACTTCGGCACTCCGGTAGAGCCGTAAATTTCCAGCGCGCGGACGACGCGGGGAATGTTGTTCTCGTGAATCGCCGCCGCGCTCTCGGGGTCAACCTCGGCGAGCCGCTCATGCAGCGCGTGCGCGCCGTGAACAGCGGCGTAATCCTGCCACTGCTGCCGCAGCGCCGGATTGGGGGCGGTTTCCTCCTGCTCGGCGCCGCCGAACAGCAGCCGCTCCAGGTACAGCCCGGTTCCCCCGCACAGCACCGGCAGCCGGCCGCGGGAGCAGATTTGCGCGATCACCAAGCGGCAGACGCGCACATAATCGGAGCAGGTAAAGGGAGCGTTCGGCTCGGCAATGCCAAGCAGATGGTGCGGCACCCCCTGCATTTCCGCCGGGGTCGGCTTGGCAGTTCCAATGTCCATCCCACGGTAGACCTGCATCGAGTCGCAGGAGACAACCTCGCCCCCCAGCGCTTTCGCCAGCTCCACGGCAAGCCCGCTTTTTCCGCTCGCCGTGGGACCGACCACCGCCAGAAGCGGGTATTTTTGTGTCACCATTCCACTCCCCCGATCCGGTGATTCCGTTCGTTCAGCTCCGATGCTTCCGGCAGCTGAGCTCCCGCGAGTCCGGCGTAGCATAATCCGGTGCGCCCGGCAGCTCAGTTCGATTTGTTCACCAGCCTGACCACGGCCTTGGCGGCAGCGCCCCCGACAACAAAGTTGACCGCCGCCTCAATCACGCCGTTCAGCCCGACAAAGCCGACGATGAACAGCCAGAGCGTGTCGGTCGTCATGCCGAAATCCACCATTCCCTGCACAAAGTCCGGGTTGGGCCAGAACATTACAACGATGCAGAGCACAAACAGCACCGTGTTGAGCAGTGCCGTGGCAAGGCTGGCGGCAAAATAGGAAGCAATTTTTGTCCGGTCGATTTTGTTCAGCACGCGGAACAGCAGGCCCGAGAGCCAGCCGCACAGAATGCGGGGAACCATGCACATCAGGAAGGTGAAAACCGGATTGATCGAGAGCACAAAGGTGCCGAACAGGTCGCCGAGAAAGCACTGAATGAAGCTGGTCAGGCCGAACACGCCGCCCAACAGCGCGCCGGCCGCAGGACCGAGCGCGATGGCACCCACGGCAACCGGAAGAATCATAAAGGTGATTGCCACCGGCCCGACCCGCAGGTACCCGACCGGGGTAAAGGCAAAGATGAGCATAATTGCGATCAGTATGGCCAACTGTGCCATCCGAAGCGTTTTGGAATGACGTGCGTTCTGCATAAATAACCTCTTTCTGCTGTCGCTCCGCCCATGGCGGATGCAACGCTTGTTGATATATATGAACAACCCTGCGCGGCAGGTCCTCCGTGCCCGGGCACTCCCGGGACGGACTTCCGCGGTGCCGCCCGCTCCGCCTTCCCCTTCCCCCGGAAAGCGCCGCAGCGGCCCGCCCACGCGTGGTTCTTCATCTCCTATTTTTGAGCCAGATCAAGTACAGCCCCGTCAGGGTCAGGTCGGGCAGATGCTCGGCCTGCTTTCGGCAATAGGGCAGCACCGCGTCGGCAAGGCCTCCTGTGGCAATCACGGTCAGCCGTGTTTCGCCAAGGCTCCCGCGGATGCGGTCGATCAGCCCATCGGTCATCGCCGCGTGCCCGTAGAGAACACCGGCGCGCATGGAATCCTGCGTGTTCTTGCCGATCAGGCGCCGGGGCGGCGCAACCGAAACGTCGGGCAGCTCCGCGCCGCTCTGCGCCAGCGCGTCGAGCGAAACCCGCACGCCGGGGCAGATGACCACACCCTCCAGCACCCCCTGCCGGTTGATAACCGTGAAGGTGGTAGCTGTGCCGAAATCAACAATGACCAGCGGAGGCTCCGCCAGTGCCGCGGCCGCTACGGCGTTTGCGACAATGTCGGCTCCGAGCTGCGCCTGCAGGTCGATTTTGATGTTCAGTCCGGTTTTCACACCCGGGCCGACCTCCATCGGCCGGATGCCGAACAGCCGCCCGATCGCCGCACAGACCGTTCCGGTCAGGGGAGAAACCACCGAGCAGACAATGCCGCCACTGATATTGGCCGAATCAAAGCGGTACAGGCTCAGGATGTCACGGAACAGCACGGCATATTCGTCCGCGCTTCTGGCCTTGACCGCCTCAACCTTGCTTTTGAGCAACAGTCTCCCGCCGTCGTCAAACACGCCGAACGAGATACTGGAATTCCCGATATCTGCGGCAAACAGCATGGCTCCGCCTCCTTTCGCTCCGCTTTCCTACATTATAACACGAACAGAGAAGGTTGTCAAGAAATTGCCGAAAAGTTTACAGCCTTGGATTATAATAGTAAGTGCAACGAGTAGAAAAAGAGAGGCAAAAAGGGAAAAAAGGATTGCAACTCACTGAAAAAACCTTTATAATGGTAAATGACGAGTAAACCAAGAAAGGAAAATCCAATG